>NZ_JADBRD010000007.1:0-118851 GCF_014930495.1 Enterobacter cloacae complex sp. S3 | reverse complement strand
CGGCAGCGTCATCAGCAGGTACGGCGTGTAGGAGGTGTTCACTTCGGCGACGTTAAACAGCGTGGCGGGCGTCACGTGCCCCAGCAGGCTGCCGAAGGTCAGGAAGAAAGTGATGACCTTCGCGCCTAATACGATCGCCGTCATGCGGCTCACCGCTTTGGTACTCATCCAGACGATAAACGCCACAGCCAGCGCAAAACATAACCCTGCCAGACGCGCCGGAACGTTCAGCGACATCTCCGAGAAGGTGTGATGCAGAATCGAGCCGCTCGCCGAAATATACGCGTAGGTCAGGATATAGAGCACAAAGGCGATGGACAGCCCATTCACCAGGTTCCAGCCTTTACCCAGCAGATCTTTGGTGATGGTGTCGAAGCTGGAGCCAATGCGGTAGTTCAGGTTTGCTTCAAGGATCATCAGCCCGGAATGGAGCATGCAGAACCAGGTAAAGACCAGCGCCGCCAGCGACCAGAAGAACCACGCACCGGACATGATCACTGGCAGGGAAAACATCCCGGCACCAATGATGGTTCCGCCGATGATCACCACGCCGCCAAGCAGCGAAGGTGACGTTTGGGTGGTGGTTAGTGTCGCCATACAGCCTTTTCTCCAGTCAATCATGCGGTTCTGCATTTTAATGTGATGCACTGTACCAGTACAAGAGTACAAAAGGAATAAAAAAAGCCCCGATAGCGTGTATCGGGGCTGTATATTTTACTTTACGTCAGTTGCGTAAGGCTTACGCGTCACGGCGACGGCTGGTGCCTTCGTCACGACGTGGGCCGCGGTTTTCGCGACGCTCGCCGGAGAAACGACGTGGTTCACCGCGACCTTCGCTGCGGCCGCCTTCACGACGTTCGCCACCGAAGCTGCGACCACCGCCACGACGTTCACCACCGCGGTCAGGACGTGGCTGTGCATCGCCCATCAGCTGCATGTTCATCGGCTTATTCAGGATGCGGGTACGCGTAAAGTGCTGCAGCACTTCGCCCGGCATGCCTTTTGGCAGCTCGATGGTAGAGTGGGATGCGAACAGCTTGATGTTACCGATGTAACGGCTGCTGATGTCACCTTCGTTAGCGATCGCGCCAACGATGTGACGAACTTCAACGCCATCATCACGGCCCACTTCAATGCGGTACAGTTCCATATCACCCGCGTCACGACGTTCACGACGTGGACGATCTTCACCACCACGCTCTGGACGGTCACCACGTGGGCCACGGTCATTGCGGTCGCCACGACGTTCGAAGCGATCGTCACGGTCACGGAATTCACGCTTAGGACGCATCGGCGCATCTGGTGGCACGATCAGGCTACGTTCGCCCTGAGCCATTTTCAGCAGTGCTGCAGCCAGGGTTTCCATGTCCAGCTCTTCGCCTTCAGCAACAGGCTGAATCTGCGACAGCAGCGCACGGTACTGGTCCAGATCGCTGCTTTCCAGCTGCTGCTGTACTTTCGCGGCGAATTTTTCCAGACGGCGTTTGCCCAGCAGATCTGCGTTTGGCAGGTCAGCTTCTGGAATGGTCAGCTTCATGGTGCGTTCAATGTTACGCAGCAGACGACGCTCGCGGTTCTCAACGAACAGCAGCGCACGACCCGCGCGACCCGCACGGCCGGTACGGCCGATACGGTGAACGTAAGACTCGGAATCCATCGGGATGTCGTAGTTTACAACCAGGCTGATACGTTCAACGTCCAGACCACGTGCTGCCACGTCGGTTGCAATCAGGATATCCAGACGACCGTCTTTCAGACGCTCCAGAGTCTGCTCACGCAGAGCCTGGTTCATGTCGCCGTTCAGCGCTGCGCTGTTGTAGCCGCTACGCTCCAGGGCTTCAGCCACTTCCAGGGTCGCGTTTTTGGTACGCACGAAGATAATCGCCGCATCAAAATCTTCCGCTTCCAGGAAACGCACCAGCGCTTCGTTTTTGCGCATGCCGTACACAGACCAGTAGCTCTGGCTGATGTCCGGGCGAGTGGTTACGCTGGACTGAATACGCACTTCCTGAGGATCTTTCATGAAGCGCTTAGTGATACGACGAATCGCTTCTGGCATGGTGGCAGAGAACAGCGCGGTCTGATGACCGTCCGGGATCTGCGCCATGATGGTTTCGACGTCTTCGATGAAGCCCATACGCAGCATTTCATCTGCTTCATCCAGTACCAGGCCGCTCAGTTTAGAGAGGTCCAGAGTACCGCGCTTCAGGTGATCCAGCAGACGGCCCGGCGTACCGACAACAATCTGTGGGCCCTGGCGCAGGGCGCGTAACTGCACGTCATAACGCTGGCCGCCGTACAGGGCTACCACGTTTACGCCGCGCATATGTTTAGAGAATTCCGTCATGGCTTCTGCAACCTGAACAGCCAGTTCACGGGTTGGAGCCAGGACGAGGATCTGCGGTGCACGCAGGTCCGGATCAATGTTGTTCAGCAGCGGCAGCGAGAATGCTGCAGTTTTACCGCTACCAGTCTGGGCCATGCCCAGCACGTCACGACCAGAAAGCAGGTGTGGGATACACTCAGCCTGGATCGGAGATGGTTTTTCGTAACCCAGATCGTTAAGGGCTTCAAGGATAGGAGCCTTCAGGCCCAGATCTGCAAAAGTGGTTTCGAATTCAGCCATGTAGTACAAGTGCCTCGATATTAATGGCGGCCAGTCTACTTAGCTCATCGTGAAAATGATTAGCAATTTTCATTGAAAAGTGTGAACCGGCTCAAAGTAGGTGTATTGACGAACAACAACGCCCTCACCAGTAAAGGTGATGGCAATCAAAAGATTACGGGCTGATGTTTATGTCGTCAGCTATTGCTGGTCCGATTCTGCCAGGTCGTCATGCTCCTGGCCCAAGAGCGATAATTCCAACAATGCATAACGGTGCTCAACGAAGTTGTGTACGTTGTTAGCAACCGCTAATTTGAACAGTGCCGTAGCGCTGTCCATATCCCCCAGACTTAGGTAGTACTTACCTAAATAGAAGTTGGTTTCACTGAGATGCTCAGCGAGCGAGGTGTTATCCGTTGCGTCCGCCTTGAGGCGTTCCATCAGCGTTGCTTCGCTAATGTTGCCCAGGTAGAACTCGACAATGTTCCATCCCCACTGTTCCTTGTCCGATTTATCGAAGCGCTGTTTCAGTGCCTCTTTTGCCTGCTTCTCATCGAGCTTCCGCTCAACGATGTAAAGCCACAGGCTACGGAAAGGATCATTAGGATCGTCTTGATAAAACGCCAGCAGATCATCTTGCGCTAACTTATCACGACCGCCGTAATACAATGCGATACCGCGATTCAAGTGCGCGTAGTTGTAAGTTGGATCAAGCTCAAGTACAGAATCAAACGCTTCATAGGCAGCATCAAAATTGCCTGCCTGCGTTAAATAAATGCCTAAGTAATTGAATACTTCAGGCATATCAGGTCGGATAGCCAGCGCTTGTGAAAAATCATTTCGCGCCAATGCCCTCAGACCGAGACTATCATACAACACTCCGCGCTCATATAAAAGCTGTGCGCGTTCTTCATCGGTTAAAGCCCGACTGGCAAGTATTTGTTCCATGCGTGCCAGAATCACTTCCTGCTGCAAAGTCGGTTGCAATGGCACTGCGAGGACTTCGCTCTTACGCCAGGCAGAGTTGCTGCATCCTGCCAGCGTTAAAGCTGTCGCAACGAAACACCAGCGCAAAAAAGGCTTCATTTCCCACTCCCGAAGACAACTATTGGATGAACGTCCTGTCCCCCGGCGGCTTAACAAGGCGTCCTGCCTGATAATAGGCCCTCCGCAAAGCGGAGGGCAAATGGCAACTTACTCGCCTTGCTGTTCTGCTGCCTGTGCTTCTGGCGCAGCAGCTGGCTGAGACTGCTCGGTTGCTTCTTTAATGCTCAGACGGATACGGCCCTGGCGATCAACTTCCAGAACTTTCACCGGTACTTCCTGACCCATCTGCAGGTAATCGGTCACTTTCTCAACGCGCTTATCAGCGATCTGAGAGATATGAACCAGGCCTTCTTTACCGCCACCGATGGCAACGAACGCGCCAAAGTCAACGATACGGGTCACTTTACCTGCGTAGACGCGGCCCACTTCGATCTCTGCCGTGATTTCTTCGATGCGACGGATCGCGAATTTCGCTTTCTCGCCGTCGGTTGCTGCGATCTTCACAGTACCGTCATCTTCGATTTCGATCGTGGTGCCAGTCTCTTCGGTCAGCGCACGGATTACGGAACCGCCCTTACCGATAACATCTTTGATCTTGTCTGGATTGATCTTGATGGTGTGGATACGTGGAGCGAACTGAGAAATGTCGCCACGCGGCGCGTTAATCGCCTGTTCCATCACGCCCAGGATGTGCAGACGCGCACCTTTAGCCTGGTTCAGAGCAACCTGCATGATCTCTTTGGTGATACCTTCAATTTTGATATCCATCTGCAGCGCAGAGATACCTTCGCGGGAACCCGCTACTTTGAAGTCCATATCGCCCAAGTGGTCTTCGTCACCCAGAATGTCAGACAGAACAACGAAGTTGTCGCCTTCTTTCACCAGGCCCATTGCGATACCCGCAACGGCGGCTTTGATTGGCACGCCTGCATCCATCAGCGCCAGAGAAGCACCACACACGGAAGCCATGGAAGAAGAACCGTTGGATTCGGTGATTTCAGAAACCACACGAACGGTGTACGGGAACTTGTCAGCTTCTGGCATTACTGCCAACACGCCGCGCTTCGCCAGACGACCGTGACCAATTTCACGACGCTTCGGCGAGCCAACCATACCGGTTTCGCCTACGGAGTACGGAGGGAAGTTGTAGTGGAACAGGAAGCTGTCAGTGCGCTCGCCCATCAGTTCGTCGATGATCTGTGCGTCACGTGCAGTACCCAAGGTCGCGGTAACCAGCGCCTGCGTTTCGCCACGGGTGAACAGCGCGGAACCGTGAGTACGTGGCAGAACGCCAGTACGCACATCCAGACCACGGATCATGTCTTTTTCGCGGCCATCGATACGCGGCTCGCCTGCCAGTACGCGGCTACGAACAACGTTTTTCTCGATTGCGTGCAGGATGTCGCTCAGTTCGTTAGCGTCCAGCGTTTCGTCTTCAGCAACCAGCGTCGCGATAGTTTCAGACTTGATCACGTCAACCTGAGCGTAACGCTCCTGTTTGTCAGTGATGCGGTATGCATCGCTCAGACGAGATTCTGCCAGAGCTGCAACGCGTGCGTTCAGCGCGTCGTTTGCTGCTTCTGGCTGCCAGTCCCAACGTGGTTTACCGGCTTCTTTCACCAGGTCGTTGATGTTCTGGATAACGATCTGCTGCTGGTCGTGGCCAAATACCACAGCGCCCAGCATCTGGTCTTCGCTCAGCAGTTCAGCTTCGGATTCAACCATCAGCACAGCCGCTTCAGTACCTGCAACAACCAGGTCCAGCTTACTTTCTTTCAGCTCTTCCTGGGTTGGGTTCAGCACGTACTGGTCGTTGATGTAGCCAACGCGCGCGGCACCGATTGGGCCATTGAATGGAATACCAGACAGTGACAGGGCAGCGGATGCGCCGATCATGGCAACGATGTCCGGGTTAACCTGTGGGTTAACGGAAACAACGGTCGCGATAACCTGTACTTCGTTAACGAAGCCTTCCGGGAAAAGCGGACGAACCGGGCGGTCAATCAGACGCGCAATCAGGGTTTCGCCTTCGCTTGGACGGCCTTCACGACGGAAGAAACCACCCGGGATTTTACCGGCAGCGTAGGTACGCTCCTGGTAGTTAACGGTCAGCGGGAAGAAGTCCTGACCTGGTTTAGCTTTTTTCTGGCCAACAACGGTAACGAATACCGCAGTGTCATCCATGCTTACCATAACGGCAGCAGTAGCCTGACGTGCCATCATGCCGGTTTCCAGCGTGACGGTATGTTGACCATACTGGAATTTACGAACGATCGGATTCAGCAAAGTTCTGTCCTTTCTTAAATGTTTGACAGCACACCACCGGTGTGCTGTCGATTTAACCCGACCTTCTTCGCATCCTCGCGACTAATGACAACCAACACCCCCATGGGTGAAGCCTCTCATTAGCCGCGCGAACCTCTGCAATGAAGATCATTTATAGCAACAATACAATAGTTTCCAGTGAATTGCTGCCGTCTGGTTGAAAAAAGGGGCCATCAGGCCCCCTTTTCTGAAACTCGCAAGAATTAGCGACGCAGACCCAGACGCTCGATCAGCGCGGTGTAGCGTGCAACATCTTTACGTTTCAGGTAGTCGAGCAGTTTACGACGCTGAGAAACCATACGCAGCAGACCACGACGGCTGTGGTGATCTTTTTTGTGCTCTGCAAAGTGACCCTGCAGGTGGTTAATCTGTGCAGTCAGCAGTGCAACCTGAACTTCGGTAGAACCGCTGTCGTTAGTACCACGACCAAACTCAGAAACGATTTTAGCTTTAGCTTCAACGCTTAGAGACATTTTCAAACTCCAAAGTATAAAGAATGTAAGGATGCCGATCTCTAATTCAGCAATCCCATGTACGCCCCGCAGATTGTTAAACAATTTACCAGGCGTTAAGCGGCGATATTCTACTCGTCTCCCCTGCTTATCGCAAGGTGAGCCGTTACCACCGTCACGCGTCGACCGGATATTCGACGACCAGACGACGCGGCGCAACGCGCCCTTCGCCATCCATTTCGCCCATACCGATGAATTTCCCTTCGTCACCTTCGGTCACGCGTACCAGTCCCTCCAGCGGCGCTTCCGCCGTACGAACCGGGTTGCCGTTCTTAAAGTAAACGGACGATGTTAAAGGAAGATTAACAACCGGGAAGTCCGCTGCCGGACTGTCCATCGGCATCAGCAAAGGATCCAGCAAATCTGCCGGCGGAATCCCCTGCGCTTCCGCCTGTTCTACCAGCTCGCGCAGATATTCCAGGGTGACCATCCGCTCCACCGGATACTTGCTCACCGCCAGGCGGCGCAGGTAAATCACATGCGCACCGCAGCCCAGCTTTTCACCGAGATCGTCGATGATGGTGCGAATATAGGTCCCTTTCGAACAGTGTACTTCCAGCTCCAGCTCATCACCTTCGTGGCGAATAAACAGCAGCTCATACACGGTTATCGGACGGGCTTCACGCGGGACGTCAATGCCCTGGCGCGCATATTCGTAGAGCTTCTTGCCCTGATATTTCAGCGCCGAATACATCGACGGCACCTGCATCGTGTCCCCACGGAAGCTCTCCAGCGCAGCATCAAGCTGTTCCGCGCTGAACGTCACCGGACGCTCTTCCACCACCTGGCCATCCGCGTCGGAGGTATCCGTGCGCTGGCCCAGTTTAGCGATAACGCGGTAGCGCTTATCGGAGTCGAGCAGGTACTGGGAAAACTTTGTCGCCTCTCCCAGGCAGACCGGCAGCATGCCCGTTGCCAGCGGATCGAGCGCGCCGGTGTGGCCCGCACGGTTGGCGTTATAAATACGCTTAACTTTCTGCAGCACGTCGTTGCTGGAAGCGCCCTGGGGTTTATCCAGCAGCAGCACACCATGCACGTCGCGACCGCGACGACGAGGACGACTCATTAGTCCTCCTTGCTGTCGTCCGCCGGGTTAACACGACGCTCGTCGTCATGTTTAACCACGCTGGTCACCAGGTTGGACATACGCATACCTTCAACCAGCGAGTTGTCGTAGAAGAAGGTCAGCTCAGGCACGATGCGCAGGCGCATCGCTTTGCCGAGCAGGGAGCGGATGAAACCAGAGGCTTCCTGCAGCGCTTTAATGCCGTTTTTCACTGCCGCTTCGTCCTGATCGTTCAGGAAGGTGACGAACACTTTTGCATACGCCAGATCGCGGGACATTTCGACACCGGAAACGGTGGTCATCATGCCGACGCGCGGGTCTTTAATTTCACGTTGCAGAATGAGTGCGATCTCTTTCTGCATTTCCTGCGCTACGCGCTGAGGGCGACCAAATTCTTTCGCCATAATAAATTCTCCAGACAAAAAAGGGGCTAAAAGCCCCTTTTAAAATTATTGCCGGGTGGCGCGAGGCGATCCCGGCTTACAATCGGTAATTAAGCGATGGTACGCTGAATTTCGATGATCTCGAACACTTCGATCATATCGCCAACGCGAACGTCGTTATAGTTCTTCACGCCGATACCACATTCCATGCCGTTACGGACTTCGTTAACGTCATCTTTGAAGCGGCGCAGGGATTCCAGCTCGCCTTCGTAGATAACCACGTTGTCACGCAGTACGCGGATTGGGTTGTGACGCTTGATGTTACCTTCGGTAACCATACAGCCCGCGATCGCACCGAATTTCGGTGATTTGAACACGTCACGTACTTCAGCCAGACCGATGATCTGCTGTTTCAGCTCCGGAGACAGCATGCCGCTCATCGCTGCTTTCACTTCGTCGATCAGGTTATAGATGACGGAGTAGTAACGCAGATCCAGGCTTTCGGCTTCAATTACTTTACGCGCAGATGCATCCGCACGAACGTTGAAGCCAACCAGGATAGCGTTGGAGGCCGCAGCCAGGGTTGCGTCGGTTTCGGTGATACCACCTACGCCAGAACCGATGATCTTCACTTTCACTTCGTCGGTAGACAGTTTCAGCAAGGAGTCGGAGATCGCTTCCACAGAACCCTGAACGTCAGCTTTCAGAACGATGTTCACTTCGTGAACTTCGCCCTCGGTCATGTTGGCAAACATGTTCTCGAGTTTAGATTTCTGCTGACGAGCCAGTTTAACTTCACGGAATTTGCCCTGACGATACAGCGCAACTTCACGCGCTTTCTTCTCGTCACGCACAACCGTCACTTCGTCACCGGCAGCCGGAACACCGGACAGACCCAGGATTTCCACTGGAATGGACGGACCCGCTTCCAGAACTTCCTGACCCAGTTCGTTACGCATCGCACGAACGCGGCCGTATTCGAAGCCACACAGAACGATGTCGCCCTTGTTCAGGGTACCTTCGCGTACCAGAACGGTTGCAACCGGACCACGACCTTTATCCAGGAAGGATTCGATTACCGCGCCGCTCGCCATACCATTACGGATCGCTTTCAGCTCCAGTACTTCAGCCTGCAGCAGGATCGCGTTCAGCAGGTCATCGATACCGGTACCCGCTTTCGCAGATACTGGGATGAACTGCGCTTCACCGCCCCACTCTTCCGGCATAACGCCGTACTGAGACAGTTCGTTCTTCACGCGGTCCAGATCGGCTTCTGGCTTATCGATTTTGTTGACTGCAACAACCAGAGGCACCTGCGCCGCTTTCGCGTGCTGGATAGCTTCGATGGTCTGTGGCATCACGCCGTCGTCTGCGGCAACAACCAGTACAACGATATCCGTTGCCTGAGCACCACGAGCACGCATTGAGGTAAACGCTGCGTGGCCTGGAGTATCCAGGAAGGTGATCATGCCGTTTTCGGTTTCTACGTGGTAAGCACCGATGTGCTGGGTAATACCACCCGCTTCACCAGAGGCAACCTTAGTAGAACGAATGTAGTCAAGCAGAGAGGTTTTACCGTGGTCAACGTGACCCATAATGGTCACAACCGGTGCACGCGGTTCAGCCGCAGCGCCAGTATCACGGTCGCTCATTACTGCTTCTTCCAGCTCGTTTTCACGACGCAGGATAACTTTGTGGCCCATCTCTTCAGCAACCAGCTGTGCGGTTTCCTGGTCGATGACCTGGTTGATGGTCGCCATGGCGCCCAGTTTCATCATCGCTTTGATGACCTGAGAGCCTTTAACCGCCATCTTGTTCGCCAGATCGCCAACGGTGATGGTTTCGCCAATCACGACGTCACGGTTAACGGCCTGAGCAGGCTTCTGGAAGCTCTGCTGCAGAGCGGAACCTTTACGCTTACCGCCTTTACCGCCGCGAACAGCAGCGCGTGCTTCTTCACGGTCAGCTTTGGATTCAGCGTGTTTGTTGCCTTTTTTCGCCGGACGCGCTGCTTTTGCATTACGGCCACGGCCACGACCGCCTTCAACTTCACGGTCGTTATCATCTTCAGCCTGACGCGCATGCTGAGAAGTGGTCACGTGATAGTCGCTGGTGTCTTCAGTCGGCTCAACGGTATTCACACCATTCTTCTCGTTTTCTTCTGCCATACGGCGCGCTTCTTCGGCGACGCGGCGAGCTTCTTCTTCCAGCTTACGGCGGGCTTCTTCTTCCGCTTTACGCTTCAGCTCGGCAGCTTCATTTTCACGGCGGGCTTTTTCAGCCTGGGCGGTTTTGGTCATTTCGTCTGTCTGTTGATTGCTCACTTTGTCTTTTTCCGCAGCGTCACGCTTCACTTTATCACTTGCGTCGCGTTTCGCTTTTTCTGCGGCCTCACGTTCAGCTTTTAATTCTGCTTCACGTTTGGCGGTTGCTTCCGCCTCACGCTGAGCTTGTTCTTCCGCTTCACGCTGTGCCTGCTCTTCCGCGGCAAGGCGTTCTGCCTCTTGCGGATCACGTTTTACAAAGGTGCGCGTCTTGCGGACTTCAATTTGGACCGATTTGCTTTTGCCACCGGTACCAGGGATGTTTAACGTGCTACGCGTTTTGCGCTGCAGCGTTAACTTGTCAGGCGTAGAACCGTGTTCACGGTTCAGGTGCGTTAACAAGGTTTGTTTTTCTTGCGCGGTCACCGAGTCATCAGCGGACTTCGGGATCCCTGCATCAGCAAATTGCTGTACCAGGCGGTCCACGGAGGTCTGAATCTCAGCAGCCAGCGATTTTACAGTTACATCAGTCATGCTGTTCCTTCCTGCTACAGTTTATTACGCTTCGTCGCCGAACCAGCAAATATTACGTGCGGCCATGATGAGCTCGCCGGCTTTCTCGTCGGTTAAACCTTCGATATCAGCCAGGTCATCAACGCCTTGCTCAGCGAGATCTTCCAGCGTACAAACACCACGGGCAGCCAGCTTGAACGCAATCGCACGATCAAGACCTTCCAGATTCAGCAGGTCATCAGCCGGCTTCTTATCGCCAAGGCTTTCTTCCTGAGCCAGTGCCAGGGTGGTCAGTGCGTTTTTAGCGCGTTCACGCAGGGCTTCAACGGTTGGTTCATCCAGACCGTCAATTTCCAGCAGCTCTTTCATTGGCACATAGGCCAGTTCTTCCAGCGTAGAGAAACCTTCTTCAACCAGAACAGTGGCGAAGTCTTCGTCAATATCCAGGTATTTAGTGAAGGTATCGATCGCCGCATGGGCTTCAGCCTGATGCTTAGCCTGCAGGTCATCAACGGTCATTACGTTGAGTTCCCAGCCGCTCAGCTGTGACGCCAGGCGTACGTTCTGGCCGTTACGGCCGATTGCCTGCGCCAGGTTGCCCGCTTCAACAGCGATATCCATGGTGTGTTTGTCTTCGTCAACAACGATAGACGCCACATCAGCTGGAGCCATTGCGTTGATCACGAACTGCGCCGGGTTGTCATCCCACAGAACGATATCAATACGTTCGCCGCCCAGCTCAGTCGAAACTGCCTGAACGCGCGCACCGCGCATACCGACGCAAGCACCGACCGGGTCGATACGCTTGTCGTTGGTTTTCACCGCAATTTTCGCACGGGAGCCCGGATCGCGAGCCGCCGCTTTAATCTCGATAACTTCTTCACCGATTTCCGGCACTTCGATACGGAACAGTTCTACCAGCATTTCTGGTTTAGAACGGGTCACGAACAGCTGTGCACCACGCGCTTCAGGGCGAACGGCGTACAGAACACCGCGAATACGGTCACCTGGGCGGAAGTTTTCACGCGGCAGCATATCTTCACGCAGGATCACGGCTTCAGCGTTACCCGGCAACCCTTCGGATTTGATCTCCAGGGAGATGTTGTCGCGGTTCACTTTCTTCACCACGCCGGTGATGATTTCGCCTTCCTGATCGCGGAACTGATCGACAACCAGCGCGCGCTCGGCTTCGCGCACTTTCTGCACGATAACCTGTTTAGCGGTCTGGGTCGTGATACGGTCAAAGGTGACAGATTCAATCTGATCTTCAACGTACTCGCCCACGTTCAGACTTTCGTCTTCAAAACGGGCAGCTTCCAGCGTGATCTCTTTGGTCGGCTGGGTCACTTCTTCAACGATTACCCAACGACGGAATGTATCGAAGTCACCGCTTTTACGATCGATTTCTACGCGAACATCGATCTCTTGTTCGTATTTTTTCTTGGTTGCTGTAGCCAGTGCACTTTCCAGCGCTTCGAAAATCTTCTCACGCGGCAGTGATTTCTCGTTGGAGACGGCTTCAACAACAGCCAAAATTTCTTTGTTCATCGCGGGCTTTTCACCTCAATCCAGACTGTTAAAAGTGGGGAACCAGGTTCGCCTTCTGGATATTACTCAGCGCGAACACTTCATCTTTGCCTTCGACTGTCACCGTGATCATTTCACCATCAACGGCTTTGATAATTCCCTGCCATTTACGGCGGTTCTGTACGGCCATACGCAGAACGAGAGCCACTTCTTCACCGGTAAAGCGCACATAGTGCTCGGCCGTGAACATCGGGCGATCGAGGCCAGGTGAGGAAACTTCCAGGTTGTACGCAACGGTAATCGGGTCTTCAACATCAAGAACCGCACTCACCTGGTGGCTGACATCAGCACAATCATCAACATTGATGCCATCTTCACTATCAATATAGATGCGCAGCGTCGATGTACGGCCGCGAACGAATTCGATGCCGACCAGTTCGTAGCCCAGTGCTTCGACCGGTGCAGTAATCATCTCTGTTAATTTTTGCTCTAATGTGGACAAGCCCACCCCCAAGACATAAAAAAAGGGCGTAAAGCCCAGTTATTCTGTAGTCAGATAACAAAAAACCCCGATAAATCGGGGCTTTAGATAACTGAACCCTATAGCCACAACTGTGGCCTGGAGCACTTTCCGAAAGAATTTTTTCAAATCCAGCTACGAAGGCTCTAAGTCTTCACAGTATATTTGAAAAAGAACTTTATGGGAAAGTGGTTGCGGGGGCCGGATTTGAACCGACGACCTTCGGGTTATGAGCCCGACGAGCTACCAGGCTGCTCCACCCCGCGCCTGAAACGTGGCAAATTCTACGCGTTTTGGACAGAATTTGCAAATAATGCTGGGATTTGGTACCGAAGACGGGACGTAAAATCGGCGTTTAGTATATTGATAGTTGACCCCACCTGTCAACCCAACTTCCGCCAGATCGATTAGACCAAAATTTTTACAAAAAACGCACGACTCTCTTCCGGTCTTCGCCAAAAGATGATTAAATGAATACTCACTTATTTTGCATAAAAATGCACAAGAGAGCGAAAGCGGTCTCTAATCAGTCAATCAAGCAGGGTTTTATTCTATGACGACGATTCTCAAGCATCTTCCGGTAGGACAACGTATTGGCATCGCTTTCTCGGGCGGCCTGGATACCAGCGCTGCACTGCTGTGGATGCGCCAGAAGGGAGCGGTTCCGTACGCCTATACTGCGAACCTGGGTCAGCCGGATGAGGACGACTACGATGCCATTCCTCGTCGCGCTAAAGAGTATGGTGCAGAGAACGCGCGCCTGATTGACTGCCGTAAGCAACTGGTCGCTGAAGGTATCGCGGCTATTCAGTGCGGTGCGTTCCATAACACCACCGGCGGCCTGACCTATTTCAACACCACCCCGCTGGGCCGTGCGGTCACCGGCACCATGCTGGTTGCGGCGATGAAAGAAGACGGCGTCAACATCTGGGGTGACGGTAGCACCTACAAAGGTAACGATATTGAACGTTTCTATCGTTATGGCCTGCTGACCAACGCCGAACTGCAGATCTACAAGCCGTGGCTGGATACCGACTTCATCGACGAGCTGGGTGGCCGTCATGAAATGTCCGAGTTTATGATCGCCTGCGGCTTCGACTATAAGATGTCAGTCGAGAAGGCCTACTCCACCGACTCCAACATGCTGGGTGCGACGCACGAAGCGAAAGACCTGGAATTCCTGAACTCCAGCGTGAAGATCGTTAACCCGATCATGGGCGTGAAGTTCTGGGACGAGAACGTAAAAATCCAGGCTGAAGAAGTGACCGTGCGTTTCGAACGCGGCCATCCGGTTGCGCTAAACGGTAAAACCTTCTCTGATGATGTTGAGCTGATGCTGGAAGCTAACCGTATTGGCGGTCGTCACGGTCTGGGCATGAGCGATCAGATTGAAAACCGCATCATCGAAGCGAAAAGCCGTGGCATCTATGAAGCCCCGGGAATGGCACTGCTGCACATCGCTTACGAGCGTCTGCTGACCGGCATTCACAACGAAGACACCATCGAGCAGTATCACTCTCATGGCCGTCAACTGGGTAAACTGCTGTATCAGGGCCGCTGGTTCGATCCACAGGCGCTGATGCTGCGTGATGCGCTGCAGCGTTGGGTGGCAAGCGCGATCACCGGTGAAGTGACGCTGGAGCTGCGTCGCGGCAACGACTACTCCATCCTGAACACCGTGTCTGACAACCTGACCTATAAAGCAGAGCGTCTGACCATGGAGAAAGGTGAATCCGTGTTCTCACCGGACGATCGTATTGGTCAGCTGACCATGCGTAACCTGGACATCACCGATACCCGCGAGAAGCTGTTCAACTATGTTGAGAATGGCCTGCTCTCCGCCAGTTCAGGTAACGGTCTGCCGCAGGTTGAAAACCTGGAGCACAGCGATAAGAAGTAATCGCTGACATAACGTGCAAAAGGCGCCCACAGGGCGCCTTTTTTATTTTGATTTTCGTAGGCCCGGTAAGCGCAGCGCCACCGGGCAACATGGCGGTTGACGCATGCGCTTACCCGCCCTACAAAAGATCGGAGATCTCGCAGTCTACAGACGAAAAAAAGACGTCTTTCGACGTCTTTCTTCTGGAATATTGGTACCGAGGATGGGACTCGAACCCACAAGCCCGTTAGGGCACTACCACCTCAAGGTAGCGTGTCTACCAATTCCACCACCTCGGTACAGAATACTTAGTGCGGGATATCGCTGGTTGGCTTAGCCGGTGCAGCTGGCTGAGTTTGCTCAGTTTTCGCTGGTGCGCTCAGATTTTCCCACTCGCTTCCTTTGCTGGTCTTGTTGCTGTTGATATTGCCAAGCACAAGGCTGATGATGAAGAACAGCGTAGCCAGAATCGCCGTTGTGCGGGTCATGAAGTTCGCAGAACCACTTGAACCGAACAGCGTACCGGAAGCGCCTGCTCCGAAGGAGGCTCCCATATCAGCGCCTTTACCTTGCTGCAGCATGATCAGCGCTACGAGAGCGATGGCTACAATAAGGAAAATAACTAAAAGAGCTTCGTACATAATCAACCTGTTCCTTGCGGATTTGCCGCATACCAATGCTTCGACCAATTAGCAGGATTTTTGTTTCCCACTGAAGCGGGTGTGAATACTAACCAAAGCGAATGACCTTCGCAAGGGCATTTTTGACGCATTGTATCAACTGCGGAAAAAAACAGCAAAAAGCCATTAATTGCTTAAAACAAAGGCGACAAAAGCCGCCTTTTTATACATTTAGCGTGCACGATTATGCAGCTTTCACAGCGTCCGCAATACGGTGTGCAAATTCGGTTACCTGCGCTTCGTCTTCACCTTCCACCATCACGCGGATCAGCGGTTCAGTACCGGACTTACGCAACAGCACGCGTCCACGATTGCCCAGGGCCGCTTCAACGTCAGCCATCACCGCTTTGACGTTCTCGTTTTCCAGCGGATCGCCTTTACCGGCAGTGAAGCGTACGTTTACCAGGATCTGTGGGAACATTTTCATCCCGCTGCACAGATCGTGCAGGCTCATATGGTTGCGCGCCATCGCGGCAACCACCTGCAGCGCGGCCACGATACCGTCACCGGTAGTAGTTTTGTCGAGCAGGATCACGTGACCCGAGTTTTCTGCACCGATGCGCCAGCCCTTCTCCTGCAGTTTTTCCAGCACATAGCGGTCACCCACTTTCGCGCGGACAAACGGAATACCGAGCTGTTTCAGCGCCAGTTCCAGGCCCATGTTACTCATCAGCGTGCCCACCGCACCGCCGCGCAGCTGGCCCTGACGCAGGCCCTCACGGGCAATGATGTAGAGGATCTGATCGCCGTCGACCTTGTTACCTTCGTGGTCGACCATGATCACGCGGTCACCGTCGCCGTCCAGCGCAATGCCCAGGTCGGCTTTCTCTGCCAGAACACGCGCCTGCAGGGCACGAACATCAGTTGCCCCCACCTGCTCGTTAATGTTCAGACCATCCGGCTCGCAGCCAATGGTGATGACTTTTGCACCCAGTTCGCGGAAGACATTCGGGGCGATGTGATAGGTCGCGCCATTAGCACAGTCCACAACAATTTTGAGGTGAGCAAGACTTAGCTCATTCGGGAAGGTGCCTTTACAGAATTCGATATAACGGCCCGCCGCATCAACGATACGGTTCGCTTTACCCAGCTCTGCGGAATCTACACAGGTGATCTCTTTTTCCATTTCGGCTTCAATTGCTTCTTCCACGTCATCCGGGAGCTTGGTGCCGTCAATGGAGAAGAATTTAATGCCGTTGTCGTAGAACGGGTTGTGAGAAGCTGAGATGACAATCCCCGCTTCCGCACGGAAAGTGCGCGTCAGATACGCGACAGCAGGCGTTGGCATTGGGCCCGTAAAGGAAGCGGACAGTCCAGCCGCCGCCAGACCCGCCTCCAACGCGGACTCCAGCATATAGCCGGAAATACGGGTGTCTTTACCGATAATGATCTTACGGGAACCATGACGCGCCAGCACTTTGCCAGCAGCCCAGCCGAGCTTCAGGACAAAATCAGGGGTGATGGGAGCATCGCCTACACGCCCACGGATACCATCGGTGCCAAAATACTTACGATTACTCATAGCGTTTGTTTTCCTTCGCTGCCAGTGTGGCTTCCACCACACGCATGGCTTCTACTGTTTCTTTGACGTCATGGACACGAATAATGTGCGCGCCCTGCATCGCCGCAATCACCGCGCAGGACAGGCTGCCGCTCAGGCGTTCGCTCGGCCCCACGTTCAGCAACTGCCCAATCATCGACTTTCTCGACATCCCCACCAGCAGCGGCAGGTCAAAGTGATGGAATTCCGATAAGCGCGCGAGCAACGCATAATTGTGGGAGAGATTTTTACCGAAACCGAACCCCGGGTCGAGCAACAATTTCTCTTTTGGGATACCTGCACGTTCGCAGCGCGCAATATGTTCAATAAAGAAGCGATTCACGTCGGCAAAGACATCATCATACTTCGGTGCTTCCTGCATGGTTTTCGGTTGGCCCTGCATGTGCATCAGGCATACCGGTAACCCGGTCTCTGCCGCAGCTTCAAGTGCGCCGGGCTCAGTGAGCGAGCGAATATCATTGATAATGTGAGCGCCCACTCTCGCCACTTCACGAATCACTTCGGGTTTAGAGGTATCAACGGAGATCCATACTTCAAACCGCTGCGCGATAGCTTCAACCACCGGCACCACGCGCGCCAGCTCTTCTTCCACAGACACCTCAGCCGCACCAGGACGCGTCGATTCGCCGCCCACGTCAATAATGGTGGCACCCGCATTAATCATTAGATTCGCGTGTTTAACCGCCTCGATAAGCGTGTTATGCGTGCCGCCGTCAGAGAAGGAGTCAGGGGTAACATTCAGGATCCCCATCACATGGGGATGTGAAAGATCGAGATGCGAGTCCTGAGCGAATAATTTCATGGCGAAATCCCTGGTATCTATATCGTTAAACAGAAATGAAAAACCCCGGAGCAAGCTCCAGGGTTTGAGGTACAGACAAACGCTTCAACAGCAGTGACTTACTTATCGCCCAACTGTTCTGACATGGTGTTGCCCGGGTTTGGCGTACGCGGTTCATCAACCGGACGCGGCGCACGCGGGGTGCCATTGTTGTCAGAATTATTGGAAGCGCCTGGGTCTTCCCAGCCCGCTGGCGGACGCACTTCACGGCGCGCCATCAGGTCGTCAATCTGCGGTGCATCGATGGTCTCATATTTCATGAGCGCATCTTTCATCGAATGCAGGATGTCCATATTGTCGGTCAGGATCTGGCGTGCACGTGCGTAGTTACGCTCTACCAGAGATTTTACTTCCTGGTCGATGATACGAGCCGTCTCATCGGACATATGTTTCGCTTTAGCCACAGAACGGCCGAGGAATACTTCACCCTCTTCCTCTGCATACAGCAGCGGACCGAGTTTGTCGGAGAAGCCCCACTGCGTCACCATGTTACGCGCCAGGTTTGTCGCAACTTTAATGTCGTTGGACGCACCGGTAGAAACATGTTCCACACCGTAGATAATCTCTTCTGCCAGTCGACCGCCGTACAGGGTCGAAATCTGGCTTTCCAGCTTCTGACGGCTGGCGCTGATCGCGTCGCCTTCAGGCAGGAAGAAAGTCACACCCAGCGCACGACCGCGCGGAATAATCGTCACTTTATGCACCGGATCGTGTTCCGGCACCAGGCGACCAATAATCGCGTGACCCGCTTCGTGGTATGCCGTGGACTCTTTCTGCGCTTCCGTCATCACCATGGAGCGACGTTCCGCACCCATCATGATTTTGTCTTTCGCTTTCTCAAACTCCACCATCGATACGACGCGCTTGTTACCGCGAGCGGCAAACAGAGCTGCTTCGTTGACCAGGTTCGCCAGGTCCGCACCGGAGAAGCCAGGGGTACCGCGCGCAATGATTGCCGCGTCGATATCTGGCGCCAGCGGTACGCGACGCATGTGAACTTTCAGAATCTGTTCACGACCGCGAACGTCCGGCAGACCCACAACAACCTGACGGTCGAAACGGCCTGGACGCAGCAGCGCGGGGTCAAGTACGTCCGGACGGTTAGTCGCCGCGATAACGATGATACCTTCGTTACCTTCGAAGCCGTCCATCTCAACCAGCATCTGGTTCAGCGTCTGTTCACGTTCATCATGACCACCGCCCAGGCCCGCGCCACGCTGGCGGCCTACGGCGTCGATTTCATCGATGAAGATAATGCACGGTGCTGCCTTCTTGGCCTGCTCGAACATGTCACGCACACGAGATGCGCCGACACCCACGAACATTTCGACGAAGTCAGAACCTGAAATAGTAAAGAACGGCACCTTCGCTTCACCTGCGATGGCTTTCGCCAGCAGGGTTTTACCGGTACCCGGAGGGCCAACCATCAGCACGCCTTTCGGGATCTTACCGCCCAGCTTCTGGAAACGGCTCGGTTCACGCAGGTATTCAACCAGTTCACCCACCTCTTCTTTCGCTTCGTCACAACCGGCGACGTCAGCGAAGGTGGTCTTGATCTGGTCTTCCGTCAGCATACGCGCCTTGCTCTTACCGAACGACATGGCACCTTTGCCACCGCCGCCCTGCATCTGGCGCATAAAGAAGATCCAGACGCCGATAAGAAGCAGCATCGGGAACCAGGAAATGAAGATAGAAGCCAGCAGGCTTGGTTCTTCTGGCGGCTCACCTACCACCTTGACGTTTTTGGTCAGAAGGTTATCAAGCAGCTTAGGATCGTTCACCGGGATGTAAGTCGTGTAACGGTTACTATCTTTCTTGGTAACGTTGATCTCACGTCCGTTGATACGCGCTTCGCGAACCTGGTCCTGATTGACCTCCTGCAGGAAGGTAGAATAATCCACCTTGCGGCCATTCGACTCGCTGGGCCCAAAGCTCTGGAATACTGACATCAGCACAACGGCAATGACCAGCCAGAGTATTAGGTTTTTCGCCATGTCACTCAAGGGATTAACCTCATATTACAACTGTGTTAAAAACAGCGTCAGGATACTCTATATCCAGTTTCATTCAAACTTTCGCCTGAAATCTACCGGTTATCATTTTCGCCCGGTCGCTACAATATACACTTCTCGGGAACGGGCCCGGGAAGAGTCCGGCTTACGAACTTTAACCTTCGCAAACAGGGAGCGAATTTCCTTAAGATACTCCTCGAAACCTTCGCCCTGAAACACCTTCACAACAAAACTACCACCAGGCGCTAGTACATCACGACACATTTCTAACGCTAGCTCCACCAGATACATGGCGCGGGGGATATCCACAGCCGGTGTTCCGCACATATTTGGTGCCATATCAGACATGACAACCTGGACCTTACTGTCACCTACACGATCAAGTAACGCTTTCAGCACTAATTCATCACGAAAGTCGCCCTGAAGGAAGTCGACACCGACGATGGGATCCATTGGTAAAAGATCGCACGCGATGATTCGGCCCGTTCCGCCGATCTGCGTTACCGCATACTGGGACCATCCGCCGGGTGCCGCACCGAGGTCAACAACCGTCATCCCCGGCTTAAAAAGTTTGTCACTTTGCTGTATTTCATCAAGTTTAAACCAGGCACGGGAACGCAACCCCTTTTTCTGTGCCTGTTGAACATATTTATCGCTAAAGTGTTCCTGAAGCCAGCGGCTGGAGCTGGCAGAACGCTTTTTACCTGTCATTTAACATTTCCGTCCTGGTTCATCGTTACCTGCCTGTGACGTAAATTTCTACGCAGCTATTTGGCGATATAAGGGAGATGGCGGTAGAATGAACCGTTTTCAATCCCAACGTAAGCAAAAATATACGATGAATCTGAGTACTAAACAAAAACAGCACCTTAAAGGTCTGGCACATCCGCTCAAGCCTGTAGTCATGCTTGGCAACAATGGTTTGACCGAAGGGGTGCTTGCCGAGATTGAACAAGCGCTGGAACACCACGAGCTGATCAAGGTGAAAATCGCCTCTGAAGACAGAGACACTAAAAACCTGATCGTGGAAGCCATCGTGCGCGAAACCGGCGCCTGTAATGTACAGGTCATCGGTAAAACGCTGGTGCTCTACCGCCCATCTAAAGAGCGTAAAATCTCGCTGCCACGCTAAGGATATCCTGAATCAAACACATTTTCTGTGTGAAACGAGGGATTTCTGTCAGCAGGCGAGCAAAATGCCATGCTCCTTGAGTTGATAAAAGGCCGCTATGCGGCCTTTTTCTTTTCTTTACAATGTATCAACATCTTAGTAGAGAAGCGAATTACAGGTATTCAACCTTAATAATTTCGTATTCCACTTCACCGCCAGGGGTGCGAATGGTGACAACATCGTCCTGCTCTTTGCCAATCAGGCCGCGAGCAATCGGGGAGTTCACTGAAATCAGGTTCTGTTTGAAGTCTGCTTCATCATCACCCACGATGCGATAGGTCTGCTCTTCGTCGTTGTCCAGGTTCAGGACGGTAACGGTAGAACCAAAGATCACACGCCCGTTGTTAGGCATTTTGGTGATATCGATAACCTGTGCATTGGACAGTTTTGCTTCGATATCTTTAATACGCCCTTCGCAGAAGCCCTGCTGCTCACGCGCGGCGTGGTATTCAGCGTTCTCTTTCAGGTCGCCATGCTCGCGCGCATCCGCGATAGCGGCGATGATTTCAGGACGACGCACGGATTTCAGGAAATCCAGCTCTTCGCGCAGTTTTTCGGCACCACGTAAGGTCATCGGAATAGCTTGCATTTGTTATACCTCTTAAACATTCCTGTTGGGAGCAGTGTTCCCTGCTCCTGCCCCCCTAAGCGGGCAAGAAGCAAAAAGAAAACCGACCCGGGAGCAATGCCCCAGGTCAGCAGCAATTTTTCAATTTGATATGCATTTTACCGCGAAGTTCACTATGGGTCATCGTTTACTTTGCAGTGCCATGCACCGTAGTATGACGGTTTGTTTTCGGGTTGTTAGCGCGAGATTATGCGATTTTCCAGATTTATCATCGGATTGACTACCAGTATAACGTTCACCGCCCAGGCCGCGAATGTTGATGAGTACATTAATCAGCTCCCCGCAGGCGCGAACCTTGCCCTGATGGTGCAGAAGGTTGGCGCACAGGCTCCCGAGATTGACTATCACAGTCAACAGATGGCGCTGCCTGCCAGTACCCAAAAGGTGATCACTGCCCTCGCCGCCCTGCTCCAGCTCGGGCCTGACTTCCGTTTTACGACCACACTCGAGACCAAAGGTAACGTCGAGGGTGGCGCACTGAAAGGCGATCTTATCGCCCGTTTTGGCGGCGATCCGACCTTTAAGCGCCAGGATATCCGCAATATGGTTGCGGTACTGAAAAAATCTGGCGTGCAGAAAATTGATGGCAATGTACTGATCGACACGTCCATCTTTGCCAGCCACGATAAAGCCCCAGGCTGGCCGTGGAACGACATGACCCAATGTTTTAGCGCCCCGCCCGCCGCCGCGATTGTTGACCGTAACTGCTTCTCGGTTTCGCTTTACAGCGCGCCAAAGCCAGATGATTTAGCGTTTATCCGCATAGCGTCCTACTACCCGGTCACAATGTTTAGCCAGGTCCGCACGCTGGCGAAAGGCTCCCCGGATGCGCAATATTGTGAGCTGGACGTCGTGCCGGGCGATCTTAACCGCTTCACGCTTACCGGCTGCCTGACGCAGCGCGCCGATCCGCTGCCGCTGGCCTTTGCGATACAGGATGGAGCAAGCTACGCGGGTGCCATTCTGAAAGATGAGCTGAAACAAGCGGGCATAACCTACACCGGCACGCTGCTTCGCCAGACGCAGGTCAACCAGCCCGGCACGGTTATCGCCAGCAAACAGTCTCCTCCGCTGCACGATTTACTGCGAATCATGCTGAAAAAGTCGGACAACATGATTGCCGACACCGTGTTCCGCATGATTGGCCACGCGCGTTTCGGCGTGCCGGGAACCTGGCGCGCGGGTTCAGACGCCGTTCGTCAGATCCTGCGCCAGCAGGCCGGGATCGAGCTGGGTAATACCATCGCGGTCGATGGCTCCGGATTATCGCGTCATAATTTGATCTCTCCGGCCACGATGATGCAGGTGCTTCAGTACATTGCACAGCATGACACTGAGCTAAACTTTATTTCAATGCTGCCGCTGGCCGGGCATGACGGTTCGCTGCAGTACCGTGCCGGGCTTCACGCTGCCGGCGTGGATGGCAAAGTATCCGCTAAGACAGGCTCGCTGCAGGGGGTTTACAACCTTGCAGGCTTCATCACTACCGCCAGCGGACAACGCATGGCATTCGTGCAGTATCTTTCCGGCTATGCCGTCGAACCGACCGACCAGCGCAATCGCCGTATTCCGCTTGTTCGCTTCGAAAGCAGGCTTTATAAGGACATCTACCAGAATAACTAGCGATGAAACTACTCATAGTTGAAGACGATCTGTTATTGCAGGAAGGGCTGGCGCTGGGGCTGGCCAATGAAGGGTATGCCCTCGACTGTGCTGGCACCGCAGCGGAGGCGGACGCCCTGATCCAGAGCGGCGAATACAGTCTGGTGATCCTCGATTTGGGCTTGCCTGATAAAGATGGGGCCACGCTGCTCAGCCAGTGGCGACGCCGCGGTATCGCCAACCCGGTGTTGATCCTGACGGCGCGCGATGCCATTGAAGATCGCATCACCGGCCTCGATGCAGGCGCAGATGATTACCTGGTGAAGCCTTTTGCGCTTGCGGAGCTGCAGGCGCGAGTGCGGGCGTTGATTCGCCGCTATCAGGGCCATAGCGATAACTTACTCACCGACGGCGATATTACGCTGAATCTGCAAACCCAGCAGGTACTGCGCCGGGACCAGGCGGTAGAGGTGACGCCAAAAGAGTTCGCCCTGCTTACGCGTCTGATCATGCGCAGCGGGCAAACGGTGCACAGAGAGACGCTCCAGCAGGATATCTACTCCTGGCAGGACGATCCGGGGTCAAATACCCTTGAAGTTCACATTCACAACCTGCGTCGCAAGCTCGGCAAGGACAGAATCAAAACCGTCCGTGGCGTTGGCTATCGCCTTGAGAGCCAGAAATGAACAGCATGCGTCGGCGTTTAATGGTGCTGCTGGCGGTCATTCTCTTATTTTTCCAGCTGATAAGCGTCATCTGGCTATGGCATGAAAGCCGCGAGCAGATCGGTTTTCTGGTGAATGAAACGCTGTCGGCAAAAGCCCGTAATAACCATGTCGAAAAAGAGATCCGCGAGGCGATTGCTTCCCTTCTCGTCCCTTCTCTGGTGATGGTAGGCTTTACGCTGTTTTTCTCTTTCTGGGCAGTCACCTGGATAACCCGACCGCTGAATAAACTGCGTGACAGCCTGGCTAACCGTTCGGCAGATAACTTAACTCCGCTTCCTATGTATTCCGACATGGAAGAAATCGGCGCGGTGACAACCTCCCTGAACCAGCTGCTCGCCCGGCTGGACAATACCATTCAGCAGGAGCGTCTCTTCACCGCTGACGCCGCGCACGAGCTTCGAACGCCCCTTGCTGGTATCCGGCTCCATCTGGAGCTTATGGCGCAGTCAGGCGCATCACAGGCCGCGACGTTAATTAGCCGTATCGATCAGCTCATGCATACCGTTGAGCAACTGCTGATGCTGGCCCGTGCCGGACAGGCAATGGCCAGCGGCCACTACGAAACCGTGAGCTGGACGGAAAATATCATTGAACCTCTCGGTCTGGGCCATGAAGCCAAAGAGCATACGGTGATTTGGCCCGCTAAAAGCGCGCTCACGGTTCAGGGAGACGCCGTGCTCCTGCGTCTGATGCTGCGCAACCTGCTGGAGAATGCCGGGCGCTACAGCCCGGCAGGGACAACGATTACAGTGACATTAACCGGGGTCGACGGGGGGACGCAGATCGGCGTGATCGATCAGGGGCCCGGTATTGATGACGCGCACCGACAGTCAATTACCGAGCCATTCCGCCGTCTTGACCAGCGCTACGGTGGCAGCGGTCTGGGGCTGAGTATCGTGCAGCGCATCGTGCAGCTCCACCACGGCAGGTTGACGCTTGAGAATGGCGCTGAAGGTGGTTTGATCGCCAGCTGCTGGCTACCCGCAACGCTGGAATAAAAAAAGCCCCCATAATGGGGGCTCTCGACAGATATTAGTGCTTGTAGATGAACTCGACGCCTTCTTCGTCGTCTTCATCCCAGTCATCGTCCCAGTCTTCATCATCCTCTTCCGCTTCCAGCTCTTCAAGCTGCTGGCGGTGGTAGTCATCCCACATGAATTCGACTTTTTCAGGCTGTTTCGCTTCTTCCGCCTGAACAATTGGGTTCTCAATGATGAAGGTCATCACATCCCAGCACAGATCTTTCACGCCAACCTGGCTTGCCGCAGAGATCAGGTAGTATTTATCTTCCCAGCCCATCGCTTCAGCAATCGCTTTAGCTTTCGCTTCCGCTTCAGCTTTGTCCATCAGGTCGATCTTGTTGAAGACCAGCCAGCGTGGTTTATTCGCCAGTTTTTCGCTGTATTTTTCCAGCTCACCGATGATGATGCGGGCGTTTTCTACCGGATCGGAACCGTCGATAGGATCGATATCGATAAGGTGCAGCAGCACGCGGCAACGCTCAAGGTGTTTCAGGAAGCGAATACCCAGACCCGCGCCTTCCGCAGCGCCTTCAATCAGACCTGGAATATCGGCAACCACAAAGCTCTTCTCGTTATCCATACGGACAACGCCCAGGCTTGGTACCAGCGTGGTAAACGGATAGTCCGCCACTTTTGGTTTCGCCGCAGAAACGGCGCGAATGAACGTCGATTTACCGGCGTTTGGCATACCCAGCATGCCCACGTCTGCCAGAAGCATCAGCTCCAGCTGCAGATCGCGCTTATCGCCCGGCGTACCCATCGTTTTCTGACGCGGAGTACGGTTAACGGAGGATTTGAAACGGCTGTTACCCAGACCGTGCCAGCCGCCTTTCGCCACCATCAGGCGCTGACCGTGTTTGGTCATGTCACCCATGGTTTCACCGGTCCCCTGGTCAATCACACGCGTACCGACCGGAACCTTAATGGTGACGTCTTTACCGCGTTTCCCGGTACAGTCACGGCTCTGGCCGTTCTGGCCACGTTCAGCGCGGAAGGATTTTTCGAAACGGTAGTCGATCAGCGTGTTGAGGTTCTCATCCGCCTCCAGCCACACGTCACCACCATCCCCGCCGTCGCCGCCGTCAGGACCGCCACGTGGGATATACTTTTCACGGCGGAAGCTCACGCAACCATTGCCGCCATCACCAGCCACGACCAGGATCGTCGCTTCATCAACAAACTTCATTTTACTCTCCGTAACTCATTCGCCTGAGCGGGGGACTACTACAACCGCTTCATTTTTGCGCCAACGTCCCCAAAGACGATGACCAATGGCGGAATACATCGCGCCCGCAACCACGACAAACGCACCGAGATAACCCAACAGGTTGAGCATCGGTCTGACGAAGACATCGGGCCAGGCCATTGATAACAAATCTGAAAATAACAGCGTAAACAGCGGAGTAAGCGTAATTAACGCGCTCACCTGTGCCGCCTGCCAGCGCGCCATCGCTTCGGCCAGCGCGCCATAACCGACCAGCGTGTTCAGCCCACAAAAAATGAGGCACGCCAGTTGCCAGTCGCTAAGCTGGGAAATCACACCCGGCTTTGCTAATGGCAGCAATGCTATTGTACACAAAGTGTACAATAAAAAGAGGATCTGCTGTGAGGCAAGACGACGCAATAACACCTTTTGTGCGACGCCATAGCTCACCCAAACCGTTGCTGCCCCCACGCCGAAAATTACACCCCATGTGTAATCCGTCAGGCGGGTGAAAATCTCAATCAGACTGGTGTTGAAGAACATCACCAGACCGCACAGCAGCATGCTCGCCCCGATAATCTGCGTACCGCGCATCTTTTCCTTGAGGATAAAGACGCTGGCGACCATCATGCCCACCGGTGAAAGCTGACCTATCACCTGCGACGCCGTGGGGCTGAGATATTGCAGGGAAGAGCTGAACAGGATGAAGTTACCGAACAGACCGCCCGTCGCGATAGCCAGCAATACCAGCCAGCGCGGTTTGCGGAAGAGCCGCAAGGGTGGAAGCTTACCTTTGATAGCCAGAATGGCCCCGAGGCCGATGCTTGCCATCAGAAAGCGATAAAAGACCACCGTAGGCGGCTCCATCACTTCCAGTACCTGCTTCATTGCAATTGGCAGCGCACCCCAGCACATTGCGGTAGTGAGCGCCAAAAGAATACCAATGCCGGCCTGCTGCTTCATGCCCGTTTTCCCTACAGAAAAAATTACCGGGTTTCCAATGTAAAAAGCCCCGCAACAGGTTGCGGGGCTTTAATCCGTTACCGGACCGAGAAAACCTTACTCAGCAACGATGCTGATGTATTTACGGTTGTTCGGGCCTTTAACTTCAAATTTCACTTTACCGTCTGCTTTAGCAAACAGAGTGTGGTCACGACCGCAACCTACGTTGTTGCCAGCGTGGAATTTGGTACCACGTTGACGAACGATGATGCTACCCGCCAGAACGGATTCGCCACCGAAACGCTTAACGCCAAGGCGTTTAGCTTCTGAATCGCGACCGTTACGTGTGGAGCCGCCAGCCTTTTTATGTGCCATTTAAATCTCTCCTCAGGTCTTAGGCGCTGATGCCAGTAATTTTCACATCAGTGAACCACTGACGGTGGCCCTGCTGCTTACGGTAGTGCTTACGACGACGAAACTTAACGATTTTAACTTTCTCGCCACGACCGTGTGCAACAACTTCAGCTTTGATAACGCCGCCATCAACGAAAGGAACGCCGATTTTGACTTCTTCACCGTTTGCGATCATCAGAACTTCTGCGAACTCAACAGATTCGCCAGTTGCGATGTCCAGCTTTTCCAGGCGAACGGTCTGACCTTCGCTTACTCGGTGTTGTTTACCACCACTTTGGAAAACCGCGTACATATAAACTCCGCTTCCGCGCACGTCCTCGTATGAATCAGAGTGCGCTATAAATATTCACAATAGGGCGCGAATATTACGCAAAACGCGAGCCTTTGACAAGTGCTACCGTCAATACATGAAGAAAAAAAACACAACACGTACGGTAACGTTTATCTGTGCCGTTTTTTCAGTACAATCAGCACTACTATTGATAAACCGAAACCCTTCGTTACCCCATTGAAGATGGGATCAACAGGATAAAAAGCCCGGCTTTTGCGATGAATTTAGAAAAAATCAACGAGTTAACCGCGCAAGATATGGCGGGTGTGAATGCAGCAATCCTGGAGCAACTCAACTCTGACGTTCAGCTGATCAATCAGTTGGGCTATTACATCGTCAGCGGCGGCGGTAAACGCATTCGTCCGATGATTGCCATTCTGGCTGCCAGAGCCGTTGGCTATCAGGGAAATGCTCACATCACTATCGCAGCGCTCATCGAATTTATTCACACGGCGACGCTTCTGCATGACGATGTTGTGGATGAATCGGATATGCGTCGTGGCAAAGCCACGGCAAACGCCGCTTTCGGAAACGCAGCCAGCGTCCTGGTGGGGGATTTTATCTATACCCGCGCCTTCCAGATGATGACCAGCCTGGGCTCCCTGAAAGTGCTGGAAGTGATGTCCGAAGCCGTAAACGTCATTGCTGAAGGCGAAGTGCTGCAGCTGATGAACGTCAACGACCCTGATATCACCGAAGAAAACTACATGCGCGTCATCTACAGCAAAACGGCGCGCCTGTTTGAAGCGGCTGCCCAGTGTTCCGGCATTCTGGCCGACTGTACCGAAGCACAGGAAAAAGGCCTGCAGGACTATGGACGCTATCTGGGTACGGCCTTCCAGCTGATTGATGATTTGCTGGACTACAGTGCGGACGGCGAGACGCTCGGTAAAAACGTGGGCGATGACCTGAACGAAGGTAAACCCACCCTGCCGCTGCTTCATGCTATGCGCAACGGAACAGCCGACCAGGCGAAAATGATCCGTGAAGCGATTGAGCAGGGAAATGGCCGCCATCTTCTGGAACCTGTACTGGAAACTATGGCTATCTGCGGATCGCTGGAATGGACACGTCAGCGCGCGGAAGAAGAAGCCGACAAAGCCATCGAAGCGCTTCAGGTCATTCCAGACAGCCCGTGGCGCGAGGCACTGATTGGTCTTGCCCACATCGCCGTTCAGCGCGACCGTTAATCCTCTTGTTTCTCCCCGCAGCGATAGCGGGGAGATTCCAGTACACACCTGTAAATTCCGTGTTCATGTAAATTCATCGGTTTAGAGACCGCATGAATAAAGCCGTGTCTTATTCTGAATATCCCTTCAAGTAACGCGAACTTTTTAGAACAAGAAGTTGA
Source organism: Enterobacter cloacae complex sp. S3 (assembly GCF_014930495.1). NCBI lineage: Bacteria > Pseudomonadati > Pseudomonadota > Gammaproteobacteria > Enterobacterales > Enterobacteriaceae > Enterobacter > Enterobacter cloacae complex sp. S3. Next base: position 89,723 of record NZ_JADBRD010000007.1, on the reverse strand, counting down.
AATGGGTATAGTAACCGCGTCGTTTCAGAAGAAACGGCGTAGGTGAATCCGAACTTAAGGACGGCGTTATGGATACGAAATTTATCGACTGGCACACGGCTGATATTATTGCCGCACTGCGCAAAAGAGGCACTTCACTGGCAGCAGAGTCCCGCCGCCATGGACTGAGTTCTTCCACTCTGGCAAACGCCCTCACCCGCCCCTGGCCCAAGGGAGAATTAATTATCGCGACGGCGCTGGATACGCATCCGTGGATAATTTGGCCTTCGCGCTACCACGATCCCATCACCCATGAATTTATCGACAGATCGCGCATGATTCGCCAGAGAAAGGTAAAAACAGAACCGCAGGAATAACGCATTTTTGACAGGAACAGCAACCCCCCGGTCATTGCTGGCAGGGGGCTGCCGGAACGATTACTCGCCCTTCACACGCTCGATGTTGGCACCCAGCGCGCGCAGTTTATCTTCGATACGTTCATAACCACGATCGATGTGATAGATACGATCCACGATCGTTGTGCCTTCCGCGATACAACCCGCCAGCACCAGGCTTGCAGACGCACGCAGATCGGTTGCCATCACCTGAGCACCTGACAGTTTCTCAACGCCGTGGCAGATCACGGTATTACTTTCGATCTCAGCATGCGCGCCCATACGGATCAGCTCCGGTACGTGCATAAAGCGGTTCTCGAAAATGGTTTCTGTGATGAAGCCAGTGCCTTCGGCAACCAGGTTCAACAGGGTGAACTGCGCCTGCATGTCCGTAGGGAACGCCGGATGCGGTGCCGTACGCACATTGACCGCTTTTGGACGCTGGCCGTGCATATCGAGGCTGATCCAGTCTTCACCGATTTCGATATCCGCACCCGCATCGCGCAGTTTCGCCAGCACCGCATCCAGGGTATCTGGCTGCGCGTTGCGACAAACAATCTTCCCGCCAGAAATCGCCGCAGCGACCAGGAAGGTACCGGTTTCGATACGGTCCGGCAGAACGCGATAGACACCACCGCCCAGACGCTCAACGCCTTCGATGGTGATACGGTCGGTACCCTGACCGGAAATCTTCGCCCCCAGCGCCACGAGGAAGTTGGCGGTATCCACAATCTCCGGTTCGCGCGCGGCGTTTTCGATGATGGTGGTACCTTCTGCCAGCGTCGCCGCAGACATAATGGTGACCGTTGCGCCCACGCTCACTTTGTCCATGACGATGTGCGCGCCTTTCAGACGACCATTAACGGACGCTTTAACGTAACCTTCTTCCAGCTTGATCTCGGCGCCCAGCTTCTCCAGACCAAAGATGTGCAGGTCAACCGGACGCGCACCGATGGCGCAACCGCCCGGCAGAGAGACCTGACCCTGACCAAAACGCGCCACCAGCGGGCCAAGCGCCCAGATGGATGCACGCATGGTTTTCACCAGATCGTAAGGGGCTGAGAAGTTGTTCACCTTGCTGGCGTCAATCCAGACGGAACCGTTACGCTCAACTTTCGTGCCCAACTGGGTGAGCAGCTTCATGGTGGTGTCGATATCTTTCAGCTTCGGTACGTTCTGAATTTCTACCGGCTCTTCGGCCAGCAGCGCAGCAAAGAGGATTGGCAGCGCGGCGTTTTTTGCGCCAGAAATTGTGACTTCGCCCTGGAGGCGCGTTGGCCCCTGTACACGAAATTTATCCATTGTGTGCTCTCTTATAAATTCAACCGTGCTGCGGGCCTGTCGCCCTCAGCTCAAAAACCGTTTAGTTTGCGATCGCGTGCCCACTCTTGCGGGGTGAACGCTTTAATCGACAGGGCGTGGATGCGGTTATCCGCAATATATTCCATCAGCGGCGCGTACACAGCCTGCTGTTTCTTCACGCGGCTCATACCGTCGAACATCTCACCCACAGCAATAACCTGGAAGTGACTGCCATCGCCAGTGACGTGGGCTTCCTGAAGGGAGAGTGCATTCATCAGCACTGTCTGGATTTCATGATTTTCCATGGGCTCTTAATCATCTGATAGTGAAAACAAGCCCAACATCTTAGAGCAAAGTGGCGTTGTCTTAAACAAGCAAAAAGCCCCGACGATGAAACAGTCAGGGCTTTCGGAAGTAACGCACTGAAAATATTAACGAGGCAGTACGTCCTGAGGGAGATTGTAGAGCTGCGCAAGAGTCACGACATTATCGCTCGCGCCGTGAAGTTTGACGCTTGTCCCCTGCTTTTTCCCCACGGCAATCAGATGGGCAAGCAGCGCAACGCCTGCCGTATCTACCCGCGTGACGTCTGTCAAATCGATAAGCGTCACGCCCTGCATCGCTTCGTGGCGTTTGTCCCACAGTGGGTTCAGCAGATCCTGATCCAGTTCACCGGACAGCTTTAATGTCTCGCCTTCACGCGACCAGCTGAGTTGCTGTGACATTACTTCTTCTCATCCAGAGTAATTTTCTGGCGAGAGATAGACTGCAGCTGAGCGGTCAGGCCATCAATGCCTTTGGTGCGCAGTAGGTCGCTCCATTCGTTCTGTTTGGTGGTGATCATGCTTACCCCTTCGGCAATCATGTCATACGCCTGCCAGTGACCGGTCTGGCTGTTTTTACGCCACTGGAAATCCAGACGAACCGGCGGACGACCGTTAGGATCGATGATCGTCACACGGATAGGGACGATGGTCGCATCGCCCAGCGGCTGCTCAGGCGCAATCTGATAGGTCTGGCCGTGGTACATCGCCAGCGCCTGGCCATAAGCCTGTTTCAGGTATTCACGGAACGCGGCAAAGTAGGCATCACGCTGCGCAGGGGTCGCGTCTTTGTAATAACGTCCCAGCACCAGCGCACCCGCATATTTAATCTGCACGTACGGCAGCAGTTCCTGGTCAACGACGTCGCGCAGATAATCAGGATTAGCACGAATTTTAGGCTGTTCGTTTTTAAGACGGTCGAAGGTCTTCTTCGCCGCTTCGTCCATCAGTTTGTACGGGTTACTCTGATCCGCAGCGTGGGCGGCGGTGAGAGGGGCGATGACCAGCATGGCAACCATTAACAGTCGTTTAAACATGAATGACTTCTCCTGATATTAATTCGCAGCACCTGGCGTCGGTGCGACGTCGGTATGATCTTCGCTCTGCGCAGGGGCAGCGTCGGATTTTTTCTCATCCCCTTTACTGTTGTAAAGGAACTGACCAATCATATCCTCCAGAACCATCGCGGATTTCGTATCCTGAATGACGCTACCGTCTTTAAGGATAGTCGTTCCCAGCTCGGGATCTTCAAAGCCAACGTTAAGCGCCAGATATTGTTCGCCCAGCAGGCCGGAAGTACGGATAGAAAGGGAACTGGTGTCCGGGATATGGTTGTAACGCTCTTCGATATCCATCGCGACGCGGGGCAGATAGGTTTTCTCATCCAGCGTAATGTCAGATACGCGTCCGATCACCACGCCGCCGATGCGGACCGGTGAACGCGCCTTCAGCCCGCCGATGTTATCGAAGGTGGCATAGATGCGATACGTCGGCTCGGTGCGTACAGACGTGATATCCGCCGCTCTCAGGCAGATAAACAGCGCGGCCAGCAGCGCCAGCAGCAGGAATACACCGACCCAAATTTCATTTTTTCTCGTTTGCATGAACTCAATTCCCAAACATCAGTGCGGTGAGCACAAAATCCAGACCCAGTACGGCCAGCGACGAATGTACGACTGTACGTGTAGTTGCGCGGCTAATGCCCGCCGATGTCGGGATGGCATCGTAACCATTGAACAATGCAATCCAGGTGACCGTAATGGCAAATACCACGCTTTTAATCAGGCAATTAACCAGATCCATTCGCAGGTCGATGGCGTCCTGCATCGCGGACCAGAAGAAACCGGCATCAATGCCTTTCCAGTGCACACCAACCAGCGAACCGCCCCAGATACCCACGGCGACAAACAGAATAGTCAGTAACGGTAAAGAGATCACCCCAGCCCAGAAACGCGGCGAGATCACGCGACGCAGCGGATCGACCGCCATCATCTCCATGCTGGAGAGCTGCTCGGTCGCACGCATCAGGCCAATTTCAGCCGTTAATGCCGACCCCGCGCGCCCGGCGAACAACAGCGCCGCCACAACCGGCCCCAGCTCGCGCAGCAGCGAGAGCGCCACCAGCATCCCGAGGCTGGTTTCCGCACTGTAGGTTGTCAGAACCAGATAGCCCTGCAGCCCAAGCACCATACCGATAAACAGACCGGAGACAATGATGATGAGCATCGACAGCACGCCGACATTATAAAGCTGCCGCACCAGCAGCGGTGCGTGCTTACGGAATTCCGGCTTGCCGACCAGCGCGTTGAATAACATCAATCCGGCACGCCCGAACGTCCTGATGGTTTTTATGCCACGGTGTCCGAGAGCGGCCAACGCATTTAACAGCATGAGTGGCTTAACTCCCTATTCCCAGTAAATCGTCACGATAGTCGCCCGCCGGGTAGCGGAACGGCACAGGGCCATCGGCAATACCGTCAAGGAACTGCCGCACGCGCGGATCGCAATTTTCCTGCAGCGCCTGAGCGCTACCGTGTGCGACGATCTTTTTGTCCGCCACAATATAGGCGTAATCGGCAATGCTCAATACTTCCGGTACATCGTGAGATACCACAATGCAGGTGACGCCAAGCGCGCTGTTCAGTTCAGAGATGAGCTTCACCAGCACGCCCATCGTGATGGGATCCTGTCCAACAAACGGTTCGTCGAACATGATTAAATCAGGTTCTAATGCAATGGCGCGTGCCAGCGCGGCGCGGCGCGCCATCCCGCCGGACAGCTCCGAAGGCATCAGCTTTGCGGCGCCCCGCAAACCGACGGCTTCGAGCTTCATCATCACCGTGCTTTTCAGCAGTTCAGGCGGCAGGCTGGTATGCTCACGCAGCGGATAGGCCACGTTATCAAAGACATTCATGTCGGTGAACAAGGCCCCCGACTGAAAGAGCATGCTCATGCGTTTGCGGACAGTATACAGACGCGAGCGTGACATCTCCGGGATGTTTTCGCCATCAAAGAGGATTTCACCGCTATCAGGTGGGATCTGCCCACCAATAAGGCGCAGCAGGGTCGTTTTACCGATCCCGGACGGCCCCATGATGGCAGTGATTTTGCCACGCGGTACGGTCAACGAAATATCATCAAATATCAATCTGTTGGCGCGAGAAAAACTCACGCCGCGAACATCGACTAAATTCGCCATCGTTTGGCTCATTTATGGTTCCTTTATTACCCTGCTCACGTTAAGGCATGCCGCCTGAATCAGCCCTCAACTCCGCATTTTTACAGAATAATAGCCGTTGAGGTTAGCGAAAGCTGGCATTTGTTTTACTTTTCCGGCGCATAAAGTCAAAATTAGGAATTCGTTACGCCTCAGACTGTATGCAGTCCAGCCATTCCCGTGCGATGGACCGACGAGTATACCTGAAGAAAGGACTTTTGATGCTTTTAGCAACAGCACTGTTAATAATTGGTTTACTTTTGGTGGTCTACAGTGCTGACCGTTTAGTGTTTGCTGCATCTATCCTGTGTCGCCTGACGGGTGTACCGCCTGTCGTCATCGGGATGACCGTGGTGAGTGTTGGAACGTCACTTCCTGAAATCATCGTCTCTGTCTCGGCATCGCTGCATGGTCAGTTAGATCTGGCAGTAGGTACCGCGATTGGCTCCAACATCGTCAATATACTCTTGATTTTAGGCCTGGCCGCACTGCTCCATCCATTTCGCGTGCATTCTGATGTTCTGCGCCGTGAATTGCCGCTAATGTTAATCGTAAGCCTGCTGGCAGGCTGCGTATTTTACGATGGTGTTCTGAGCTACAGCGACGGCATTTTCCTGCTGGCGCTGGCCGTTATCTGGCTGCTGTACAGTGTTAAAATCGCCCGTCTGGCTGAGAAGCAGGGTCAGGATAGCCTCACGCGGGAGCAGGTCGCCGAACTGCCGCGAGAAGGCACGCTGCCTGTTGCCCTGCTCTGGCTTGGCGTTGCGCTGATCATCATGCCGATGGCAACGCGCATGGTCGTGGATAACGCGACCGTGCTGGCGAACTATTTCGCCATCAGTGAACTGACCATTGGCCTGACGGTGATTGCCATCGGCACCAGCCTGCCGGAGCTGGCCACGGCCATTGCGGGGGCACGTAAAGGTGAGGATGACATTGCCATTGGTAATATCATCGGTTCCAACATATTTAATATCGCCATTGTGATGGGCCTGCCGGCCCTGATAACGCCAGGGCCCTTTAATCCCCTGGCGTTCTCACGCGACTACGGCGTGATGTTATTGGTCAGCGTGATATTTGCCCTGCTCTGCTGGCGGCGGCAACGACAGATCGGCAAAGGCGCAGGCGCGCTGCTGACGGGTGGATTTATCGTATGGATGGCGATGCTGTACTGGCTCTCGCCTCTTCTCTCTGGGTAAACGGAAACGCATTATGTCGCAAATAGAATTGCAGCCGGGTTTTGACTTTCAGAAAGCAGGCAAAGAGGTTCTGGAGATTGAACGTGAAGGTCTGGCGCAGTTAGATCAGTACATTAATCAGGATTTTAGTCTGGCATGTGAGAAGATGTTCTACTGTGCCGGCAAAGTCGTGGTGATGGGGATGGGTAAGTCCGGCCACATTGGACGCAAAATGGCGGCAACCTTTGCCAGCACCGGAACCTCTTCCTTCTTTGTACATCCGGGGGAAGCCGCGCACGGTGACCTGGGTATGGTCACGCCGCAGGATATCGTCATCGCGCTGTCCAACTCCGGGGAGTCCAATGAAATTCTGGCGCTGATCCCGGTACTGAAGCGACTGCAGGTGCCGCTTATTTGCATGACCAGCCGTCCGGAAAGCAGCATGGCGCGGGCAGCCGATATTCACCTGTGCGTGAAAGTGCCCAAGGAGGCCTGTCCGCTCGGCCTGGCGCCGACGTCCAGCACCACCGCCGCGCTGGTCATGGGTGATGCGCTTGCCGTCGCGCTGCTCGAAGCCCGCGGTTTTACGCCGGAAGATTTTGCGCTTTCCCACCCGGGCGGCGCGCTGGGGCGCAAGCTTCTGCTTCGGGTAAACGATATTATGCACACCGGGGATGAGATCCCTCACGTCAGTAAAGAAGCCTCCCTGCGTGATGCGCTGCTGGAAATCACCCGTAAGAATCTGGGTATGACGGTCGTGTGCGACGATCTGATGAAAATTCAGGGGATCTTCACCGATGGCGACCTGCGCCGCGTGTTCGACATGGGTGTAGATGTCCGCACGCTCGGCATTGCCGATGTGATGACGCCGGGCGGTATCCGCGTCCGTCCGGGTACGCTGGCCGTGGATGTGCTGAACCTGATGCAGTCCCGCCACATTACCTCAGTGATGGTTGCCGATGGCGACCAGTTGCTGGGTGTGGTACATATGCATGATCTGCTGCGCGCAGGCGTAGTGTAATGAAGGATAAAACAATGAGTAATGCGGGTGCATCCCTTGCAACCTGTTATGGACCGGTCAGTACCCAGATGATGGCAAAGGCGGAAAACATTCGTCTGCTCATCCTGGACGTGGATGGCGTACTTTCCGATGGCCTGATTTACATGGGCAATAATGGTGAAGAGCTGAAAGCGTTTAACGTTCGCGACGGCTACGGTATCCGCTGCGCGCTCACCTCGGGTATTGAGGTGGCTATCATCACCGGGCGAAAAGCTAAACTGGTAGAAGACCGCTGTGAAACCTTAGGAATTACCCATCTGTATCAGGGTCAATCCGATAAGATGGCGGCGTTTAAGGATTTACTGGGTAAACTGGCTATCGCGCCGGAAAACGTAGCCTACGTCGGGGACGATCTGATTGACTGGCCCGTGATGGCTGAAGTTGGGCTGAGCATCGCCGTTGCGGATGCGCATCCGCTGCTGATCCCGCGCGCTGACTACGTTACCCACATCAACGGGGGCCGTGGTGCCGTACGTGAAGTCTGCGATCTGCTTTTGCTGGCGCAGGGCAAGCTTGATGAGGCCAAAGGGCAATCGATATGAGTAAAACCAGACGCTGGATTATCATTTTGCTTTCGCTTGTCGCACTGGTATTGATTGGCGTGAACCTTGCCGATCGCGACGATCCGCAAACGGAAGTGGTCAACAATAACGATCCAACCTATAAAAGCGATCACAGCGACACCGTGGTCTACAGCCCGGAAGGCGCGCTGAACTATCGCCTGATTGCCCAGCATGTTGAATATTTTTCAGATGACGGTATTTCGTGGTTTACCCAACCTGTCATGACCACATTTGATAAGGACAAAGTGCCGACGTGGTCAATTAAGTCAGATCGGGCAAAACTGACAAATGACCGTATGCTTTATCTGTATGGCCACGTTGAAGTCAACGCCCTGACCGCTGACTCGCAACTGCGAAAAATTACGACGGATAATGCCCAAATTAACCTGGTAACCCAGGACGTGACCTCGCAGGATCTGGTCACACTGTATGGCACAACATTTAATTCCAGCGGTTTGAGAATGCGCGGGAACTTACGCAGCAAGAACGCCGAGCTGATTGAAAAGGTTAGAACCTCCTATGAAATTCAAAACAAACAAACTCAGCCTTAAAGTAATTATCGCCAGCGCGATGCTGGCGACCAGTCTCCCCGCGCTTGCTGTAACGGGCGATACCGACCAACCGATCCATATCGAGTCTGATACCCAGTCTCTCGATATGCAGGGCAACGTCGTCACCTTCACGGGTAACGTCGTCATGACTCAGGGCACCATCAAAATTAACGCCGACAAAGTGGTCGTGACCCGTCCGGGTGGCGAGCAGGGCAAAGAGATCATTGATGGTTACGGCAACCCGGCCACCTTCTACCAGATGCAGGACAACGGCAAACCGGTGAAAGGCCGCGCTTCGCATATGCACTATGAGCTGGCGAAGGACCTGGTCATCCTGACCGGAAACGCGTATCTGGAACAGCTGGACAGCAACATTACCGGCGACCAGATCACCTATCTGGTGAAAGAGCAAAAAATGCAGGCCTCCAGCGAGAAAGGCAAACGCGTCACGACCGTCCTGGTTCCGTCGCAGCTGCAGGACAAAGGCAAAGGCCAGGCCCCGGCACAGAAGAAGAGTAACTAATTCGTTATGGCAACATTAACTGCAAAAAATCTCGCGAAGGCCTACAAGGGCCGCCGTGTCGTAGAAGATGTCAGTCTGACCGTCAACTCCGGCGAAATCGTGGGGCTGCTTGGCCCTAACGGTGCGGGTAAAACTACCACCTTCTACATGGTCGTTGGCATTGTGCCGCGCGATGCCGGCAACATTATCATTGACGATGAAGACATCAGCCTTCTGCCGCTGCACGCGCGCGCGCGTCGCGGGATCGGCTACCTGCCGCAGGAAGCCTCCATTTTCCGTCGTCTTAGCGTTTACGATAACCTGATGGCGGTCCTGGAAATTCGTAACGATCTGACCAGCGAACAGCGTCAGGATCGTGCCAACGAGTTGATGGAAGAGTTCCACATTGAGCATCTGCGCGACAGCCTCGGTCAGGCACTCTCCGGGGGTGAACGCCGTCGCGTTGAGATTGCGCGTGCGCTGGCCGCAAACCCGAAATTTATCCTTCTGGATGAACCGTTTGCGGGCGTTGACCCGATCTCGGTTATCGACATTAAACGCATCATTGAACACCTGCGTGACAGCGGGCTTGGCGTACTGATCACCGACCACAACGTCCGTGAAACGCTGGCCGTGTGTGAACGCGCGTATATTGTGAGCCAGGGCAATCTGATCGCCCACGGTACGCCGCAGCAGATCCTCGAAGACGATCATGTTAAGCGCGTCTATCTTGGGGAAGACTTCAGACTCTGATAGGGTAGAGGTAACGTAACGCCGAACCGGAGAAAAATGCTCTGAACATGAAGCAAGGTTTGCAATTAAGGCTCAGCCAACAACTGGCAATGACGCCGCAGCTACAGCAGGCAATTCGCCTGTTGCAACTGTCCACGTTAGAACTTCAGCAGGAGCTCCAGCAGGCGCTGGACAGCAACCCCCTGCTGGAACAAACCGATCTTCATGACGAGGTAGATACTCAGCAGTCACAGGATACAGAAGCGCTCGACACCGCGGATGCACTCGAACAAAAAGAGATGCCCGACGAGCTACCGCTGGATGCCAGCTGGGATGAAATCTACACCGCCGGAACTCCATCCGGTACGCGTGCAGACTACCAGGATGATGAGCTACCGGTCTATCAGGGAGAGACCACCCAGTCGCTGCAGGATTACCTGATGTGGCAGGTGGAACTCACCCCCTTCTCCGATACCGACCGCGCGATTGCCACCTCAATTGTCGATGCCGTTGACGACACCGGCTATTTGACCGTCACGCTGGACGATATCCTGGAAAGCATGGGCGACGACGAGATTGAGCTTGAGGAAGTCGAAGCCGTACTGAAGCGCATCCAGCGTTTCGATCCGGTAGGCGTGGCCGCAAAAGATCTGCGCGACTGCCTGCTGATCCAGCTATCTCAGTTCAGCAAAGAGACGCCATGGATCGACGAGGCGCGCTTAATTATTAGCGATCATCTCGATCTGCTGGCCAACCACGATTTCCGCTCCCTGATGCGCGTCACGCGCCTGAAGGAAGAGGTGCTGAAAGAAGCGGTAAATCTGATCCAGTCGCTCGATCCGCGCCCGGGACAGTCGATCCAAACCAGCGAGCCCGAGTACGTGATCCCGGATGTGCTGGTCAGAAAACACAATGACCGCTGGGTCGTTGAACTGAACTCAGACAGCATCCCTCGCCTGCAAATCAACCAGCAGTATGCCTCCATGTGCACCAGCGCGCGTAACGACTCCGACAATCAATATATTCGTAGCAATCTTCAGGAAGCGCGATGGCTGATCAAAAGTCTGGAAAGCCGAAATGATACGCTGCTGCGCGTCAGCCGCTGTATTGTCGAACAGCAGCAGGCGTTCTTTGAGCAGGGCGAAGAGTATATGAAACCGATGGTACTGGCGGATATCGCCCAGGCCGTCGAGATGCATGAATCAACCATTTCCCGTGTCACCACGCAGAAGTATCTGCACAGTCCACGCGGTATATTTGAGCTTAAGTATTTCTTCTCCAGCCATGTGAATACCGAGGGCGGCGGCGAAGCGTCGTCAACGGCCATTCGTGCCCTGGTGAAGAAGTTGATCGCCGCGGAGAACCCCGCGAAGCCACTAAGCGACAGTAAGTTAACCACCATGCTGTCCGATCAGGGTATTATGGTGGCACGTCGTACTGTTGCGAAGTATCGAGAGTCTTTATCCATTCCGCCGTCCAACCAGCGTAAACAGCTGGTCTGACACAACCGATAAGGAAGACACTATGCAGCTCAACATCACTGGACAAAACGTCGAAATTACTGAGGCTTTACGCGACTTCGTGAACGCGAAGTTTGCAAAACTCGAGCAGTATTTCGAAAGGATCAATCAGGTCTATATTGTGTTGAAAGTGGAGAAAGTGACTCACATCTCGGATGCCACCCTGCATGTTAACGGGGGTGAACTGCATGCCAGTGCGGAAGGGCAAGACATGTACGCTGCTATCGACGGCTTGATTGATAAGCTTGCACGACAGCTCAATAAACATAAAGATAAACTGAAACAACACTAATTGTCCGGGCAGTTAACGGGTGCAGGACGGCCTGTTGTGAAACACAACAGGCCATTTGTACAGTTAGCGCTTAGGTGAAATTATGATGAACAACGATTCCGCTCTTCAACTGAGCAATGTCCTTAACCAGGAATGTACCCGCAGTGCGGTTCACTGCCAGAGCAAAAAACGTGCGCTGGAGATCATCAGTGAACTGGCTGCCAAACAGCTGGGCCTGCCGCCGCAGGTGGTGTTCGAAGCGATTCTGACCCGTGAAAAAATGGGCAGTACCGGTATCGGCAACGGCATCGCGATCCCGCACGGCAAACTGGAAGAGGATACCCTGCGTGCCGTTGGTGTGTTTGTGCAGCTTGAAACACCCATCGCCTTCGATGCCATTGATAACCAGCCCGTCGATCTCCTCTTCGCGCTGCTGGTGCCTGCCGACCAGACGAAAACCCATCTGCATACGCTGTCGCTGGTCGCAAAACGTCTGGCCGATAAAACCATTTGCCGTCGACTGCGCTCGGCCCAAAGTGATGAAGAGCTCTATCAAATTATCACTGAAGCAGAAGGCAATCAGGATGATGCATAACCAGGAGATGGCCTTCACATCTGTTGTCCTGAGGAGAAACGGAACATGGTGCTGATGATTGTCAGTGGCCGTTCAGGGTCGGGGAAATCCGTTGCTCTGCGCGCCCTGGAAGACATGGGTTTTTACTGCGTCGATAACCTGCCGGTCGTGTTGTTACCCGATCTGGCCCGCACGCTGGCGGAGAGACAAACCTCTGCCGCCGTCAGTATCGACGTTCGTAACATGCCTGAATCGCCAGAGATCTTCGAACAGGCCATGAGCAACCTGCCTGACGCGTTCTCGCCTCAGCTGCTGTTCCTCGATGCAGACCGCAATACGCTGATCCGCCGCTACAGCGATACCCGTCGTTTGCACCCGCTATCCTGCAAGAACCTCTCTCTGGAGAGCGCTATCGATGAAGAGAGCGACCTGCTGGAGCCGCTGCGTTCTCGTGCCGACCTGATTGTCGACACCTCTGAGATGTCCGTTCACGAGCTGGCGGAAATGCTGCGTACCCGGCTGTTGGGTAAACGCGAGCGCGAACTGACGATGGTGTTCGAATCCTTCGGCTTTAAGCACGGTATTCCGATTGATGCGGATTACGTTTTCGACGTGCGCTTCCTGCCGAACCCGCACTGGGATCCAAAACTGCGTCCAATGACCGGTCTGGATAAGCCGGTGGCGGCGTTCCTCGACCGGCACACAGAAGTACACAATTTTATCTACCAGACGCGAAGCTACCTTGAGCTATGGTTACCTATGCTGGAGACAAACAATCGTAGCTACCTGACGGTGGCGATTGGCTGTACCGGCGGTAAACATCGTTCGGTTTACATCGCCGAACAGCTGGCCGACTATTTCCGCTCGCGCGGGAAGAACGTTCAGTCCCGTCATCGCACGCTGGAAAAACGTAAAACATGACCGTAAAACAAACCGTTGAGATCACCAACAAGCTGGGTATGCATGCACGCCCGGCGATGAAGCTGTTTGAGCTGATGCAGGGTTTCGATGCAGAGGTTCTGCTGCGGAATGACGAAGGCACCGAAGCGGAAGCGAACAGCGTGATCGCGCTGCTGATGCTGGATTCCGCCAAAGGACGCCAGATTGAAGTAGAAGCCACCGGCCCTCAGGAAGAGGAAGCGCTGGCGGCGGTGATTGCCCTGTTTAACGCAGGGTTCGACGAAGATTAAGGTCTGCTATTCAGGCGGGTAGCGCTGCGCTTACCCGCCCTACATAAGATTATTACGCTGCATAAACCCCTCTCCACCCAGCTGATTCATCTGGCGCATAATCCACGCCTGTCGGCTTCGCACGTACCCTGATGGGGCACTGGCCTTAAAGCGGATAGGGTTCGGTAACACAGCGGCCAGTAGCGCTGCTTCTGACATGCTCAGACGGCTGGCTGGCTTATTGAAATACCGCTGTGCGGCAGCTTCCACGCCAAATATACCGTCGCCAAACTCAGCGACGTTGAGATAGACGGTCAGAATGCGTTTCTTGCTCCAGACCGTTTCCATCCCCAGGGTCAACCCCGCTTCCAGCCCTTTTCGCACCCAGCTTCGACCATCCCACAGAAACAGGTTTTTGGCCGTCTGCTGCGACAAGGTTGATGCCCCGCGCACGCGGTTTTCATGGCGTTCGTTATGGGCTAGCGCCTTCTCAATGGCCGCCACGTCGAACCCCCAGTGCTCCGGGAATTTCTGGTCCTCCGCCGCGATGACCGCCAGCCCCATGAACGGGGAGATCTCGTCCATGCTCACCCAGTCAGAGTGGGCAACGTAGCTGAAATCGCCGCTGAACCACGCGCTAAGCTGGCGCTCAACCATAACGGCAGAGAACGGAACCGGCATAATGCTGAATAAAGCCAGCCCGCCTCCCCAGAATACCGCCAGCACAAGTACGATGCGCAAGAGAAAACGTTTCACCCCTGCGCCTGCGGCAAATTTGCGCCTCATTCAGTCAGCACCAGCACGCGGGCCACCAGCTTTTCAATACCTGAGGCCGCCTCAGCGATATTGTTCGCCAGCATATACGCTGGCGTGGTGACAATTTTGTTATCTTCATCAACCACAATGTCATCAACCGGGCACGGAACGTGTTCGCCCCCCATTTCCTCGACGATCTCTGCGGTATCAATATCCGTCCCGATAGTCAGGCGCAGCGGGAAATCAAAAATCCTGGGCACCATTGCCGGCGCGATGCAGATAAAGCCCTGCGGTTTTCCTGCCGCGTGCATGGCCTGCGACAGCGCTTTAAGATGAGGATCGATCTGACACTCCGCTCCCTGCGCAGCAAAGGTACTCAGATTTTTGGCCGCGCCAAACCCACCCGGCACAATGAGCGCATCAAGCTCTGTAGGGTCTGCCTGAATAAGAGGATGGATATCACCTCGCGCAATACGCGCGGCTTCAATCAGTACATTGCGGTTTTCTGCCATCGGCTCGCCGGTCAGATGATTAATCACATCCGCCTGATTTTTGTCCGGCGCAAAACAAATAACCTCTGCTCCCTGCTTAGCCAGGGCCAGCAGCGTGATTACGGCTTCATGTATTTCAGAACCATCGTAAACACCGCATCCGCTCAGCACGACACCAATCTTTTTCATCATGACAATCCTTTTCTGCAACTTGCTGAAGCACATTAATAATTTTGATTAAAACGCTATGCTTCACACATTTCACTGATTCATGTAACAAACCATTTAAGATTTGCTATCTTATCTGCGTGCGGCCTAAATTTTTCAGGCAGCGCCCTTTCGAAAATAACTTTATAAAACAGGCGCAGCCACGATTTCCCTGGTGTTGGCGCAGTATTCGCGCACCCCGGTTAATCCGGGGTCATTTTTTTCTGGCGTCGACCCAGGCTTTAAGCACCGCCACATCGTTTTGCCACTCTTGTTTCATCTCTTCAACCCAATCACCCACGTTATCTTCCCATGCAGGTAAATCAGGCGACTGAATCTGTTGACCCAACTGTTGCAGATGGCGTAAGCCAACCGAGCCGGCGGCACCTTTGATTTTGTGTCCTTCTTCGACGATGCCCTTCTGGTCACGAGCCGTCAGGTTTGATTCCAGCACGCTCAGATAGCCCGGCATCATTTTTTCGAACACCGCCAGACCATCGGTAATCAGTTTCGGACCCACCAGATCGATGTACTGCTCCAGCATTGCGGTATCGAGTATCATTTGGGCTTTTGCGCTATCAACAGACGTCATGGTGCTCTCCTCTTCATCACGGGTATCCCAGAACTTCTTAATCATGGCGGTCAGAGCAGGCACCGCCAGCGGCTTGCTGAGTACATCGTCCATACCGGCATCGAGATACTCTTTTTTGTCTTTCAGCACGTTCGCCGTCAGCGCCACCAGCGGCGGCAGCTCGTCGGCCGCGTACTGACGCGTCAGCTCACGCGAGATATCCAGCCCGGTCATATCCGGCAGCTGGATATCGAGCAGAACAAGATCGTATTCGCCCGGTTTAAACATCTCCAGCGCGGCCTTACCGGTCATCGCGACATCCACGCTGTTGCCCAGTTTTTCCAGCACCGAGCGCGCCACAATCACGTTAAGCTCAATGTCTTCCACCAGCAGGACGTGCAGCGCGGGCAGCGGCATGTCGTCGTTTTCAAAGGTGTCTTCAACCTCCTCCGCCACCGCCGGCGCATGGACCGTCAGCGTGAAGGTTGATCCTTTGCCCGGCTGGCTGACAACGGTGATATCGCCCCCCATGCTCTTCGCCAGCCGCTTAGACACCGCAAGACCAATGCCCGTTCCTGTGGCCGGTTTCCCGCCGTTGCTGTCCTTCACCTGGTAGTACATCGCGAAAATTTTGTCCTGCTCCTCCTGCGGAATACCCATCCCGGAGTCTTCCACCTCGAAGTGCAGCATATCGCCTTCGTCATAGCGGATGCGCACCGCCACCTGCCCCTTCTGGGTAAATTTCACCGCGTTGCTGATGAGATTCCACAGGATCTGACGCAGACGCGTGCCGTCGGTCACCACTTTATGCGGCAGCGGCAGGGTGGGATCCATGACAAAGCTCAGTCCCTTCTGCTGCGCCTGCAGGCCTGAGAGATTTTCGAGGTCGGCAAGGAAGCTGGTGAAATCAACCGGCTGATTATCAAGCTGAACTTTACGGCGCTCCATCTTATCCATATCAATAATATCGTTGAAGATATTACCCAGCGTGACCGCTGAGACATGGATAGTCTTGAGGTATTTTTCCTGCTCTGCGGTCAGGTCGGTATCCAGCAGAATACGGCTCAGCCCGACAATGCCATTAAGCGGCGTACGCAGCTCGTGGCTGAT
Organism: Enterobacter cloacae complex sp. S3; assembly: GCF_014930495.1. Classification (NCBI taxonomy): domain Bacteria; kingdom Pseudomonadati; phylum Pseudomonadota; class Gammaproteobacteria; order Enterobacterales; family Enterobacteriaceae; genus Enterobacter; species Enterobacter cloacae complex sp. S3. The sequence continues at coordinate 73,252 of NZ_JADBRD010000007.1, read as the reverse complement.
GGTCGAGATAAAGGTAGTCTTGTCGCGGCTGGCGCGCTCCAGAGCGTCCTGGTAGCGCTTACGCTCGGTGATATCGCGGCCAAAGCCCATCAGGCCGTGGCGTTTCCCCACGCGGTCATAGTAGGGCACCTTACGGATCTCAAAGCAGGCTTTGCGTCCGTCCGGGTAATCCAGCCACTGTTCATAGGTCAGCGAGACGTTATGGCGGAATACTTTTTCGTCCGTCTCCATGACCTTGGCCGCCGCCTCTTCAGAGTAAACGTCCTGCGGCTTCAGGTTAATCAGCTGCTTCTCGCTTTTCCCGGTAAGCAGCTCCATCGCCCGGTTACAGCCGGAAAATTCTTTATCTTCATTACGGTAAAACACCAGATCCGGCGAAGCATCGAGGAACGACCGCAGGAAAGAGGATTGCTGCTCAAGCTGGATCTGCGTGACCTCGCGCTCTTTCATTTCGATTTTCAGCTGCTCCAGCGTGGCCTGACGCTCGGCTTCCGCCTTCTCACGATCGGAGATCTCCTGATTCAGCTGCGCAATGTTGTCTTTAAGCTGGACGTTGAGCTTCAGGTCGCGCTCGCGCATCTCTTCCAGTTTATCGACCAGTTTTGACAGACGCTGACGGGACTCTTCCAGCTGTTCAACCACCACGGAAAGGAAATAGACCGCCCAGGGCGTAATGAGCAAGCCAAAGAAGATGGAGCGGATGACGTCGATACTCTCGACCTGACCATGCAGAACCATGGTGACGGCCATTTGCACGACAATGGCCAGAACGACCAGCGCCAGCGCAAGCAGCATGGAGAAACGCACCAGCCCAAGCTTCATCATCAGGTCGACGTAATACTGGGCAAGCATTCGAATTTGCTTCATAGAGGATCCCTTCACGACTTTATCGCTCAATAATACTCAAATTCAGGGCGAGGCGTTGAAGGTTGTGAGAAAAAGTGCGGGGTGAAACAGGAGATTAGCCTCGCTTCCGGTTAACCGGAAGCGAGGAGAGGTCAATCAGGAGCGTTTCAACAGCAGCCAGAGGCTGATCAGGAGGAAACTGGCGCTTGGCAGCAGCGCACCGATTATCGGCGGAATGCCATAAACCAGCGTCAGCGGACCGAAGATCTGATCGAGCACGTAGAACACAAAGCCGAAACTGATACCGGTCACGACGCGCACGCCCATCGGCACGCTGCGTAACGGGCCGAAGATAAACGACAGCGCCATCAGCATCATCACCGCCACGGACATCGGCTGGAAGATCTTGCTCCACATGTTGAGCTGATAACGTCCGGCGTCCTGCCCGCTCGACTTCAGGTATTTCACATAGTTGTGCAAACCGCTGATGGAGAGCGCGTCAGGATCCAGCGCAACAACACCGAGCTTGTCAGGCGTCAGGTTGGTTTTCCACGTACCGGTTACCGTCTGAGAACCCGTAATCTGTTTCGGATCGGTCAGGTTAGATTCATCAACCTGGGACAAACGCCACTGTTTATGTTCGGCGTCAAATTTCGCCGAAGAGGCGTGGCGGACTGACTCCAGACGGCGCTGGTCATCGAAAGCATAGATGCTCACCCCACCCAGCTCATCATTCCCCTTCACCCGTTCGATGTAGACGAAGTTTTTACCGTCTTTCGCCCATAAACCTTGTTGGGTCGAGAGCAGCGAGCCGCCGTACATGGCCTGCGCACGGTAGTTACGCGCCATCTGTTCACCCTGCGGCGCGACCCACTCGCCAATCGCCATGGTCAACAGCACCAGTGGGATCGCGGTTTTCATTACCGACAGCGCAACCTGCATGCGGGTAAAGCCCGAGGCCTGCATAACGACCAGCTCACTGCGCTGCGCCAGCATCCCCAGCCCCAGCAGCGCGCCCAGCAGGGCCGCCATCGGGAAGAAGATCTGTACATCTTTCGGCACGCTGAGCAGGGTATACATCCCCGCGCCCATCGCGTCATAGCTCCCCTGTCCGGCTTTTTTCAGCTGATCGACAAATTTGATAATGCCGGAGAGCGACACCAGCATGAACAACGTCATCATGATGGTGGTAAAAATGGTTTTACCGATATAGCGATCAAGAACGCCAAACGCCTGCATTAGATGGCTCCTTTACGCGAGAATCGGGCACGTATGCGGCGCACAGGCACCGTATCCCACAGGTTTAATCCCAGCGCCAGTAAGATGTACAGGCTGTTGACGAACCATGTCCAGACCATAGGGTCCAGCTTCCCCTTCGCGCCGTTAGAACGAATCGAGGTTTGCAGCAGGAAATAGATCAGGTAAAGCAGCATCGCCGGCAGCATAGAGAGCACGCGGCCCTGGCGCGGGTTCACCACGCTCAGCGGAACGACAATCAGCGCCATCATAAACACGGTGAAGACAAGCGTAATACGCCAGTGGAACTCAGCACGCGCTCTGTCGGTATCGGTATTCCACAGGGTACGCATGTCCATTTGCTCGGTATCCGTTGGATCGAGCGCCACCGCCTGATGGCCGATAATGGCCTGATAGTTCTGGAAATCCGTAATACGGAAGTCGCGCAGCATGGCTGTGCCTTCGAAACGGGTGCCTTTGTTCAGCGTCACGATCTGAGAACCATCTTTGCGCTGAGCAAGCTGGCCGGAGTCTGCAACCACCACGGAAGGACGCGCGTTACCTTTGGGACGTAACTGCGCCAGGAATACGTCGTTGAATTTACTGCCGTCAACGCTCTCAATGAACAGCACGGAGTTGCCGTCGGTCGCCTGCTGGAACTGCCCCTGGGCTAAGGCTGCCATGCCGGGGTTGGCTTTCGCTTCGGCCAGCACTTCGTCCTGATGACGGGAAGACATGGGACCCGCCCACATCACATTCACCGCCGCGACAATACCCGTGAACAGCGCCAGTATCATGGCCGCTTTCACCAGTACCGCTTTGCTCAGGCCACAGGCATGCATCACCGTGATTTCACTCTCGGTGTAGAGTTTCCCAAGCGTCATGAGCAGGCCAAGGAAAAGACTTAGCGGCAGGATGAGCTGCGCCATTTCCGGGATCCCTAAGCCAAGCAGGGAAAGCACCAGATTTGTTGGAATTTCGCCGTCAACGGCCGCACCGAGGATCTTAACCAGCTTCTGACAGAAAAAAATCAGCAGCAGGATGAAGAGGATCGCCAGTTGGCTTTTGAGCGTCTCCCGCACCAGATATCTTATGATTATCACTTTAAATACGCCCGTAAAAACCCGTCTCTTTGCTGGAAAATCGCTTGTTTCATGGCTTAAACGTCATTTATTCTCTTGAGTCGTCGAAATCATCGCTAAGATTAAAACATCCGGCGGATTCACGCTTCAGGACTTTTTCTGACGTGTCGAAACCGTAGTAACGTAAGATTAACACGAAGTCACCACAACAGCGGACATGAGTTACGAAAGGTTTCAATTCTATCCGTAGCTGCCGCCGTTGTCTTTAAGATTCAGGAGCGTAGTGCATGGAGTTCAGTGTAAAAAGCGGTAGCCCGGAGAAACAGCGGAGTGCCTGCATCGTTGTGGGCGTCTTTGAACCACGCCGACTCTCCCCGATCGCCGAGCAACTCGATAAAATCAGTGACGGCTATATTAGCGCCCTGCTGCGCCGTGGCGAACTGGAAGGTAAACCTGGGCAGACGCTGTTACTGCACCATGTTCCGAACGTACTGTCAGAACGTATTCTGCTGATTGGCTGCGGCAAAGAACGCGAGCTGGATGAACGTCAGTATAAGCAGGTGATTCAGAAAACAATCAATACGCTGAATGATACCGGCTCAATGGAAGCCGTCTGCTTCCTGACGGAGCTGCACGTTAAAGGGCGTAACACCTACTGGAAAGTGCGTCAGGCGGTTGAAACGGCAAAAGAGAGCCTGTACAGCTTCGATCAGCTGAAGACCAATAAAAGCGAGCCGCGTCGTCCTCTGCGTAAAATGGTCTTTAACGTGCCAACCCGTCGCGAGCTGACCAGCGGCGAACGCGCGATCCAGCACGGTCTGGCGATCGCGGCCGGCATTAAAGCGGCCAAAGATCTCGGCAACATGCCGCCTAACATCTGTAACGCGGCGTACCTGGCCTCTCAGGCGCGCCAGCTGGCCGACGCCTACAGCAAAAACGTCATTACCCGCGTCATCGGCGAACAGCAGATGAAAGAGCTGGGGATGCACTCTTACCTGGCGGTCGGTAACGGCTCGCAGAACGAATCCCTGATGTCCGTCATCGAGTACAAAGGCAATCCGTCCGAAGACGCGCGCCCGATTGTGCTCGTCGGTAAAGGCCTGACCTTCGATTCCGGCGGTATCTCCATCAAGCCTGCCGAAGGCATGGATGAGATGAAGTACGACATGTGCGGTGCGGCGGCGGTTTACGGCGTGATGCGCATGGTCGCGGAACTGCAGTTGCCTATCAACGTGATCGGCGTACTGGCGGGCTGCGAAAACATGCCTGGCGGGCGCGCCTATCGTCCGGGTGACGTTCTGACCACCATGTCCGGCCAGACCGTTGAAGTGCTGAACACCGACGCCGAAGGCCGTCTGGTGCTGTGTGACGTGCTGACCTACGTTGAGCGCTTCGAGCCGGAAGCGGTGATTGACGTCGCTACCCTCACCGGAGCCTGTGTGATTGCGCTGGGTCACCATATCACCGGCCTGATGTCGAACCACAATCCTCTGGCGCACGAGCTTATTGGTGCCTCAGAGCAGGCCGGGGATCGCGCATGGCGTCTGCCGCTGGGTGACGAGTATCAGGATCAGCTGGAGTCTAACTTTGCGGATATGGCGAACATTGGCGGACGTCCTGGCGGGGCGATCACCGCGGGCTGCTTCCTGGCACGCTTCACCCGCAAGTACAACTGGGCACACTTGGATATCGCGGGCACCGCATGGCGCTCCGGTAAAGCCAAAGGCGCAACCGGCCGTCCAGTGGCGCTGCTGTCGCAGTTCCTGCTGAACCGCGCAGGTTTTAACGGCGACGAGTAAGTCAAAACGGCAGTAAACCGTAGGCCGGGTAAGGCGAAGCCGCCACCCGGCTTAAGCATTTAAAGTGAGCACAAGAAGCCCCATATATGAAGAATGCAACGTTCTACCTTCTGGACAACGACACCCATCAGGATGGCCTCAGCGCCGTAGAACAGCTGGTGTGTGAAATTGCCGCAGAACGTTGGCGCGCAGGTAAACGCGTTCTGATTGCCTGTGAAGATGAACAGCAGGCGATTCGCCTGGATGAAGCGCTGTGGGCGCGCCCCCCGGAGAGTTTTGTGCCGCATAACCTGTCGGGCGAAGGCCCGCGCGGCGGTGCACCGGTTGAAATTGCCTGGCCGCAAAAGCGCAACAGCAGCGCGCGCGATATTCTGATTAGCCTGCGGATAGATTTTGCAGATTTTGCCACCGCTTTCACAGAAGTGGTAGACTTTGTCCCTTACGAAGAATCTTTGAAACAACTGGCGCGCGAACGCTATAAAGCGTACCGCCTGGCTGGTTTTAACCTGAATACGGCAACCTGGAAATAATGGAAAAGACATATAACCCACGCGATATCGAACAGCCGCTTTACGAGCACTGGGAACAGCAGGGCTATTTCAAGCCTAACGGCGACGAAAGCAAAGAGTCCTTCTGCATCATGATCCCGCCGCCGAACGTCACCGGCAGTTTGCATATGGGTCATGCTTTCCAGCAGACCATCATGGACACCATGATCCGCTATCAGCGTATGCAGGGTAAAAACACCCTGTGGCAGGCGGGGACTGACCACGCGGGTATCGCGACCCAGATGGTGGTTGAGCGTAAAATTGCCGCTGAAGAAGGAAAAACCCGCCACGACTACGGTCGCGACGCGTTCATCGACAAAATCTGGCAGTGGAAGGCGGAATCCGGCGGCACCATTACCCGTCAGATGCGCCGTCTCGGCAACTCCGTGGACTGGGAGCGCGAGCGCTTCACCATGGACGAAGGCCTGTCCAACGCCGTTAAAGAAGTCTTCGTCCGCCTGTACAAAGAAGACCTGATTTACCGCGGCAAACGCCTGGTAAACTGGGATCCAAAACTGCGCACCGCCATCTCTGACCTGGAAGTGGAAAACCGCGAGTCTAAAGGCTCCATGTGGCACATCCGCTATCCGCTGGCCGATGGCGCAAAAACCGCCGACGGCAAAGATTACCTGGTGGTCGCAACGACCCGTCCGGAAACCCTGCTGGGCGATACCGGCGTGGCCGTTAACCCGGAAGATCCGCGTTATAAAGATCTGATCGGCAAATTCGTGGTGCTGCCGCTGGTAAACCGCCGTATTCCGATTGTGGGCGACGAACACGCCGATATGGAAAAAGGCACCGGCTGCGTAAAAATCACCCCGGCGCACGACTTCAACGACTATGAAGTTGGTCGTCGTCACGCCCTGCCGATGATCAACATTCTGACCTTCGACGGCGATATCCGCGAAAGCGCAGAAGTGTACGATACCAAAGGCAACGAATCCGACGTTTACTCCAGCGACATCCCGGCTGAGTTCCAGAAGCTGGAGCGTTTTGCCGCGCGTAAAGCCATCGTGGCTGCCGTTGACGCGCTCGGCCTGCTGGAAGAGATCAAACCTCACGATCTGACCGTGCCGTACGGCGACCGTGGCGGCGTGGTTATCGAGCCAATGCTGACCGACCAGTGGTACGTGCGTGCCGACGTGCTGGCGAAACCGGCTGTGGAAGCGGTTGAAAACGGCAGCATTCAGTTCGTGCCGAAGCAGTACGAAAACATGTACTTCTCCTGGATGCGCGACATTCAGGACTGGTGTATCTCCCGTCAGCTGTGGTGGGGTCACCGTATTCCGGCGTGGTACGACAACGAAGGCAACGTTTACGTTGGCCGTAGCGAAGACGAAGTGCGTCAGGAAAACAACCTGAGCGCGGACATTGCGCTGCGTCAGGACGAAGACGTGCTGGACACCTGGTTCTCCTCCGCGCTGTGGACCTTCTCCACCCTCGGCTGGCCAGAAAACACCGACGCGCTGCGTCAGTTCCACCCAACCAGCGTGATGGTCTCCGGCTTCGACATTATCTTCTTCTGGATTGCCCGCATGATCATGATGACCATGCACTTCATCAAAGACGAAGACGGCAAGCCGCAGGTTCCGTTCCATACCGTCTACATGACCGGTCTGATCCGCGACGACGAAGGCCAGAAGATGTCCAAGTCCAAGGGGAACGTGATTGACCCGCTGGATATGGTTGACGGTATCTCTCTGGAAGATCTGCTGGAAAAACGTACCGGCAACATGATGCAGCCGCAGCTGGCTGAGAAAATCCGCAAGCGCACCGAGAAGCAGTTCCCGAACGGGATCGAGTCTCACGGTACCGACGCCCTGCGCTTCACCCTGGCGGCACTGGCCTCAACCGGTCGTGACATCAACTGGGACATGAAGCGTCTGGAAGGTTACCGTAACTTCTGTAACAAACTGTGGAACGCCAGCCGTTTCGTGCTGATGAATACCGAAGATCAGGATTGCGGCTTCAACGGCGGCGAGATGACGCTGTCTCTGGCAGACCGCTGGATCCTGGCGGAATTCAACCAGACGGTGAAAGCGTTCCGCGAGGCGCTGGACAGCTACCGCTTCGATATCGCGGCGGGCATTCTGTATGAATTCACCTGGAACCAGTTCTGCGACTGGTATCTGGAGCTGGCGAAGCCGGTGATGAACGGCGGCACTGAGGCGGAGCTGCGCGGCACGCGCAACACGCTGATTACCGTTCTGGAAGGTCTGCTGCGCCTGGCGCATCCGGTCATTCCATTCATCACCGAAACCATCTGGCAGCGCGTGAAGGTGATTGCAGGCATCAACGCCGATACCATCATGCTGCAGCCGTTCCCGGAATTCGATGCGGCCAAGGTTGATGAAGCGGCGTCCGCGGATACCGAGTGGCTGAAACAGGCGATCGTTGCGGTACGTAACATCCGTGCTGAAATGAACATCGCCCCAGGCAAACCGCTGGAGCTGCTGCTGCGTGGCTGCAGCGAGGCTGCCGTTCGTCGCGTCGCCGAGAACAACACCTTCCTGAAAACCATGGCGCGTCTGGAAAGCATCACCGTGCTGCCTGCGGATGACAAAGGTCCGGTTTCCGTGACCAAAATCATCGACGGCGCCGAGCTGCTGATCCCGATGGCGGGCCTGATCGACAAAGACGCCGAGCTGGCTCGTCTGGCGAAAGAAGTGGCAAAAGTCGACGTGGAAATTGGCAAAATCGAAAGCAAGCTGGCGAACGAAGGCTTTGTCGCCCGCGCGCCGGAAGCGGTCATCGCGAAAGAGCGCGAGCGTCTGGTTGCCTTCGCCGATGCGAAGACCAAGCTGATCGAGCAGCAGGCGGTTATCGCAGCCCTGTAATGCTTTTACCCCTTACGCTTCAGGGCGTAAGGGGTATCCTTCCTGAAAACTCCTCGCTTGCACTCCCCTTTCTGCGGTGCTATTAACAGCAGTTATGTGTCAATTTTTGTAATGAGTAATGCTATGAGCGTGATTACCCCCGTCGCGACGACGATGCGCCGGATCGCTGAGCAGGATAACCCGGCAATCGCCGCCGTTATCCGCACCGTTTCTGCCGAATATGGCCTGACGGCTGACAAAGGCTACACGGTTGCCGACCCGAACCTGGACGAGCTTTACCAGCTCTACAGCCAGCCAGGGCATGCCTACTGGGTAATCGAGCTGAACGGTCAGGTTGTGGGCGGCGGCGGCGTGGCGCCCCTCAGCTGCAGCGAGCCGGATATCTGTGAGCTGCAGAAAATGTATTTTCTGCCAACGGCGCGCGGGCAAGGGCTGGCGAAAAAGCTGGCGCTGATGGCGCTGGACCACGCGCGCAAGCAGGGTTTTACCCGCTGCTACCTGGAAACCACCGCTTTCCTCAAAGAGGCCATCGGCCTGTATGAACATCTGGGCTTTGAGCATATCGATGCGCCGCTGGGCTGTACCGGCCACGTTGATTGCGAAGTCAGAATGCTGAAAAGTCTGTAAGTTTCGTTCCTGCCCTGTTCTGTTAAGCGGCTGTAAACTGAATGCTCTACACTCTCAGTTCACACCACAACGGGGGAAACACGATGTCGAAGATAAAAAGCTACGCCGCACCGCAGGCGGGTGCAGAACTTGAGCTGTACGAGTACGATGCGGGCGAACTAAAAGCAGAAGACGTCGAAGTACAGGTTGATTACTGCGGGATCTGCCACTCGGATCTCTCGATGATCGATAACGAATGGGGCTTCTCGAGCTATCCGCTGGTTGCCGGGCACGAAGTCATTGGCCGCGTCGTGGCGCTCGGTAGCGCCGCGCAGGACAAAGGGCTGAAGGTAGGCCAACGCGTGGGCATTGGCTGGACGGCACGCAGCTGTGGTCACTGTGACGCCTGTATCAGCGGCAATCAGATCAACTGCCTCGAGGGCGCCGTTCCCACTATTCTGAACAAGGGCGGTTTTGCCGACAAACTGCGCGCCGACTGGCAATGGGTGATCCCGCTGCCGGACAGCATTGATATCGAATCCGCAGGTCCGCTGCTGTGCGGCGGTATCACCGTCTTCAAACCTCTGCTGATGCACCACATCACCGCCACCAGCCGCGTGGGCGTCATTGGTATTGGCGGCCTGGGGCATATCGCCATCAAGCTGCTGCACGCGATGGGCTGTGAAGTCACGGCGTTCAGCTCCAACCCGGCGAAAGAGAAAGAAGTGCTGGCGATGGGTGCGGATAAAGTGGTGAACAGCCGCGATCCTGACGCGCTGAACGCGCTGGCTGGGCAGTTTGACCTGATCATCAACACCGTTAACGTCGATCTCAACTGGCAGCCGTACTTTGAGGCGCTGGCCTACGGCGGTAACTTCCACACCGTAGGTGCCGTAATGAAGCCGCTGCCGGTTCCGGCGTTTACCCTGATCGGCGGGGATCGCAGCGTGTCAGGCTCCGCGACCGGTACGCCGTTTGAGTTGCGCAAGCTGATGAAGTTTGCCGGACGCACCAAAGTGGCGCCGACCACCGAACTGTATCCGATGTCGAAAATCAACGAAGCGATCCAGCACGTGCGTGACGGCAAAGCCCGCTACCGCGTGGTGTTGAAAGCGGATTTTTGATGTGACATTGGCGGGGAATGTGCGGCCTGATGCCCTCACCCCAACCCTCTCCCACAGGGAGAGGGCGCACACACTAAAAACGGTAACGATCGTTACCGTTTTGCATCTACCATGGCCTTAAACACCTCAGCCACCGCGACCGCACCGGGATCCATTACCCCATCCAGATTCTCTTTATTCACATACGATGAACGTCCCGCGCCGGCTTTCGCCATTTTCGCCGTTGCTTCGGCACCGTGCTGTGCGGCCTGCGCCGCTGCCTGAAGATCGCCATTCTTCAATGCTTCAAGCGCCGGCTGCAGCGCGTCGATCAGGGTACGATCGCCGAGATCTGCCCCACCGTACTGCTTCATCTGCGCCAGCCCGCTGAGCAATGCCTCGGGCAGCGGCTGACCATCGTGAAGCTTTTGCCCGGCCGCGGTGAAGAAGATCGACATCAGCACCCCGCTCGATCCGCCCATCACCGTCGCCAGCCGCTCGCCCACCAGCAACAGCAGCGTCGATACGTTATCAAGCGGGAGCTTGCGATCCTCCAGACGCTGCGCAATATCCCGCGCCCCTTGCGCAAAAGTGGAGCCGGTATCGCCGTCGCCCACTTTGGCATCCAGCGCGTTCAGTCGGTTTTCCAGCTGGAGCAGCGTTTTCGTCACCGAGGAGACATACTCGCCCACCCGCAGATTGTCCGACGGAGTGTATTCCACGCGATCGTGAATGGCGGTATGCGCCACGGTGCGCAGTGGCGCAAACGCCACGGGCTTCTGCCAGCCCAGCGTTTCGACCTCGGCGTGAATCGCCTTTTCAAAGAAGTCATTAAGCTTCAGCAGCGTGAGCGAAAAGCCCTTCATGTCCAGCGCGCTCACCAGCGGCGCGGGGCCTATCAGGTACGCGATCTCCTCTTTCAGCGCCGAATGCGCCAGCTCTTTGGTCAGCAGCGCCATCTCCAGCGCCGATACGCCGCCGAGATTGTTAATCAATACCGCAAACCGCCCTTCTCCCGCCTGCGCGCGTAACGGCGTCACCAGCGTGTCGATAATGGCTTTACTGTTCTGCGTATCCACGACGGAAGCACCGGGCTCGCCGTGAATGCCCAGCCCCAGCTCGACATGGCCCTGCTTAATGCGCCCCTCTTCCTCGTCGCTGCCCGGCAGGTTGCACGTTTGCATCGCAACGCCCAGGCTCCAGAGGTTATCGCAGGCCTGTTGCGCAATATCCCGCACCTCGCTTAGCGATTTACCGTGCTCCGCCGCATAGCCCGCAATCTTGTGCACCAGTGCCGTACCGGCAATACCGCGCGGCTGTTTGTTATCCGGCAGCGCGATATCGTCCGCCACGATCGCCATCTCCACCTTCAGGCCGTAGCGTTTGGCCTTTTCTGCCGCCAGACCAAAGTTCAGGCGATCGCCGGTGTAGTTTTTGACGATCAGCAGACAGCCGCGATCGCCCGTGACCGCCACAATGGCGTTTAGCACCGCATCCACGCTCGGCGAGGCAAACAGATCGCCACACACTGCCGCCGTCAGCATCCCTTTGCCAACAAACCCGGCGTGCGCGGGTTCGTGGCCTGAGCCGCCGCCGGAGATCACCGCCACGCGGCTTTTATCCCAGTCGCCGCGTGCGACGATCCTGATGGCCGGATCGATATCAAGTTTGACGAGATTTGCGTGTGGCGCAGAAAGCAGTATGCCTTCAATGGCATCGTTGACCAGCTGTTTGCGATCGTTAAAGAAGAATCTGGACATCGTTTCCCACTATTTTTGTGAACCGTATGCAAAAGCATAGTCCGCGCTGGATAATGCGCCGCAAAGTCAGGAATTTACTCAACCAAATTGCGGCCAGATTGCCTATACTCCCCCCAGGACAAAGAGAGGAAGCGCATCATGAGTACACCATTGTTAATTGCCAGGACGCTGGAAAAAGAGCTGTATTTACTGCCCTCGATGGCGAACCGCCACGGTCTCATCACCGGAGCGACCGGGACGGGGAAAACCGTCACCCTGCAAAAGCTGGCGGAGTCGCTTTCGGAGATTGGCGTACCGGTCTTTATGGCTGACGTGAAAGGCGATTTAACCGGTGTGGCTCAGGAAGGAACGGCCTCTGAAAAACTGCTCGAACGGCTGAAGAATATTGGCATTACGGACTGGACGCCGCATAACAATCCGGTAGTAGTGTGGGATATCTTTGGTGAGAAAGGCCACCCGGTGCGCGCCACCGTCTCCGATCTCGGCCCGCTGCTGCTGGCCCGTCTGCTTAATCTCAACGACGTGCAGTCCGGCGTGCTGAATATTATCTTCCGCATTGCCGACGATCAGGGGCTGCTGCTGCTTGATTTCAAAGATCTGCGCGCCATTACCCAGTACATCGGCGATAACGCCAAATCCTTCCAGAACCAGTACGGCAATATCAGCAGCGCCTCGGTGGGTGCCATTCAGCGCGGGTTACTGACGCTGGAGCAACAGGGCGCCGAGCACTTCTTCGGCGAGCCGATGCTGGATATCAAAGACTGGATGCGCACCGACAGCAGCGGCAAAGGCATCATCAACATTCTGAGCTCCGAGAAGCTCTACCAGATGCCAAAGCTCTACGCCGCCAGCCTGCTGTGGATGCTCTCCGAACTGTACGAACAGTTACCCGAAGCGGGCGATCTGGAAAAACCGAAGCTGGTCTTCTTCTTCGACGAAGCGCACCTTCTGTTTAACGACGCGCCGCAGGTCTTGCTGGATAAGATTGAACAGGTCATTCGCCTGATCCGCTCCAAAGGCGTTGGCGTCTGGTTTGTCTCGCAAAACCCGTCGGACATTCCGGATAACGTTCTCGGCCAGCTCGGTAACCGCGTGCAGCACGCCCTGCGCGCCTTTACGCCGAAGGATCAGAAAGCGGTGAAAGCCGCCGCGCAAACCATGCGCGCCAATCCTGCCTTTGATACCGAAGCGGCGATTCAAGCGTTAGGCACCGGTGAAGCGCTGATCTCCTTCCTTGATGCGAAGGGAAGCCCGTCCGTGGTGGAACGCGCCATGGTGATCGCGCCCTGCTCGCGCATGGGGCCCGTTACCGACGATGAACGTAACGGCCTGATTAACCACTCTCCGGTTTACGGGAAATACGAAGACGAGGTGGATCGCGAGTCCGCGTTCGAGATGCTGCAAAAAGGGGTGCAGGCGACAACGGAGTCGCAGGATGCACCTGCCGCTAAAGGACAGTCCGTCGCCGTGGATGACGGTATTCTCGGGGGGCTCAAAGACATCCTGTTCGGCAGCACCGGGCCGCGCGGCGGCAAGCGCGACGGCGTGGTACAGACCATGGCGAAAAGCGCGGCGCGGCAGGTCACCAATCAGATAGTGCGCGGCATGCTGGGAAGTCTGTTAGGCGGCCGTCGCCGGTAGACGGGGAACCCACGGGCGGCCAAGCGCTGAACCCTGCACACCGTTCTCCTGCAGATAGCGGTCGATTTCCACCATCCCCGTCCAGCGGTTCTCACACCATAGCGGTGCCAGAAGCGTTGGACGGCGGGCGCTGGCCGAGATGCGATGGTAGACAATTTCCGGCGGGGTGTGGCGAATCATCTCCCCCGCCGTCACCGTATAGTCCTCAAGCTCAATTCCGCTTAACCGCCCGGCTTCCCAGGCTTTCGCCATAATGCTTCCCGTAACGATATGCAGCGGGTGCAGCTTAATGCCGTCCACGCCGGTTTCAACCACCTTTTCCAGCGTCTCCAGGCCGTGCTGCTGCCCTTCACCCGGCAAGCCGACAATCAGATGCGAGCAGACCTTCAGCCCGCGCTCGCGGGCCAGGCGCGTGGTGCGCTGGTAGCAGGCGAAATCATGACCACGGTTAATACGGTGCAGGGTTTTGTCGTGCGCGGTCTGCAAGCCCAGCTCCAGCCAGATCTCGTAGCCTTGTTCTTTGTACTCGCTGAGCAGGTCCAGCACCGCGTCCGGTACGCAGTCCGGGCGCGTGCCCACGCACAGCCCAACGATGTTAGCCTGGCTGACGGCCTGCTGATACATAGAGCGCAGCACCTGCACCTCCGCCCACGTGCTGGTGTAGGCCTGAAAATAGGCCAGATACTGCTTCGCGCGGTTCACCTGGCTTGCCTGATGGACAAGCTGTTCAGCGATAGATTTATGCTGCTGGGCTTCGTCAGCAAAGGACGCAACGTTACAGAAGGTGCAGCCGCCGCGCCCGATGGTGCCATCGCGATTCGGGCAGCTAAACCCGCCGTGCAGCGTCAGCTTATGAACCTTTTGCCCGTACCGCTGCAAAAGATCCCCACCAAACATATTGACTAATTTCTGTAACTGCATAATCTGATAGACCGTCCCGGAGAAAGGGGACAAGCCTGCCACTTTTAGCCTCTGTCGGCGATGACCTGGATCAATCGTCCCGGACGGCCTTTATCTATATGAATAAATACTCAGGATTACTGCAATTTCATTCACGCCATTCGTGATTACTTTTCCTTATGTTCTGATTGTTTTTTTCATTTATAGCGCCACCACTGAAAAACAGTGGGTTTATGCGGGTTTGCAGCCGATACCAGATTATTATTCTGCTATAAAACTGCTATTCAGCACGCTACATTGATAATACCGCTTTCATATAGTGAGTCAGATCACACTCCGCTGCGTCCTGCCAGGGCATACATTCAATGTAAAAATAGTTAAATAGCATTTACTTTCAAAGACATAAACGCTCTTTAGCACATTTTTGTATAAATAAGATTGCCATTTGACCTGTGTACCAATTCCCGATAAGTTGGAAATCCGCTGGAAGCTTTCTGGATGAGCGGCCTGCTCATCATATTTATGCAGTAATTGAGATTCCCTCTGAAGCAAGTCCTCAAACTTGTTTACCTGCGCGAAAGGATGAAAAAGAGGGCGAATGCGAGGTCCGCGTATGAAACGCAAACCCCGTCGCCATGCTCTTTCTGTGCCTGTGCGCCACGGTAAAGTTCAGTGGGAAGCCCGACGAGCCTGGGGAGGTTCACTGATATGTTGTACGATAAATCCCTTGAGAAGGATAACTGTGGTTTCGGCCTGATCGCCCACATAGAAGGCGAACCTAGCCACAAGGTAGTGCGTACTGCTATTCACGCACTGGCCCGAATGCAGCACCGTGGCGCTATTCTTGCCGATGGTAAAACCGGCGACGGTTGCGGCCTGCTGCTGCAAAAACCGGATCGTTTCTTTCGCATCGTGGCGGAAGAGCGCGGCTGGCGTTTAGCCAAAAACTACGCTGTCGGCATGCTGTTCCTGAATCAGGATCCTGAAAAGGCTGCTGCCTCACGCCGCATCGTCGAAGAAGAACTTCAGCGTGAAACCCTGTCGATTGTCGGCTGGCGCAATGTGCCAACCAACGAAGGGGTGCTCGGTGAAATCGCCCTCTCCTCGCTGCCTCGCATTGAACAGATTTTCGTCAACGCGCCTGCGGGCTGGCGTCCGCGTGATATGGAACGCCGTCTGTTTATCGCCCGCCGCCGCATTGAAAAACGTCTCCAGGACGATAAAGAGTTCTACGTTTGTAGCCTCTCTAACCTGGTGAACATCTATAAGGGTCTGTGTATGCCGGCTGACCTGCCGCGCTTCTACCTGGACCTGGCGGACCTGCGTCTGGAATCGGCCATTTGCCTGTTCCACCAGCGCTTCTCCACCAACACCGTTCCACGCTGGCCGCTGGCTCAGCCGTTCCGCTACCTGGCGCACAACGGCGAGATCAACACCATCACCGGTAACCGCCAGTGGGCCCGCGCCCGTACCTATAAGTTCCAGACGCCGCTGATCCCCGATCTGCACGATGCCGCGCCGTTCGTGAACGAAACCGGCTCTGACTCCAGCTCCATGGATAACATGCTGGAACTGCTGCTGGCGGGCGGGATGGACATCGTGCGCGCCATGCGTCTGCTCGTGCCACCGGCCTGGCAGAACAACCCGGATATGGACCCTGAGCTGCGCGCGTTCTTCGACTTTAACTCCATGCACATGGAGCCGTGGGACGGCCCGGCGGGCATCGTCATGTCCGACGGCCGCTTCGCCGCCTGTAACCTGGACCGTAACGGTCTGCGTCCGGCGCGCTACGTTATCACCAAAGACAAGCTCATCACCTGCGCCTCTGAAGTCGGTATCTGGGATTACCAGCCTGACGAAGTGGTCGAGAAAGGCCGCGTCGGCCCGGGCGAGCTGATGGTGATCGACACCCGCGGCGGGCGCATTCTGCACTCTGCCGAAACCGATCACGACCTGAAAAGCCGCCATCCGTACAAAGAGTGGATGGAGAAAAACGTCCGTCGCCTCGTGCCGTTCGAAGATTTATCGGATGAAGAAGTGGGTCGCCGCGAACTGGACGACGATACGCTTGCAAGCTTCCAGAAACAGTTTAACTACAGCGCGGAAGAGCTGGACTCCGTTATTCGCGTGCTCGGTGAAAACGGCCAGGAAGCGGTCGGCTCCATGGGTGATGACACCCCGTTTGCCGTGCTCTCCAGCCAGCCGCGCATCATTTACGATTACTTCCGTCAGCAGTTCGCGCAGGTGACCAACCCGCCGATCGACCCGCTGCGCGAAGCGCATGTGATGTCGCTGGCCACCAGCATCGGTCGCGAGATGAATGTCTTCTGCGAGGCCGAAGGCCAGGCGCACCGTCTGACCTTTAAATCACCGATCCTGCTGTACTCCGATTTCAAACAGCTCACCACCATGAAAGAGGAGCACTACCGCGCCGACACGCTCGATATTACCTTCGACGTGACCGAAGCGAGCCTCGTAGAGACGGTGAATGCGCTGTGTGACAAAGCCGAACAGATGGTGCGTAACGGTACCGTTCTGCTGGTGCTGTCCGACCGCAATATTGCGAAAAACCGTCTGCCGGTGCCTGCCCCGATGGCGGTTGGCGCTATCCAGACGCGTCTGGTCGACAAGAGCCTGCGCTGCGACGCCAACATCATTGTTGAAACCGCCAGCGCCCGCGACCCGCACCACTTTGCCGTGCTGTTAGGCTTCGGCGCGACGGCGATCTACCCGTATCTGGCCTACGAAACGCTGGCACGCCTGGTGGATACCCGCGCGATCGACAAAGATTACCGCGCGGTGATGCTGAACTACCGTAACGGCATCAACAAAGGCCTGTACAAGATCATGTCCAAAATGGGCATCTCGACCATTGCCTCCTACCGCTGTTCGAAGCTGTTTGAAGCGGTCGGCCTGCATGACGAGGTCGCCAACCTCTGCTTCCAGGGCGTGGTCAGCCGCATCGGCGGCGCCGGTTTTGCTGACTTCCAGCAGGATCTGGTGAACCTGTCCAAACGCGCCTGGCTGGCACGTAAGCCGCTGGATCAGGGCGGTCTGCTGAAATACGTTCACGGCGGCGAATACCACGCCTATAACCCGGACGTGGTGCGCACGCTGCAGCAGGCGGTTCAGAGCGGTGAATACAGAGACTACCAGCAGTACGCTGAGCTGGTAAACAACCGTCCGGCGGCAACGCTGCGCGACCTCATTGCCCTCAATCCAGGCGATGAAGCGGTCAGCATTGACGACGTTGAGCCTGCATCGGAACTGTTCAAACGCTTCGATACCGCAGCGATGTCCATCGGCGCGCTGAGCCCGGAAGCCCACGAAGCGCTGGCGGAAGCCATGAACAGCATCGGCGGTAACTCCAACTCCGGCGAAGGCGGTGAAGATCCGGCGCGTTACGGCACCAACAAAGTGTCCCGTATCAAGCAGGTGGCATCCGGTCGCTTTGGCGTGACGCCTGCGTACCTGGTCAACGCCGACGTGATCCAGATTAAAGTCGCTCAGGGTGCTAAACCGGGCGAAGGCGGCCAGCTGCCGGGTGATAAAGTTACCCCGTACATCGCCAAACTGCGCTATTCCGTGCCGGGCGTGACGCTGATCTCCCCGCCGCCGCACCACGATATCTACTCTATCGAGGACTTAGCGCAGCTGATTTTCGACCTGAAGCAGGTCAACCCGAAGGCGATGATCTCCGTGAAGCTGGTTTCCGAACCGGGCGTCGGCACCATCGCTACTGGCGTGGCGAAAGCCTATGCGGATCTCATCACCATCGCCGGCTACGACGGCGGCACCGGCGCAAGCCCGCTCTCCTCCGTAAAATATGCGGGCTGTCCGTGGGAGCTTGGCCTGGTGGAAACCCAGCAGGCGCTGGTGGCTAACGGTCTGCGTCACAAGATCCGTCTGCAGGTGGACGGCGGCCTGAAAACCGGCCTCGACATTATCAAGGCGGCAATCCTCGGCGCGGAAAGCTTCGGCTTCGGTACCGGCCCAATGGTTGCGCTCGGCTGTAAATACCTGCGTATTTGCCACCTGAACAACTGCGCAACCGGCGTTGCTACCCAGGACGAGAAGCTGCGTAAGAACCACTATCACGGGCTGCCGTTCAAAGTGACCAACTACTTTGACTTCATCGCCCGCGAAACCC
Source organism: Enterobacter cloacae complex sp. S3 (assembly GCF_014930495.1). NCBI lineage: Bacteria > Pseudomonadati > Pseudomonadota > Gammaproteobacteria > Enterobacterales > Enterobacteriaceae > Enterobacter > Enterobacter cloacae complex sp. S3. The sequence continues at coordinate 54,744 of NZ_JADBRD010000007.1, read as the reverse complement.
GCGAGCTGATGGCGCAGCTGGGCGTGAAGCGTCTGGTGGACCTGATTGGCCGCACTGACCTGCTGAAAGAGCTGGAAGGCTTCACGGCTAAGCAACAGAAGCTTGAGCTGTCTAAGCTGCTGGAAACCGCGCAGCCGCACCCTGGCAAAGCGGTCTACTGCACCGAGAACAACCCGCCGTTCGATAACGGCGTGCTGAACGCGCAGCTGCTGCAGCAGGCGAAACCGTACGTGGACGACAAGCAGAGCAAAACGTTCTGGTTTGATATCCGCAACACCGACCGCTCCGTGGGTGCCTCCCTCTCCGGCTACATCGCGCAGACGCACGGTGACCAGGGTCTGGCAGCGGATCCGATTACCGCGCACTTCAGCGGTACCGCGGGTCAGAGCTTCGGCGTATGGAACGCAGGCGGCGTTGAGCTGTATCTGACCGGCGATGCCAACGACTACGTCGGTAAAGGCATGGCGGGCGGTCTGCTGGCGGTGCGTCCTCCGGTCGGCTCAGCCTTCCGCAGCCATGAGGCCAGCATCATCGGTAACACCTGCCTGTACGGCGCGACCGGCGGTCGTCTGTTTGCAGCAGGCCGTGCGGGCGAGCGTTTTGCGGTGCGTAACTCCGGTGCTATCACCGTGGTGGAAGGCATTGGCGATAACGGTTGTGAATACATGACGGGCGGGATTGTTTGCGTTCTGGGTAAAACCGGCGTGAACTTCGGCGCGGGCATGACGGGCGGTTTTGCGTACGTCCTGGATGAAGACGGTGAGTTCCGCAAACGCGTGAACCCGGAGCTGGTGGAAGTGCTGGACGTTGATACGCTGGCTATCCATGAAGAACACCTGCGCGGTTTGATTACCGAACACGTGCAGCATACCGGTTCTTCGCGCGGCGAAGAGATCCTGGCGAACTGGCCAGCGTTCTCTGCGAAATTCGCGCTGGTTAAGCCGAAGTCCAGCGATGTTAAAGCCCTGTTGGGTCACCGTAGTCGTAGCGCAGCAGAGCTGCGCGTGCAGGCGCAGTAAGGAATTTAGATGAGCCAGAACGTATACCAGTTTATCGACCTGCAGCGTGTTGATCCGCCAAAGAAACCGCTGAAGATCCGCAAAATTGAATTTGTTGAAATCTACGAGCCGTTTTCAGAAGGCCAGGCCAAAGCACAGGCAGACCGCTGCCTGTCCTGCGGTAACCCTTACTGCGAATGGAAATGCCCGGTACACAACTACATCCCGAACTGGCTGAAGCTGGCCAACGAAGGGCGTATATTTGAAGCCGCCGAGCTGTCTCACCAGACCAACACCCTGCCGGAAGTGTGCGGCCGCGTGTGCCCTCAGGACCGTCTGTGCGAAGGCTCCTGTACGCTGAACGACGAGTTCGGCGCGGTGACCATCGGCAACATTGAGCGCTATATCAATGATAAAGCGTTCGAGATGGGCTGGCGTCCGGATATGACCGGCGTGAAGCAAACCGACAAGCGCGTGGCGATCATCGGCGCGGGCCCGGCGGGCCTGGCCTGTGCGGACGTGCTGACCCGCAACGGCGTGAAGGCGGTGGTCTTTGACCGTCATCCGGAAATCGGCGGCCTGCTGACCTTCGGTATCCCGGCCTTCAAGCTGGAAAAAGAGGTCATGACCCGTCGCCGTGAAATCTTCACCGGCATGGGCATTGAGTTCAAACTGAACGTGGAAGTGGGCCGCGACGTGCAGCTCGACGACCTGCTGAAGGATTACGACGCCGTGTTCCTTGGCGTGGGCACCTATCAGTCCATGAGCGGCGGTCTGGAGAACGAAGACGCGCCGGGCGTGTACGACGCGCTGCCGTTCCTGATTGCCAACACCAAGCAGTTCATGGGCTACGGTGAAACCGCCGATGAGCCGTTCGTCAGCATGGAAGGCAAACGCGTGGTTGTGCTGGGCGGCGGTGATACCGCGATGGACTGCGTGCGTACCTCCATTCGTCAGAATGCGGCACACGTGATCTGCGCCTACCGTCGTGACGAAGAGAACATGCCGGGCTCTAAACGCGAAGTGAAAAACGCGCGTGAAGAGGGCGTGGAGTTCCAGTTCAACATCCAGCCTCTGGGTATTGAAGTGAATGCCAACGGTAAAGTGAGCGGTGTGAAGATGGCGCGCACTGAGATGGGCGCACCGGATGCGAAAGGCCGTCGTCGCGCCGAGATCGTCGCCGGTTCTGAGCACGTGATCCCGGCCGATGCCGTGGTGATGGCGTTCGGCTTCCGTCCTCACAGCATGGAATGGCTGGCGAAGCACAGCGTTGAGCTGGATTCGCAGGGCCGCGTGATTGCGCCAGAAGGCAGCGACAACGCATTCCAGACCAGCAACCCGAAAATCTTCGCCGGTGGCGATATTGTTCGCGGTTCTGACCTGGTGGTAACGGCGATTGCCGAAGGTCGTAAAGCGGCTGACGGGATCCTGAACTACCTGGAAGTGTAAAAAAAAACAGGCCCGATTGGGCCTGTTTTTTATTTCACGACGCGAAGAGCCGGACGACCACCGCGCGGAGGCGGATCGTCATCAGGGTCATTGTCGTCGTGACGATCGGGTTTATCACCATCGATAAGTGACATCACCGTGTCGCTTTCGCGCTCATCGGATGCGTTGTCATCATTCAGGCTGGCAACATCTTCATCATACGCCGCTTCCGGCTCGAACATGGTACCCGCACCGTTTTCACGCGCGTAGATAGCCAGCACGGCTGCCAGAGGTACGGAAACCTGACGCGGCACGCCGCCGAAACGCGCGTTGAAGCGCACTTCATCGTTTGCCAGCTCCAGGTTACCCACCGCACGCGGCGCAATGTTCAGTACGATCTGCCCGTCACGCGCATATTCCATAGGAACCAGCACGCCCGGCAACGTCACATCCACAACCAGGTGCGGCGTGAGCTGGTTATCCAGCAGCCATTCATAGAAGGCGCGCAGCAGATAAGGACGGCGTGGGGTAAGTTGTGACATTTCCACAGTCATTAGCCTCGGCCGAGACGCATTTCACGTTCCGGTTCAGTTAAGGATGCCAGGAAAGAGTCGCGTTCAAATACGCGAGTCATATAGCCCTTCAGCTCTTTCGCGCCAGGACCGCTGAACTCTACGCCCAGGGTTGGCAGACGCCACAGCAGTGGTGCCAGGTAGCAATCCACCAGGCTGAACTCATCGCTCAGGAAGAATGGTTTCTGACCAAACACAGGAGCGATCGCCAGCAGCTCTTCACGCAGTTGTTTACGTGCAGCGTCAGCTTCAGAAGCAGAACCGCTGGTAATCACGTTCATCAGCGAGTACCAGTCTTTTTCGATACGCTGCATGTACAGGCGGCTTTCACCACGCGCGACAGGGTAAACAGGCATCAGTGGCGGATGCGGGAAACGCTCATCCAGATATTCCATAATGATACGGGATTCCCACAGGGTCAGCTCGCGATCCACCAGCGTCGGTACGCTTTGGCTCGGGTTGAGATCGATCAGATCCTGAGGCGGGTTATCCTTTTCCACATGCTCGATCTCAAAACTGACACCCTTCTCGGCCAGCACGATACGAACCTGATGGCTATAAATGTCAGTAGGACCAGAAAACAGCGTCATTACCGAACGTTTGTTGGCAGCGACAGCCATGAAAACCTCCAGGTATATTCAGAATTTTTACTGCTACCAGCCCAACAGGGGCCAGCCAGATGTTGTATCGCCCATCCCAGAGAAAACACATTGTTCAAGAAACGAACAAAAATCGAGTATTCACCGATATTTGGGCAGAAAATTGGATGATAGTTTACCAGATTTTGATGGCTTTGTGGTGAGGGGATTCTGGAAATGTGGAAAAAGAGAAGATATATGCATGGATATTGTGGATAACCTGCGCATTATCCATAAAAAAACCCGCCGAAGCGGGTTTTTCGCCAATCGTTCTGCGTAAGCAGAATGGATTAACGTTTGGAGAACTGTGGACGACGACGTGCTTTACGCAGACCCACTTTCTTACGTTCAACCTGACGCGCGTCACGAGTAACGAAGCCAGCTTTACGCAGTTCAGAACGCAGGGATTCGTCGTACTCCATCAGAGCGCGGGTGATACCGTGACGGATCGCACCTGCCTGACCGGAGATACCACCACCTTTAACGGTGATGTACAGATCCAGTTTTTCTACCATATCAACCAGTTCCAGCGGCTGGCGAACTACCATGCGGGCAGTTTCGCGACCGAAGTATTGTTCCAGAGAACGCTGGTTGATTACGATTTTACCACTGCCCGGTTTGATGAAAACGCGAGCTGCGGAACTTTTGCGGCGACCAGTGCCGTAGTATTGATTTTCAGCCATTGCCTATAATCCCGATTAGATGTCAAGAACTTGCGGTTGCTGTGCCGCGTGGTTGTGCTCGTTGCCTGCGTAAACTTTCAGTTTACGGAACATAGCACGACCCAGCGGGCCTTTTGGCAGCATGCCTTTAACCGCGATTTCAATCACACGCTCAGGACGGCGGGCAATCATCTCTTCAAAGGTCGCTTCTTTGATACCACCGATGTGGCCGGTGTGGTGATAGTACACTTTGTCAGTACGCTTGTTGCCGGTTACAGCAACTTTATCAGCGTTCAGAACGATGATGTAATCACCGGTATCAACGTGCGGAGTGTATTCCGCTTTATGCTTACCGCGCAGGCGACGAGCCAGTTCAGTAGCCAGACGGCCCAGAGTTTTACCGGTCGCGTCAACAACATACCAGTCGCGCTGTACGGTTTCTGGTTTAGCTGTAAAAGTTTTCATTAAAAGCTTACCCAAATAATAAGTTACACGTTGGTGAACACCCAAACGTTTAGTCAGTTGAGGTTCACACGACAAAGTCCGGCAAACCTACCCCTTCGAATAGCACATGCCGACACATAGAAAGTTTCGGGAAAAAAACCTTCTCGTAACGTGGGGTCGCAAGATTATAGAGAAGTTGAGGTCAAAGATCGACCCTTAAATGTGATTTGGAATGGGTTTTTCGAGGGTGGGTATTGTGCGGTCTGGTGCCCTCACCCCCAGCCCCTCTCCCACGGGAGAGGGGGGCATTTGTTACGGCATATGCTCCAGCTTCAGGTATTCTTCGCTCTGCATCTCCTGCAGGCGCGACAGGCAGCGCTGGAACTCAAACTTCAGCCGCTCGCCCTGGTAAATCTCATATAAAGGTACCTCAGCGCTGACCACCAGCTTGACGTGGCGCTCATAAAACTCGTCCACCAGCGCAATGAAGCGCCGTGCTTCGCTCTCCATCAGCCGCGTCATCACCGGTACGCCCAGCACCATCACGGTGTGGAACAGACGCGAAAGCGCAATGTAGTCGTGCTGGCTGCGGGCATCCACGCAGAGCGTCGTAAAGGAGACCGCCAGCGTTTGGTTTTCGACGCCAAGGGTGGGTAGCGGGCGATGGTTAATCTCGAGTTCCGGGGCGTGCTCGCGTTTTGCTCCCGCCAGCGCCAGCCAGAGTGTATCCATCTCGCGGGTGGTCTCTGCATTTAACGGCGAAAGCCACAGGTGCGCCTGGGTCAGCGTGCGCAGACGATAATCGACACCGGCATCGACGTTCATGATATCGCAGTGCTGCTTGATGGCATCGATGGCGGGCAGGAAGCGTGCGCGCTGCAGGCCGTTACGATAGAGTTCATCCGGCGGGATATTCGACGTGGCCACCAGCGTGATCCCGCGGGCAAATAGCGCCTTCATCAGGCCGCCTAGCAGCATGGCATCGGTGATGTCAGACACAAAAAACTCGTCGAAGCAGAGCACGTCCGTTTCCGCCTTGAACCTGTCGGCCACAATCTCCAGCGGATCGCTTTTGCCCTGCAGTGCGGTCAACTCTTCATGCACCCGCAGCATAAAACGATGGAAGTGCAGACGCTGTTTACGTGCGCCAGGCAGGCTTAGATAAAACAGGTCCATCAGCCAGGTTTTTCCGCGACCGACCCCGCCCCACATATATAAACCGCGCACCGGCGCGTGAGCCTGTGGCGCTTTTTTACCGAGCAAGCGCCCAAACGCCGCCTTTAGCCCACTGTTCTGTTCGACTTCAGCGGGTTTTGCCGTGAGCTCCTGATAAATCATCTCCAGGCGGTTTACCGCCTCACGTTGAACGTCATCAGGCTGATGAGTGCCCTCGTTAAGGGCCAGTTGATATCGCGATGCAGGGGACAGGTTTTGCATAATCTTATTGTTATTCCTTCAATTAACGCTCACCAGCAGACGTGACTGATGAAAAAAAGGCCGTTCTACACTACGCGATGATACGTCAGGATTCCACTTCTGCAGAAATAGCGGTTATAGTGGCATTATCAGGCACAGGCAGGAGCCGAGCCAACACCCTACGGAACAACAAGACAACGGGAGAAGTTCATGACCTGGGAATATGCGCTAATCGGTTTAGTCGTCGGCATCGTCATCGGTGCTGTGGCCATGCGTTTCGGTAATCGCAAATTGCGTCAGCAGCAGTCACTGCAGTACGAACTGGAAAAGAACAAAGCCGAGCTGGAAGAGTATCGTGAAGAGCTGGTCAGCCACTTTGCCCGTAGCGCCGAGCTGCTGGACAACATGGCAACCGACTATCGTCAGCTTTATCAACATATGGCAAAAAGCTCCAGCAGCCTGCTGCCGGAAATGACCGCGGAAACCAACCCATTCCGCAACCGTCTGGCTGACTCTGAAGCCGGTAACGATCAGGCGCCCGTTCAGATGCCTCGCGACTATTCCGATGGCGCGTCCGGCCTGCTGCGCGGCGGTGTAAAACGCGATTAATCGCACAACCTGAATATATTTTACGGGCGCAGCGATTGCGCCCGTCCTTTCCTGATGACCCCAGCTATCATTTAGTTAAACACCTCATTGTTCAGCAGTTTAAAATTCAATAACATCAACGTGTTTTTAGGGCCGTTTTTCCTTTATTCCAGGTTACGAGAGTCAACATCGATGAAGAAAAAAAACCAGCTGTTGAGCGCTATCGCGTTAAGTGTCGGGTTATCTCTCTCGGCGTCCGTTCCTGTATTTGCCGCCATTCCCTCCCAGGTGCCTGGCCAGGCGGCCATTCCAAGCCTCGCGCCTATGCTGGAAAAAGTGTTGCCGGCGGTCGTCAGCGTTCAGGTTGAGGGCACCGCAGTACAAAGCCAACGCGTCCCTGAAGAACTGAAAAAATATTTTGGCGATGAGTCTCCCGACCAGCAGGCTCAGCCTTTTGAAGGCCTGGGTTCTGGCGTCATTATTGATGCGGCAAAAGGCTATATCCTGACCAACAACCACGTCATCAGCCAGGCCGATAAGATCAGCGTCCAGCTGAACGATGGCCGCGAATTTGATGCCAAACTGATCGGCGGCGATGACCAGAGCGACATCGCGCTGCTGCAGGTGCAAAACCCAAGCAACCTGACCCAGATTGCCATCGCGGATTCCGACAAACTGCGCGTCGGCGATTTTGCCGTCGCCGTAGGCAACCCCTTTGGCTTAGGGCAGACCGCCACCTCCGGGATCGTCTCGGCGCTCGGGCGCAGCGGCCTCAATCTGGAAGGGCTGGAAAACTTTATCCAGACCGATGCCTCAATCAACCGGGGTAACTCCGGCGGAGCGTTGCTCAACCTTAACGGCGAGCTGATTGGGATTAACACGGCGATTCTGGCCCCGGGCGGCGGCAGCATCGGGATCGGTTTTGCTATCCCCAGCAATATGGCCAAAACCCTGGCGCAGCAATTGATCCAGTTCGGTGAAATCAAACGCGGGCTGCTGGGTATTAAAGGTATGGAGATGAGCGCGGATATCGCAAAAGCGTTCAATATCAACGTACAGCGCGGGGCGTTTGTCAGTGAAGTGCTGCCAAACTCCGGCTCGGCAAAAGCGGGCGTGAAATCGGGGGATGTGATCGTCAGCCTGAACGACAAACCGCTGAACAGCTTTGCAGAACTGCGCTCACGGATTGCCACGACGGAACCTGGCGCCAAAGTGAAGCTGGGCCTGATACGTGACGGTAAGCCGCTTGACGTTGAAGTGACGCTGGATAAGAGCACTTCATCCTCGGCCAGTGCGGAGCTTATCGCCCCGGCGCTACAGGGGGCTACGTTGAGCGACGGGCAGCTGAAGGACGGTACGAAAGGCATCAGCATCGACACCGTCGAGAAGAGCAGCCCTGCCGCACAGGCCGGATTGCATCAGGATGACGTGATTATCGGTGTAAACCGCAACCGCGTGCAGTCTATTGCCGAACTGCGCAAGGTGCTGGAAAGCAAACCAGCGGTTATTGCCCTGCAGGTCATGCGTGGCAATGAGTCCATCTATATTCTGTTGCGCTAAGCATTTGCGACCCGGACATCACCGCTGCGTGTGATGTCCGGATAACTCATGTTATGCTGCAAATCGTTCCTTTTTTAACGACACGCGCATCATGCTTTTAAAGCTCTTACGTTCTACTGTCATCGGTTTGATTGTCGCTGGCCTGCTGCTGCTGGCGCTGCCGTCTTTACGTCAGTTCAATAAACTGTCGGCTCCCCAGTTCGATAGCACGGATGAAACGCCGGCCACCTATAACCAGGCCGTCCGCCGTGCCGCACCTGCCGTGGTTAACGTCTATAACCGTGGTCTGAATACCTCAGCCCATAACCAGCTGGAGATCCGTACCCTCGGCTCCGGCGTAATCATGGACGAGCGCGGCTACATTATTACCAACAAGCACGTGATTAACGATGCTGACCAGATCATCGTCGCCCTGCAGGATGGCCGCGTGTTTGAGGCGTTGCTCGTTGGGTCTGACAGCCTGACCGACCTGGCCGTTCTGAAAATTAACGCCACGGGCGGTTTGCCGGTCATCCCGATCAACCGTAAACGAACCCCGCATATTGGTGACGTCGTACTGGCTATCGGTAACCCTTACAACCTGGGCCAGACCATCACCCAGGGGATTATCAGCGCGACCGGTCGTATCGGTTTGAACCCCTCCGGGCGGCAGAACTTCCTGCAAACCGATGCCTCCATCAACCACGGTAACTCCGGCGGGGCGCTGGTCAACTCGCTGGGCGAGCTGATGGGCATCAACACCCTCTCGTTCGATAAGAGTAACGACGGTGAGACGCCGGAAGGGATCGGCTTCGCCATTCCGTTCCAGCTGGCGACCAAAATCATGGATAAACTGATCCGCGACGGACGCGTGATCCGCGGCTATATCGGTATCGGCGGGCGCGAAATTGCACCGATGCATACCCAGGGCGGCGGTATCGATCAGATTCAGGGTATTGTGGTTAACGAGGTGGCACCGGGTGGTCCGGCGGCTAACGCAGGGATTCAGGTAAACGATGTCATTGTGTCGGTCAACGGCACGCCAGCGGTCTCTGCGCTGGAGACGATGGATCAGGTGGCAGAAATTCGCCCGGGTTCTATCATCCCTGTTGAGGTCATGCGCAACGATAAGAAACTGACGCTGCACGTGACGATTCAGGAATACCCGGCCACTAACTGACAGGCATAAAAAAACGGAGCGATAAGCTCCGTTTTTTTTACCGGGAGACGGTTCGTATTACTTGTTAACGAACTCTTCGCCCAGGGTGATATCTTTCTTCAGCGTATCCAGCATGCCTTCCATCGCGTGTTGTTCAAACGCGCTCAGCGTACCAATGGATTTACGCTCTTCGATACCGTTTTTACCCAGCAGCAGCGGCTGAGAGAAGAAGCGAGCGTGTTCGCCATCGCCTTCAACGTAAGCGCATTCAACAACGCCTTTCTCGCCCTGCAGAGCGCGAACCAGTGACAGACCAAAACGCGCAGCCGCCTGGCCCATAGACAGGGTTGCAGAACCGCCACCCGCCTTCGCTTCCACCACTTCGGTGCCCGCGTTCTGGATGCGTTTAGTCAGGTCAGCCACTTCCTGCTCGGTGAAGCTCACGCCTGGGATCTGCGACAGCAGAGGCAGGATGGTGACGCCAGAGTGACCGCCGATTACCGGTACTTCCACTTCTGTTGGCTGCTTGCCTTTCAGCTCAGCAACAAAGGTGTTGGAACGGATGATATCCAGCGTGGTTACGCCGAACAGTTTGTTTTTGTCGTAAACACCCGCTTTCTTCAGCACTTCTGCCGCGATAGCCACGGTGGTGTTCACCGGGTTAGTGATGATCCCGATGCATGCTTTCGGGCAGATTTCTGCAATCTGCTGCACCAGGTTTTTCACGATGCCCGCGTTGACGTTGAACAGGTCTGAACGATCCATGCCTGGCTTACGCGCCACGCCTGCAGAAATCAGCACCACGTCGGCACCCTGCAGCGCAGGACGTGCATCTTCACCGGAGAAGCCTTTGATTTTTACAGCAGTCGGGATGTGGCTCAGGTCAACCGCCACACCTGGGGTTACCGGAGCAATATCGTACAGGGAGAGTTCTGAGCCTGAAGGCAGTTGGGTTTTCAGTAGTAGGGCAAGCGCCTGGCCGATACCACCAGCAGCGCCGAGGACTGCGACTTTCATCCTAAACTCCTTATTATGGTTAACTTAAGTATCTGTAAATCCGTTGCGGCGACCATAATTCAGCAAGTAAATAATTACAATTTTCGTAGCTAAAGAATTTGAGGTCACGCGACTTTATCTCTCACCAGAAGACTATCTGACGACAGAGGGCAACGCATTAAGAGGTGGTTACAATACACCCTGCCCCGCCACCAAAACAACATCATTTTGATAACATTTAATTTACTTTTAAGCTTATTTGCGCGGCGTGACCCAGGCATGTTTTCTGATAACGAAATCTGATAAAATCACTCCCTTTCATAACATTATTTCAGCCTGGCGCTGAGTAGATAATTTGCATAAAAATTCATCCACATGCATAATAATGTTGTTTCTATCGTCATATTCCGGGTGACTTATGCGAAGCTCGTCTAAGCAAGAAGAATTAGTAAAGGCGTTTAAGGCGCTACTCAAAGAAGAGAAATTCAGTTCTCAGGGAGAAATTGTTCAGGCGCTGCAGGAACAAGGCTTCGATAACATCAACCAGTCGAAAGTCTCCCGCATGTTAACGAAATTTGGCGCGGTGCGTACGCGTAACGCCAAGATGGAGATGGTCTATTGCCTGCCGGCAGAACTTGGCGTGCCGACCACCTCCAGCCCGCTCAAAAACCTGGTTCTGGATATCGATCATAACGATGCCGTCGTGGTGATCCACACAAGCCCGGGTGCCGCGCAGCTCATTGCCCGCATGCTGGACTCGCTGGGTAAAACGGAAGGTATCCTCGGGACTATCGCCGGTGATGACACCATCTTTACCACACCGGCTAGCGGTTTCTCTGTGAAAGATCTCCACGAAGCCATTCTGGTACTGTTCGAACAGGAACTCTAATCCCCTCTCCCCGTAGCGCCGCTGCGGGGATCGTTCTGCTTCCGCTGCGTTCTCCCCTCTTTTCTACTGCCCTTCACTTTGACAAATAGTGCTTTTTACCACCTATTAACATTCATCTGGTGAATGCTAAATCAAAAAATCGCACAAAAAATCAAAAGCTGATATCCATATGATTTTATTAGATATAAACAACCAAAATGAACAAAAAACGCCCAATATTATGCGATTTGGTTATAAAAAACAGACTGGTTAACACGTAATAACAATAGAAACCATTAGCCTGGTATTAATTTTTACCGTTATTAGTGTATACTTGATTTTGTGATGAGGGTCACGAAACAAGACCCCACTAAAAAATTCGACGAGGTAAAAATCATGAAAATCAAATCAACTGTAGCGGCGCTCAGCGTCCTGTCCGTCCTGTCATTCGGTGCTTTCGCAGCTGACTCTATCAATGCTGACCAGGCGCAATCCCGTCAGGCCATCGGTACGGTTTCTGTCGGCGCGGTCGGCACATCGCCAATGGACATGCATGAGATGCTGAACAAAAAAGCGGAAGAACAGGGTGCGTCATCCTATCGCATCATCGAAGCGCGTTCCGGTGACCACTGGCACGCCACCGCTGAGCTGTACAAATAAGTTTTAGTAATAACTGAAGACGTAAATCTCCACTCAACGGCACCAGGCATAAAAATAGCGGTTCAACCCTTCTCGCCGTTGAGTAAAAACCCTATTCAGGAGTAAAGACTATGAAAACCAAATTGATCATCGCAACCCTCGGTCTGGCATCCGTTCTCTCTTTCGGCGCGAGCGCAGCCGTACAGCAGGTAAATGCCGACCAGGCACAAAATCTACAGCGTATGGGCAGCGTCTCCGTAACGTCTGTCACCGGCTCACCGATGGATATTCGTCACGAACTTGCCGCCAAAGCTGAAAAAGCAGGCGCCAGCAGCTATCGCGTCACCGAACTGAATCAGGGTGACCACTGGCATGCAACGGCAGAACTGTATAAATAAACCCTCGTCGTATCTCATCATACGACTTGCCCCTGGCCTTATGGTCAGGGGCTTTTTTCATTCAATGCCGCGCGTTAAAGCGCAGCTGCCCTTCAAGCTCTTCTTCCGCTTCATCGAACAGCAATATCAGTGCGCCAAAACGTCTTCGCAGCTTATCGGGCAAATGGATGAACTCAATTTCCAGCGGTAGCGGCAACTGACTGCCGGTGACCACGTCCCACAGCGTATCCAGATTCGTCACGCTTTCCCGTTCAAGATCAAACGCCCGGATAAATTCACGGTAGAAGTCTTCCTGACTGTCGATCTCGTCAAAATCAAACGTATAGGTTTTCATTGCCAGCCACCCAGTCCAGGCGAGCGGCAGATGCCGCCCTGTCTATTATAATCCCCCAATATGCAGGGTTTTAACTTCCAGATACTCTTCCAGTCCCAGCACGGAGCCCTCTCGTCCAAGACCTGACTCTTTTACGCCGCCAAAGGGCCCAAGCTCCGTGGAGACGGCGCACTCGTTGATGCCGATCATCCCGCTCTCGATGGCCTGTGAAACGCGGAAGACCCTTGAGAGATTCTGGGTGTAGAAGTAAGCCGCCAGCCCATAGGGCGTGTTGTTGGCGCGCTGGATGACTTCATCTTCCGAGGTGAAACGGAAGCACGCCGCCACCGGGCCAAACGTCTCTTCTTCTGCCAGCTTCATGCCTTCATGGCAGTCGCCCAGCACGGTTGGCATCCAGAAATTTCCGCCAAGCGGATGGGGCTTACCCCCAGCCAGTACGGTTGCGCCCCGGGCAACGGCGTCGTCGACATGCTCACGCACCTTGTTGACCGCCGAAGGTTCAATCAGCGGCCCGACGACCACCCCCTCTTCGAGACCATTACCCACCTTCAGCGCCTTCACCGCATCGGCAAGTTTATTCACAAATTTGTCGTAGACGGTTTCCTGAATATAAAAACGGTTCACGCTGACGCAGACCTGCCCGGCATTGCGGAACTTGTTGGCGATCGCGCCCTTAACCGCTGCGTCGATGTCCGCATCCTCAAAAACGATATACGGGGCATTTCCCCCCAGCTCCATCGAGACTTTTTTCATGGTTTCTGCGGCGTTACGCACCAGCGTTTTGCCGACGGAGGTTGAGCCGGTAAAGGAGATTTTACGCACGTCGCGGCTTGCCATGATCGCATCGCTGATTTCATGCGTATTCCCGGCGACGGCGTTGAGAACACCGTCGGGCACACCGGCCTGTTTCGCCAGCGTAAGCAGCGCAAATGCGCTGAGCGGCGTGTTATTGGCCGGTTTAATGACCCCGGTGCATCCTGCTGCCAGCGCCGGGCCTAACTTGCGGGTGAGCATGGCCATCGGGAAGTTCCACGGCGTAATCGCCGCGACCACGCCAATGGGTTCACGGGTCGCCAGAATGCGTGAGCCGGGTTTTATCGGCGGAATAATTTCACCGTTCGCGCGTTTGGCCTCTTCGGCAAACCACTGGATAAAGCTGGCGGCGTACTCGACTTCTCCCTCCGCTTCTTTCAGGGGTTTGCCCTGTTCGGTGGTCATCAACCGCCCGAGCCAGCTTTTATTCTCAATAATCAGTTCGTACCAGCGGTAGAGAATCGCCGAGCGTTCTTTCGCGGTTTTGGCACGCCATGCCGGGAAGGCCTGGGTAGCCGCTGCAATAGCGTCTTCGGTTTGCGCTTTACCCGCTTTTGCGACTTTAGCAATGACCTCGCCGGTCGCGGGATTCAGCACATCAAAGGTTGTATCCAGCGTTTTCCAGATTCCGTTGACCAGATAACCGGTCTGAAAAAGGATGTGGTCCTGAAGCGCCTGGGTCGTCATGTGTTCTCCCTTTCTGAAATGTAAGAACGTGCTGGAATAAGTATAGCCACAAAAAAACCGACGCTTTTGGCGTCGGTTTTTTTACTTCAGTCAGTTATCCGTGAGGGCATTCTGGTAGCGATGCAGCATAAACACCAGCCGTCCTACCGGCTCGGTCACCTGAGGCGGCGCCTCCCAGTGCTTGAGCTTTTCCTGATAGGTATCGAGCTCTTCAAGCAGCTGTGTAAAGTAGCGACGCCGTTTGTCATCGCTGCTGGCAGAAAGCACGTGATCGGCGGTACGACGCAGCTGGCGGTGGTATGCCGACAAATCGTCGTTGATCGGCACGGGCGCGTTACGCAAACGCTGGTGCGCAATGATCATGGTTAACGCCAGGCGGAACTTCGCGATATCGCCCGGGAACTTGTTCAGCAGCAAAAACAGCTGCTGGTAGAGCGCGGGCAGGTGGTTCTCTTTACGGCGCGCGGTATTGGTTGTCAAAGATGACACGGCAGCCGACACGAACTGGTTCAGCAGCACGCGGCCCGTTCTTGCCTGCGAGTTATCCCGCACCAGCAGTATCACCATCATGGCCAGGAAGCAGCCCACCAGCTGGCCTAACGCGCTGTCGAGGAACTGGCTGAAATGGAAGGTCATCGGGTTATCGAGCACGATGATGTTAATCGTACTCGCCAGCGCCCCCAGCGATCCCAGACGCCGCTTTTGCACTTCAATGCCGATAAAGAACGCCATTACCGCCAGGCTAATACAGAGCAGCAGCATACTCTGTTGCGTCGACGGGATGATGACCAGGAAATAGAGCGCGCCTATCGGCAACGCGGCAATCGTGCCGTAAAGGAAATCAATGGCGACCATACGCGGATTAGGCAGACGCATCGCCAGTGCGGTCACAACGGCAATCATCACCATCGCGCCGCTGCCGGACGTCCAGCCCGTCCACAGCCAGAACAGCGTGCCGAGCATGCAGGCAAGCGTCGTACGCCAGAAATTGACCATGGCGTGATGGCGCTCGGCGGATTCCGCCTTGATCACCACTTCCCCCTGCAGCACCTCTTCTTCCGCCGCGCTGATTTTGGTGTTACCAATCACGCCGCGCTTCAGAAGCAGATAGCGCGTCGCGGCGCCGACCCAGGTGTAGATGGTTACCGGCGTGTCGCGCTCCCCGGTCCAGGCAATCACCCGGCGCATGCGCTTAAGCTGCTTATGCACGTCCTGTACGGTTTCCACCGGCTCGGCAAACAGTTCGCGGAACGTATCGGTGACCGCTTCCGGCCGGGTGTTCTGAATCAGATAGGTTTCACATGCCTGGGTAATCAGCGTCAGAGAGACGGTGTTGAGGGCTTTCAGGCGTCGATTCGCGCGGGCCCAGCGCGACGACTCCATATTAAGGTTGCTGCGCATTCCTTCCAGCGCCTGCGTACGACGTACCAGCCCGCTCCAGGCTTTATCCACCTCTTCGCTGTCGCCATGCTTAATGCACAGCTGCATCAGCTGATACTGGGCAACAATCAGCGCGTCGAGCTCACGGTCGACTTCCTGCTTGATGGAGCGCGGAGAGAAAAGCAGGTCAGCGACGATCGCGCTGACAATACCAATCACAATCTCGCTGCAGCGCTCAACCGCAAACTGCGGGGCGAGCAGCGGTTCGCTTTGGATAGTGATGACAATAATCAGCGCGGTATAGCCCGCCAGTCCCCAGGCGTAGGAGTTCTCCACTTTCACCAGAGACGAGATCCAGGTGCAGAAACCCGCCCAGATACAGCACACCATCAGCATCAGCAGCGGGGTGCGGATCATCAAAATAATAATGGTCAGCGCCGCGAAACAGCCGATAAACGTCCCGATGATACGCAGCATCCCGCGATAGCGGATCGCGCCAGAATAGGGCTCCCCGCCCGCGGCAAAGGCAGGGCCCGCCGCGACAATCGCAGCCGTCAGCACTGCCCAGCGAGGGGTTTCAAGCTGGAAGTGAAAGCCAACAAACAGCGCCAGCACGATGGCGCACGCCAGCTTCACGGCGAAGCGAATGTGCTGGCTGGCGATGGAAAAGATACCCATGGCGATTAACCAAACTCGCGCAGGCGGTGGGCAATTTTACGGAAGAACGAGTCCTGGCTGGCATCCCGGTCCTTTTCACCGGTGATCACCACCGTCGCCGTGGTACCCGCAGGCCACAGATTTCCCTGCTGTTCATCCAGATGAATACGTACCGGCACGCGCTGTGCCAAACGCACCCACTCCAGGTTGGAATCGACCGTCGCCATCCCTTTGGCATCGTTAGAACTGCTGGAGTTAGTCACCCCTGCGGCAACGCTGTCGACGGTGCCTTTAAAGACGCGGTTGCTGCCGAGCGGCGTGATTTCCGCCCGATAACCCGGACGCACGCCTTCCAGCTTGGTCTCTTCCATATAGGCGAGCACGTAGAAGGAGTTCTGTTTAACCAGCGCCACGGCGGTTGAGCCACGGGTAATGAATTCCCCGGCATAGACGTTAAGGTTGGTGACCCAGCCATCGGATGGCGCGCGGATCACGGTGCGCTCGAGATCGAGCTTCGCCAGATCGCGCGTTGCCTGCGCTTTCGCCAGCTGGTGCAGCACGGTTTGCAGCACGTTGTTGGACTGGTCAATCTCTTCACGGGACATTGCCTGAACGCCCAGCTGGTTACGCCGCCCTGCCTCGCGGCGTTTCTCCGCAGCGAGCGCCTGATAATAGGCCACGTCCGCTTCCGCCTCTTCCAGCGCTTTCTGGTAACGAGGCTGGTCGATGGTGAACAGGACCTGATCTTTCTTCACCAGCTGATTATCGTGGACGTTGACCGCAGTGATAAGGCCGGCCACGTCAGGGGCTATTGCCACCACATCGGCGCTGAAGCGTGCATCACGCGTCCACGGTGATTCGGTGTAATAAACCCAGGCGCGGAAAATAGCGATGAAGGCGAGGATAACCAGCGCCATTGTGATGGCAGTGCGGGAGATTTTTCTTGTTAGCGTTTTCACATCAACCTCAGACAAACATGCGCGATATCAGATAAAACAGGCAGCAATACAGCGCGGTATTGAACAATGCAGGGTGCCAGACGAAATCGTAGATCCCGGTAGGGACCAGCACCTTGCGCACCAGCCAGAAGATCGCCAGTGATAAAAGAAGCTCGAAAAATATCGGTGGGAACGACAGACCGAACACCACGATAACGGGAAACAGACTCATGTTGACCTTGATAAGAGAGAGTGCAGGCTTCAGAATTTTTTAGCGCACGCCACCGCAGGAGAGCAAGAAACGCCGGGCGAGAATGGCGCAGCCATTATGTAATTAATAATATATTAACGTAACTGTTATGCTGTTATCTATAATATGTGATCTAAATCACTTTTAAGCCAGAGTGAACAATGGAACGTTTAAAACGCATGTCGGTCTTCGCCAAAGTGGTTGAGCTGGGCTCTTTTACCGCCGCTGCACGCCAGCTTCAGATGAGCGTCTCATCCATCAGCCAGACGGTGTCCAAACTGGAAGATGAGCTTCAGGTCAAGCTGCTCAACCGCAGTACCCGCAGCATTGGGCTGACGGAAGCGGGTAAAATTTACTATCAGGGCTGTCGCCGTATGCTGCTTGAAGTGCAGGATGTTCACGAACAGCTCTATGCCTTCAACAACACCCCCATCGGCACGCTGCGCATCGGGTGTTCTTCAACTATGGCACAAAATGTTCTCGCTGCCATGACGGCGGATATGCTGAAAGAGTACCCCGGTCTTACGGTCAATCTGGTGACGGGTATCCCGGCGCCGGATCTGATTGCCGACGGGCTGGACGTGGTGATCCGCGTCGGCGCGTTGCAGGATTCCAGCCTGTTCTCGCGACGGCTGGGCAGCATGCCGATGGTGGTCTGCGCCTCGAAAAGCTATCTGGCGCAGTACGGCGTTCCGGAGAAGCCCGCCGATCTCACCAACCACTCGTGGCTGGAGTACAGCGTGCGGCCCGATAATGAATTTGAGCTGATTGCCCCGGAAGGGATTTCTACCAAACTGCTGCCGGAAGGGCGGTTTGTCACTAACGATCCGATGACGATTTCACGCTGGCTGGTGGCCGGCGCCGGGATCGCCTACGTGCCGTTAATGTGGGTGATCAACGAGATCAACAGCGGCGTGCTGGAGATCCTCTTCCCGCGCTACCAGTCCGATCCGCGACCGGTGTACGCCCTGTATACCGAAAAAGACAAACTCCCGCTCAAGGTTCAGGTGTGTATTAACTATCTGACCGAATATTTTGTGGACGTGGCGGAGCTGTTTCAGGGGATGCGGGGGAGAAGGAAAGAGTAGGCCTTTTTCCAAAAGGAGGAGGGAGAAAAGAAAGCGTGGAGCAGTTCCCTCTCCCCTTTGGGGAGAGGGTCAGGAAATTACGCCGTGCCGCCCACCGTCAGGTTGTCCACCTTCAGCGTTGGCTGGCCCACGCCAACCGGCAGGCTCTGGCCCTCTTTACCGCAGACGCCCACGCCGTTATCCAGCTTCAGATCGTTACCGACCATTGAGATCTGCTGCATGGCTTCAATGCCGGAGCCAATCAGCGTCGCACCCTTCACCGCTTTGGTCACTTTGCCTTTCTCGATCAGATACGCTTCTGACGTGGAGAAAACAAACTTACCGGAGGTAATGTCCACCTGGCCGCCGCCAAAGTTTGGCGCAAAGATACCGTAATCAACGGATTCGATAATCTCCTGCGGCGTGGATTTGCCCGGCAGCATGTACGTGTTGGTCATGCGCGGCATCGGCAGATGCGCGTAAGATTCACGGCGTCCGTTGCCCGTCGGCGCGACGCCCATCAGGCGCGCGTTGAGTTTGTCCTGCATGTAGCCTTTCAGCACGCCGTTTTCGATCAGCACATTGTACTGCCCTGGCGTACCTTCATCGTCGATAGCCACCGAGCCGCGACGATCGCACATGGTGCCGTCATCCACCACGGTGCACAGCTCAGAGGAGACAAGCTGCCCGATTTGACCGCTGAACACGGACGTCCCGCGACGGTTAAAGTCGCCTTCCAGGCCGTGGCCTACGGCTTCGTGTAACAGCACGCCCGGCCAGCCGGCGCCCAGCACCACCGGGAATGAGCCCGCCGGCGCCGCGACGGCATTAAGATTCACCAGCGCCATGCGCACGGCTTCTTTCGCCCACGCGTCGGCGCGTGCTTCACCGTCAACGTCGCCCAGGAACCAGTCATAGCCGAAACGACCGCCGCCGCCGCTTGAGCCGCGCTCGCGTTTGCCGTCGTCATCGACCTGCACGCTGATAGAGAGGCGCACCAGCGGGCGAACGTCTGCCGCAAGGGTACCGTCCGTTGCCGCAACCAGAATCAACTCATACACGCCGCTCAGGCTGGCAGAAACTTCCTGCACGCGTTTGTCCGCCGCGCGGGCGACTTTGTCCACGCGACGCAGGATATCCAGCTTCTCTTCACGGCTCATGCTCTGCAGCGGATCGATGCTGGTATAGAGCGCAGAGTGCTGCACTTCTCCCAGGGTTTTCACGCGACCATCACCGGTATCACGCACAATGGTACGCGCGGCCTGCGCGCTCTGCTCGAGTGCGGCAAGGCTAATCTGATCGGCATAGGCAAACCCGGTTTTCTCGCCGCTGACGGCACGGACGCCGACGCCCTGGTCAATGTTGTAGGAGCCATCTTTGATGATGCTGTCTTCTAAAACCCAGGATTCGTGATAGCTCGACTGGAAATAAAGGTCGCCGTAGTCGAGACGGCGTTCGGTCAGTTGACCAAGAATGGAGAACAGGTCCTGATGGCTCAGGCCGTTCGCTGCGAGCAAATGTTCACTTACCAGGTTCAGACTCATCGTATTGCTACTCGTTCGTTGCCGCCCGTGGCGGTATAAAGATCGTATTTATTGAGAGTGAGGCAATTACCTGCCCACGTCAAATCATTGCTGTGCATCTTTGCGCGGCTGGCGCAGCACCTCGTTAATCTGCGGTTTATCTACCGGACCGGTAATGCGGTAGCGCAGAATGGAGACCTTGCTCCACAGCGGCCCCAGCACTTTGCTGGCGGCAAACACTGCCGCACCGACAATCGGGTTCACCACAAAGGCCGCCGCCACGCCCACGCTCGCGGAAATTTCCGGCGCCACCACGGCTTCCATATCCAGCTCGCGTCGCACGAGGTTAACGGAGCCTTTCATGGCGATATCCGCTTCCAGGCCATCCACCAACGTGTCGTCCGTATGCAGAACACCGTCCTTGATCCACGCCGTGCTGCGGATGGAATCGTAGTAGAAACCTTCGCTGAAGGTATCGCTGAAATCGAAGCGCAGCTTGCGCAGCAGCGCATCAAAACTCAGCAGGCGCAGGATCTGCCCGGCGCGCCCCGTGCTCACGTCGGCAATTTCACCTTTGCCGAAGCGGGTTTTCAGAATGCCGTTCAGCGAGGCCTCATCCGGCTTCCACGGAGCGTCACGCCAGTGAAGATCGTAATCGACGTCAAACGACGAGCCGCGCAGCGGCGTGCTGATTCCAAAGAAATTGGCTGCCGCATCCAGCTTGTTGCCTTTAATGTCGCCCTTCAGGGAAGTTCGCTGCTCGCCCGGGTTATTCACCCATTCCCCTGCGGCCGTCATGCGGCCAAAACCGGTATCAACCAGGCCGCCGGAGAGCGTAAGCGTGTTGGCCTGAATAGTGAAATCACCGTCAATACGGCCATATTTCTGCCCCCACAGCCAGCACTCCGCGCAGCGCAGCTGGAGATCGGGCCAGCCGCTAAAATCGACGCGGGAGACATTACTCAGCGGCGACGCCTCTGCCGGTTTATCTTTCCCGCTCGCGGCGCTTGCCGGGTTGTAGTAGAGGTAGCGGATCGCCGCCTGCCACGGCGCGTGATTGCGCATGGTCAGCGTACCGTTGATCTCTCTGCCCTGGGCCTCCACCTTCGTGCCGTTAGCGCCAGGCTGCGAGACAATGCTCAGGTTGTTCCACTGCTGCCCGCCCAGCATCAGCGACGGCGTGCGTACGGTAATGGCCTGCGGGAACTGGGCGGTTTCATCAACGTTTTGCCCAACACCTTTCTGGAACAGCGCCAGCCACTCTGCACCGTCCATCGGCGGGAGATTCAGCTCAATGCCCGACTGCTCCGGCAGAGGCGGCGTGGAGCGGCTATCCGTTGTCCAGATGGCTTTGTCGAGGGTGAGCTTGCGGTTAAGCAGCCAGCGGCTGTTGAAGTGGTTTGTCCCGCCCGCGCTTCCGGTCAGCGCGAAGCTGTTCAGGTTGCCATCGACGTTCAGCTTTACCGGCAGCGGCTGTCCGGCCTGTTTATCCAGCGGCGCAGGCAGCTGGCTCTGAAGGTTTTTCAGATCGCCCGTGATGTCGACCTTATACTGGGCGCCCGCGTGATAAGGCAGGTCAATTGCCACTTTACCCTGCCAGGCGACTGCGCCCTGCACTGACGCCTCAATGGGTTTCGGCAGGACCTCCATGCGCGCTGGCTGCCAGTTACCGTCCAGATTGACGGCTACCTGATAAGCCTTTTCACCCTCGGTGGTCGTGAAGTCGATATTAACGGGCTGATTAAACCAGCTGGCCGTAAGCGGCTCGCTCTTCAGGTTTCCGTTGTCAAAGCTGAACTGCCCGCTGAGATTTTTCAGCGTGCTCTCAAGGGGTTTGATGAACAGGCTGTTGTTCTTAAGGCGGACGTCGCCTTTGGCGGTGGTCATCTCGCCGTCCAGCGGGATATCAAGATGTAAGCGAGCATTCACATCGCCATCAAGCTGTAGCTGCTGGAGCGTCGCCGCCAGCGAATCTTTCAGGGGCGTCTCCTCAAAGTACGGCCCCACCGCTTTGCCCGGGCCATTGATGTCGGCATCAATCAGCAGCTTCTCTTTGGAGTAATCCGGGATGTTGGCCGTCAGGTTGCTGGCCGTCACGCCGCCCAGCGCCACGCTGTCGGACTTCATCCATAGTCCGTCATTGAGGAAGTTGAGCTCGATATCCAGATCTTTCAGCGCGGGCCAGCCGGGCTGGAACGCAAATGTCGCGTTATGCAGCGGCACCAGCACCTGGAACTGGCCTTCATTATGTTTGTACGGGAAAAGATGCGGGTTACCGCCGTACACCAGCGTGGCATTGTCCGCCTGACCGCCCTGAATCGCGCCGCTGAGATAGTCCACCAGGGCTTTTCCCATCAGGTTTTCCGGGAAGTAGCGCCAGGCCTGAGAGCCGTCATCGGTGCTGATCCCGGCCAGAATGCCCAGCCACGGCTCATCGCCTTCAGGCTGCAGATAGCGGAAATCGCCGCGCGCGTGCACCGCTTTGGCTTTCACATCGATATGGCGGCCATCAAGCTGGAAACCCTTGTCGTTACGGAGCCAGTTAAGCACCGCGCTGCCCTGTTCGATTTCCAGCGGCGCGCGGAAGACCGTCTCGTAAGGCATTTTGGCATCGTGCATATCAACCGTTAGCCTGCCGTTTTCCACGCTGCCTTCCAGCTTGCCGCTAAAGTGCTCCGCCCCCGGCAGCAGCTTCCACTGCTTCCAGGCAAGATCTTTCCATGTTGCCTGGAAGCGGGTTTTTTCCGTCGCCTGGAGCGGGATATCCAGAGCCAGAGCGTCTATTTTCCCGCTCGGCTGCGTTGCCAGCCAGATCTCGCCCAGGTCCGGAGAGAGCTTTGCCGCCATCGAGCGCAGGCCTTCAATGGCCGCCAAATCGAGGTTGCTGGCGCGGATGCGCAGCTCGTCGCTGCGTTTACTGGCCGTGCCGCCGACGTCCTGCTCCGGCATCCAGGCCAGCGTCAGCGCACCGCGCGGCCACGGCTTGCCGTCCATGGTGATGCGCGTATCCGGAATGGCAAACTGCCAGCCCTCTTTCTCCTGGGTCACGTGCGCGGTGAGGTTATCGACGGAAAGCTGATGCTGCTGTTTTTCGCCTTTCCAGCTGGCGCCCCCCTGCTTGAGCCAGATATCGCCGCTGGCAAATTCGCCTTTGGTCAGGGTCAGCCAGCCTTCAAGGCTGAAACGGGCAGTCTCCAGCTGCATATTTTGCTGGAGCCAGTCGCCCAGCCACGGCTTTACGTCAACATCGTCGGCCTGCAGCCAGACTTTGCCGTTGTTTAACAGGCCGTCATCGTCCCGCAGATCCATGCGCACCTGCATCACGCCGTGCTGGCCGTTCAGGCTTGAGAGATTGACCTGCCCCTCAGCGCGGTGACGTTCTTTACCGTTGAGCCAGCTCAGCTGAGGGATCGCCAGTTCGGCGCGCTGGCCGGAAAGGGTAATGAAGCTCACTTCACTGTCGCGCAGATCGAAGTGATCGAACTGACGGAGGAAAAGATCGCTGAAGCGGTTGGCTTCCAGACCCTGACCGCTATCGCCGCCGGACAGAGGCGTATTGGTCAGGAACTGGAGTTGATAAAAGGTGAGATCGCGAAACTGCCAGCGCAGATGCAGCAGGCTTTGCCAGACGTCCAGCGCCAGGGTCACGCGTTTGATTTTCAGGTGGCCGCCATCTTTGAGGCTGGCGTTGATATCCCGGACATCGAGCGTCGGGCCAAAATTCTGCCAGTTAGCGCTAATCTGGCTTACGTTCACCGGCACGCCGGTGGTGGATTCGATTTTAGCCAGCAGCTGCGGACGCCAGCTGTCCAGATGCGGTAATACGAGGCGTAGCCCGCTCACGAGCAACGCGACAATCACGACCAGCGTTGCCCCTGTAAGCAATAAAATCCCCGGCAATCGCCTCACGCATCTCTCCTTGTCAGCTTTCGTCACGCAGCGTACTGCGTCTTACATCATCACGACGTCAAACTGCTCCTGGTTATAGAGCGGTTCAATTTGTACTTTTACCTGTTTGCCGACAAAGATTTCCACTTCCGCCAGCGCGTGTGACTCTTCGCCTTTCAGCGCTTCAGCCACCGCAGGGGAAGCATAGACCAGAAAACGATCGGAGTCGTAGGCATGATGAACACGGACGATTTCGCGCATAATTTCATAGCAGACGGTCTCAACCGTCTTTACCGTTCCGCGCCCATGGCAGGTTGGGCATTCATTACACAGCACATGCTCAACGCTCTCGCGGGTACGCTTACGCGTCATTTCCACCAGCCCCAGCTGCGAGAAGCCGTTAATGCTGGTTTTCACGCGGTCTTTGCTCAGCGCCTGCTCAAGCGAGTGCAGCACGCGGCGACGATGGTCTTCATTACTCATATCGATGAAGTCGATGATGATAATGCCGCCCAGATTGCGCAAACGAAGCTGGCGCGCAATCGCCTGCGTGGCTTCGATGTTGGTGTTGAAGATGGTGTCATCGAGGTTGCGATGGCCGACAAACGCGCCGGTGTTGATATCGACGGTGGTCATCGCTTCGGTCTGATCGATGATCAGATAGCCGCCGGACTTCAGCTCGACCTTACGCTCCAGCGCGCGCTGGATCTCGTTTTCGACATCATAGAGATCGAAGATCGGCTGACGCCCTGAATAATGCTCCAGCAGGCCAGGCATCTCCGGGATGTACTCAGCGGTAAATTCCAGCAGCGCTTCATAGGTCAGACGCGAGTCCACGCGAATGCGGTCGAGCTGGGCATCAGCAAAGTCGCGCAGAACGCGCTGAGCAAGGGCCAGCTCACCGTAGAGCTGGTAGCGGGTCTGGTTGCGTTTTTTACGCTCCATCACCTTTGTCCAGACGCGCTTCAGGTAAGCCGCATCCGACGCCAGGTCTTCTTCGCTGATCCCTTCCGCAGCGGTACGGATGATAAACCCACCCTGTTCATCGCAGTAGGCGCTGACCACTTTCTTCAGACGCTCGCGCTCGGTTTCGCTCTCAATACGCTGCGAAACGCCCACGTGCGACGCGCCGGGCATAAAGACCAGATAGCGGGAAGGTAAGGTGATGTCGGTGGTCAGACGGGCGCCTTTGGTACCGAGGGGGTCTTTCACCACCTGCACCATCAGATCCTGTCCCTGACGTACCAGTTCAGAAATATCGCGCACGGCAAACTGCTTTTGCTCTTCGCCCGCGACGCACTCGGTGTGCGGCATGATATCGGAGGCATGTAAAAATGCCGCCTTATCCAGTCCAATATCTACAAAAGCCGCCTGCATACCCGGTAGTACACGACTGACACGACCTTTGTAGATATTGCCTACTATTCCGCGCCGCGCTTCACGCTCAATATGAATTTCCTGAAGAATGCCACCATCAATATAGGCCACACGGGTTTCCGATGGCGTTACGTTTACCAACAATTCAGCCGTCATAATTATCCCTTCCCTCACGCAGTGAGTTAAAATTGCTCAGCAACTCATACGTTTCCACCAGCGGTAAGCCGACTACGGCGTGATAGCTGCCATTAATCTTCCTGACAAAACAGCCACCCAGCCCCTGAATACCGTATGCACCTGCTTTATCCATTGGTTCACCGCTGGCAATATAAGCGGCGATGTCGTCGTCGGTAAGTACTCTGAACGTCACTTCGGTCACCACCAGGCAATCCAGCACGTGCTGGCGGTCAGCCAGGGCGACGGCCGTCATCACCTGATGCGTTTGTCCGGACATTTTGTGCAGCATGCGCGCCGCATGATCGGCATCGCGCGGTTTCTCAAGCACTTCACCGTTCAGAATAACGATGGTATCTGCTCCCAGCACGGGAAGATCGCGTGGCACACTGGCCACGCCCGCCTGCGCTTTCTCGCGCGCCAGGCGAGACACGTACTGTTGAGCGCTTTCGCCCTCAGCACGTTTTTCTTCAATGCCGGTAACGATGCGTTCAAAAGAGACGCCTAGCTGCGTCAGGAGTTCCTGACGGCGCGGGGAGCCGGAAGCGAGATACAAAGACGTCATAGAAACCTTTTATTGCACAGCAAACTGCTGGCGAACCTTACGCATCAGCAGGAATAACCAAGGCCAGAGCACACCGTTTACTACACTACTCCAGAACACTTCCGGTCGGAAAGAGACGTTGATCACTAAAAACTCTGCCCAGAAAACAACGATATCCGCAGCGAGCGACAATAGCATCACTACCAGGGCCTGTTGCCAGAGCGCAAGGTTACGAAAGAGCTGGAATTTGAGTGCGACGAGGTACGCAATAATGCTCATGGACAAGGCGCGCACGCCAAGCGTAGAGCCGCTAATGAGATCCAGTATGGCACCCATCACGAAACCTGTGCCGACATTTACGCGATGCGGCAGGGCAAGGATCCAGTACAGTAAAATGAGTAATACCCAGTTTGGCCGGAAAACGAGAATGTCATCCGGCCAGGGCATCACTTGCAGTAACAGTGCAATGAGAAACGAGAGCCAGATGACCCAGCGTCCCTGGCTACGATAGCTTGCCACTACTGCCCTCCCGAAGAGAGTTTAGGCGGTGGCGGCGCATCCGGCAGCGGCTGCGTTAACCCGGTTGCCGGCGCCGGTACTGGCGCAGGCGGCCCCATGGAATCCGCAGGTGGGAGAACCTGCGGCATCATCTGCATCAGGCGCTCGTTCGCCACGCGATGCACCTCTTCAGGCGTCATCGGATTAGAACCGTTACGATCGGCGCCCCACAGCAGCAGCAGATAGCGCAGACGCTGCAAACCGGCGGTTGGACGGGCCTGAATCACGGTATAGGCACGCTGGGTGTCCAGCTTGACCGAAGAGACCACCGCAACCGGATAACCTTCAGGGAAGCGTCCACCCAGGCCGGACGTCACCAGCACGTCGCCCACGCGGATATCCGTGTTAGCCGGCAGGTGTTCCAGCTGCAGGTCGTCCGTACAGCCGTTACCGGCCGCAATCACGCGGATGTCGTTGCGCAGAACCTGGATCGGCAGCGCATGCGTGGCATCGCAAATCAGCAGCACGCGGCTGGTCAGTTTAGCCACGGCAACAACCTGGCCCACAACGCCTTTATCGCTGATAACAGGCTGACCTTCATACACCCCGTTCACGCTCCCTTTGTCGATCACAACCTGATCGCTGTAGGGGTCGTTCACGGTGGAAATCACCTGCGTGACCATTTTCTGCTCATCCTGACGCAGCGGCGAGCCGAGCAGTTCACGCAGACGCGCGTTCTCCTGCTTGTATTGCCCCAGCATCAGCAGTTCGCTGTTTTTCAGCAGCAGTTCCTGACGTAATGCCCGGTTTTCGAGTTCGAGTTGGTCGCGCGAAGACAGCGTTTGAGAAACGGAGTCGAGCAGTTCACGGGGACCATTTGAAACAAAGTAGAAAGGACTGACGGCGGTATCCATGTACGTTCTGATCTGGCTGAACGTACCGAGGCGGCTATCGGCAATAATGACCCCAAGCGCAACCAGAACCGCCAGAATAAGGCGAAACTGTAGCGATGGGCCACGGCTAAAAATTGGCTTCATAGGCTATGCGTATTCTCGCGTCAGAGAGAAAGGGTAGCAAATTGCTACCCTCTCAAACTCGACTACTCTTCGCTGAACAAATCGCCGCCGTGCATGTCGATCATTTCCAGCGCCTTGCCACCACCACGGGCGACGCAAGTCAGTGGATCTTCTGCAACTACGACAGGAATACCTGTCTCTTCCATTAACAGGCGGTCGAGGTTACGCAGCAGCGCACCACCACCGGTCAGAACCATACCGCGCTCGGAGATATCGGATGCCAGCTCTGGTGGACACTGTTCCAGCGCAACCATTACCGCGCTCACGATGCCCGTCAGTGGTTCCTGCAGAGCTTCCAGAATTTCGTTGGAGTTCAGGGTGAAACCGCGTGGAACACCTTCAGCCAGGTTACGGCCACGCACTTCGATCTCACGCACTTCATCGCCCGGATACGCAGAGCCGATTTCGTGTTTGATACGCTCTGCGGTGGCTTCACCAATCAGAGAGCCGTAGTTACGGCGCACATAATTAATGATGGCTTCATCGAAGCGGTCACCACCGATACGTACGGAAGAGGAGTACACCACGCCGTTCAGAGAGATAACGGCCACTTCAGTGGTACCACCACCGATATCCACCACCATAGAACCGGTAGCTTCGGAAACAGGCAGGCCCGCACCGATGGCCGCAGCCATTGGCTCTTCAATCAGGAACACTTCACGTGCACCTGCACCCTGGGCAGATTCACGGATTGCGCGACGCTCTACCTGGGTTGCGCCAACCGGCACACACACCAGAACACGCGGGCTTGGACGCATGAAGCTGTTGCTGTGAACCTGCTTGATGAAGTGCTGAAGCATTTTTTCAGTCACGAAGAAGTCGGCGATAACGCCGTCTTTCATTGGGCGAATGGCGGCGATGTTGCCAGGGGTACGACCCAGCATCTGCTTCGCGTCATGACCCACTGCGGCCACGCTTTTCGGCGAGCCTGCACGATCCTGACGAATGGCCACAACGGAAGGCTCATTCAATACGATGCCTTGTCCTTTTACATAAATAAGGGTATTCGCGGTACCCAGGTCAATGGACAGGTCATTGGAAAACATGCCACGAAATTTTTTCAACATACTAAGGGATAATCCTGAAAGCTGGGGCGGAAAACAAAATCCGCTTACTTTACCAACCACACGCAGCAGCGACAAGGCGCAAAAATCATCTGCAACGGTGAAAATTTGTGCAGTACGTTTCCTGATGTTACAAAATCATCCCCTGATTCCCTCAGGGCTGAGTAAACAGTAGCGTTCCCCACTGACGTTTGTAACCCGTTACAGGTCGTTCACTGGCTTTTTGCTCGACATACTCAAAGCTACAGGCGCGATATTCTACGTGAAAACAGCGTAAACGGCAGGTCAAACAGAGTATCTTTGCAAATATTTTTTCACGTTGGTGTCAAGCGGTTGAGAGGCAGCAAAAAAATCCCCCTGACCGCCCATCACGCCGCGCGCTGTTAACATCTGCCATTCGCTTCTGGAGCGCACGCCCGTGGCGAATACTTGTGTTCGCGTACCCTTGCACGCTTCTACCAGACTCTGTACCAGCAGCTGGTTTTCCGTACGCTTCTCAATATTCCTTACCAGCCCCGGATGTAGCTTTAATAACTCCACATCCAGCTCCTTGATCCAGCTGGTGCTGACCAGCGTTAAACCTGCCTGCGTCACAGCGATACGAGCACCGAGCGCATTGATCAAACGTACCACCGGACGTAACCGGCTGATGTGTTGACCTACATCGGCCTCAGCAAGTTCAAAAATAATGTGTTTACGTTGCGATTTTTCGCATTGCATTAACGTATCACGTAGCCAGCGCTGAAAACGTGGGCGTATTAACGACTCCACGGTGACCTGTAACGCCAGGTTTTCTTCAGGCCAGAAGGATAAAAACGGAATCAGCCGGGTAATTTGCTGGCGGTCATACTCTTCGGACAGGCCAAATTGCAGCACCATCG
This sequence comes from Enterobacter cloacae complex sp. S3, assembly GCF_014930495.1. Classification (NCBI taxonomy): domain Bacteria; kingdom Pseudomonadati; phylum Pseudomonadota; class Gammaproteobacteria; order Enterobacterales; family Enterobacteriaceae; genus Enterobacter; species Enterobacter cloacae complex sp. S3. The sequence continues at coordinate 25,248 of NZ_JADBRD010000007.1, read as the reverse complement.
GCAGATATTCCGCAGAGATGACCTCTTCGGTACCGTCAAAAATACGACACATCAGTTCACGGTGATGAACGTTGCCGTTTTTCATGACCGCGGGTTTTTGATAAATACGTGGCCCGCCGCGGCTGAGCATTTGCTCAATCAGCGTGCGCCAGCGCACGTTGCCGCGCCCTTTTTCCGGCAGCGAGTCATCGTAAACCGCCCATCCGTTGGCTCCCTGCAACACGGCGTTGCGGGTAGCGGCTTCCGCATGCTCCATCACCTGTTCAGTCGATTGTCCGCCACGCCAGGCGCAGATCCCCATGTGGACCATATCGTCCCTGTCGAGCATTTTGCTCTGCGGCAGCGCATCTACCGCCTTCAGCAGCTGGCTGGCGATGCTTTCGGATTCCTTCAGCGTACGGTGAGGCAACAGCACGGCAAAGTCGCTGCGGTGATAGCGGGCCAGCAGCGCGCCCGGGTAGCGCATAATAAAGGTGGAGAGCAGGTTGATCAGCGTAAAGAGGTTTTCTTCCGCGGCACGCTGTCCCCAGGTGTCGCGCAGGAGATCGAAATCGGGCAGACGAATCATCATCACCACCCCGTGAGTCCCCACTTTTTCTGAATCGTCGAGCAGCGTGGCGAGCTGATTATCAAAGAAAAGACGGTTGTTAAGGCCAGTTTTATTATCCTGCGCCGCATAAGAGCGGATCAGCGTATCCATACGGCTGCGCTGGTCGCTGGCAAACTGGATTTCGGAGAGCAGGGTATCGAGCGCGCTGCTGGCGCGTGACGGCCACTCGTGAACAGAGCCACGCACCTGCGGGCCGCGTTCACCGTTCAGGATCCGCACGGAGCGCATCTCCAGCAGCTCCTGACCGGAAAGCTGGCGGCGCAGCCAGCGGACCGCGAGAAAGATCAGCAGGACGATAAACGCAACAGCGACGGTGAGCGGCGCGGTGGTCATCATGGAACGGAAATAGCTGGCCATCGGATCGAGGTAGACCATGTGTATGGTCATCCCCGGATTTTTAAGGGAATGCACCGTCACTTCCCGATACTGGCTTACCACGCCCGCGGGGCGATAGCTTCCCGGTCGTTCGTGGCTTAAAACACGATGCTTTCCCTGCAGAATGTCGATCTGAACGATATCAACAGGTACCATCAACTCATCAAGCTCACGGGAGAGCGCCGGTAGGGGCGTCGTCAGCAGACGCGTATCAATCACCGAGGCAACAGACTGTACCCGGTTGACCAGCTTGTCCTGAATGGCGGTGTAAAAACTCAGGGAACAGCCCAGAAGCGTGACAAAAATGGTAAGCCCCGTCAGCAAGGTGATAAAAGCTGAGAACTTCGTCGTTAATCGCATCCTTGAGATTACTCCGTGGGTTGATGGGGTAGCGAGTAAGCGCTAACTTGCATTTCAAATGCGGCATACTACCAAATCGGGCGTATCTGGCAATTTATTGCGTTAAATCGGCACTGCGTTTCCCTGAGCGAGTATAGTCTTCAGAAATTATTTTCCAATCATCTGAGTCGTGAGGACCCCGTATGCAGGCTTTGATCTTAGAACAGCAGGACGGCAAAACGCTTGCCTCAGTGCAGGCGGTTGAAGAGAGTCGCCTGCCGGAAGGCGACGTAACCGTCGACATCGACTGGTCCAGTTTAAATTATAAAGATGCGCTGGCTATTACCGGTAAGGGTAAAATCATCCGAAATTTCCCTATGGTGCCGGGGATCGATTTCGCTGGGCGGGTTCATACCAGCGAGGATCCGCGCTTCCATCCGGGCCAGCATGTGCTGCTCACCGGCTGGGGCGTGGGTGAAAATCACTGGGGCGGGCTGGCAACGCAGGCGCGCGTGAAGGGCGACTGGCTGGTGCCTGTGCCGAAAGGCATGGATGGCCGCAAGGCGATGATCGTCGGCACGGCAGGCTTTACCGCCATGCTGTGCGTGATGGCGCTGGAAGATGCGGGTATTCGCCCTGAGTCAGGGGAAATTGTCGTCACCGGCGCCAGCGGTGGCGTGGGCAGCACGGCAGTCACGCTGCTCCACAAGCTGGGCTATCAGGTCGCTGCGGTTTCCGGCCGAGAAAGCACCCATGACTATCTGCGCCAGCTCGGTGCAAGCCGCATTCTCAGCCGCGACGAATTTGCAGAAACCCGTCCGCTGGAAAAACAGGTTTGGGCTGGGGCGGTGGATACCGTCGGTGATAAGGTGCTGGCAAAAGTCCTGGCGCAGATGAACTACGGCGGCTGCGTGGCAGCCTGCGGTCTGGCGGGCGGATTTGCCCTGCCAACCACCGTGATGCCATTTATTCTGCGTAACGTACGCCTGCAGGGTGTGGATTCCGTGATGACCCCGCCGGCCCGTCGTCATGAAGCCTGGGAACGGCTGGTGCGCGATCTGCCGGAATCTTTCTATACCCAGAGCGCAACGGAGATAACCCTCAGCCAGGCGCCGGAATACGCCAGTAAGATCATGGACAACCAATTCCACGGCCGCGCGCTGGTGAAAATCGCCTAATCTTCAAATTTTCGTGACATATTCGCGCGAATCCCTCTCCTCCGTCATGCTTAGAAAAACGCATGACGGAGGATGCCATGAAAAACCGAAAACTGACGGAAGCTGACGTAACGTCTGAGTCTGTCTTTATGTTACAGCGCCGCCAGATCCTGAAAATGCTTGGCATCAGCGCCACAGCCCTGACGCTCTCTCCCGCGGCACACGCCGACCTGCTCGACTGGTTTAAAGGCAACGATCGGCCAAAGGCCCCATCCGGCGCCCCGCTCACCTTTACGAAACCGGCCGAATGGCAAAACAAGCTGACGCTCACGCCGGAAGATAAAGTTACCGGCTACAACAACTTCTACGAATTTGGTCTCGATAAGGCCGATCCTGCCGCCAACGCGGGGAGCCTCAAAACCGATCCGTGGACGCTGAAAATTGATGGCGAAGTGGCGAAACCCCTGACGCTGGATCACCACGATCTTACTACCCGTTTCCCGCTCGAAGAGCGTATCTATCGCATGCGCTGCGTGGAGGCGTGGTCGATGGTGGTGCCCTGGATTGGCTTCCCGCTGCATAAACTGCTGGCAATGGTTGAGCCCACCAGCAACGCAAAATATGTCGCTTTCCAGACGCGCTATGCGCCGGACGAGATGCCCGGGCAGAAAGATCGGTTTATCGGCGGCGGGCTTGAATATCCGTATGTGGAAGGGCTACGTCTCGACGAAGCTATGCACCCCCTCACCCTGCTGACCGTTGGCGTATATGGCAAAGCGCTTCCGCCGCAGAACGGTGCCCCTATCCGTTTAACCGTACCGTGGAAATATGGTTTCAAAGGGATTAAATCTATCGTCAGCATTAAGCTTACCCGCGAACGTCCGCCAACCACCTGGAATCTGGCGGCTCCGGACGAATACGGCTTCTTCGCCAACGTTAACCCGCACGTGGATCATCCGCGCTGGTCGCAGGCAACCGAGCGGTTTATCGGTTCCGGCGGTGCGCTGGACGTGAAGCGCCAGCCGACGCTGCTGTTTAACGGCTATGCGGATGAAGTGGCCTCGCTTTACCGTGGTCTCAACTTACGGGAGAACTTCTGAGTGCGTTTAACGGCAAAACAGATTACCTGGCTGAAAGTGCTGCTGCACCTGGCCGGGCTGCTTCCTTTTATATGGCTGTTCTGGGCCGCCAGCCAGGGGCTCTTTAGCGCAGACCCGGCGAAGGATATCCAGCATTTTACCGGTCGGATGGCTCTGAAATTTTTGCTGGCCACCTTGTTCGTCTCGCCGCTGGCGCGCTACGCTAAACAGCCCTTATTGATACGCACCCGTCGCCTGTTAGGGCTATGGTGTTTTGCCTGGGCGACGCTGCACCTCACCAGCTACGCCCTGCTGGAACTGGGAATTAACAATCTGGCGCTGCTTGGCCGCGAACTGGTGACACGTCCTTATCTGACGCTGGGTATCGTGAGCTGGGTGGTTTTACTGGCGTTAGCGCTGACATCCACGCAATATGCGCAGCGAAAACTGGGCAGGCGCTGGCAGCTTCTGCATAACTTCGTCTATCTTGTCGCGATCCTCGCTCCCATTCATTACCTGTGGTCGGTGAAGATCCTCTCGCCGCAGCCAATCCTTTATGCACTGGCGGCCGTGGCGCTTTTGGCATGGCGTTACAAGAAGTTCCGCCAGTGGTTGCGATAGTTCGCGAAACTGTGCGTTTTCCCGCAGATTACCCGTCAACCGCAAATCTTTTTCGGATAGCGGTTGATAATCTTCCCTGATAAGACCAGTATTTAGCTGCTAAATGCTACGAAATCGTTATAATGTGCGACCTTGGTTCGCCTGACAGCGGTTTTAAGCCTCTGAAAAGGTGACATTTGCGTTTCGAAGGTATATTTTGTTTTTTACCCGAAAATCGCAGGAGATAGCGGCATAATGACTGATAAATTCCATATCTTAGTTTTGAACGGACCGAACCTGAACATGCTCGGCACCCGTGAGCCAGAGAAGTACGGCACGCTAACATTGAGTGAAATTGTTAACCGTCTGGGAACGGAAGCAGCGTCACTGAATGTGGATTTGGATCATTTTCAGTCGAATGCGGAGTACGCACTCATCGACCGTATTCATCAGGCTAAAGACAATGTGGACTATATCCTGATCAATCCGGCCGCGTTTACGCACACCAGTGTTGCTATCCGCGACGCACTGCTCGCGGTGAGTATCCCGTTTATCGAGATCCACCTGAGTAATGTGCACGCCCGAGAGCCGTTCCGTCACCATTCGTATCTGTCAGATATCGCTGCTGGCGTTATCTGTGGACTGGGCGCAGACGGCTATTCATACGCTTTACAGACAGCGGTAAAACGCTTGTCACAATCACACTAAACAAGAGTACGGAACCCACTCATGGATATTCGTAAGATTAAAAAACTGATCGAGCTGGTTGAAGAATCAGGCATCTCCGAACTGGAAATTTCTGAAGGCGAAGAGTCTGTACGCATCAGCCGTGCAGCCCCAGCCGCTAGCTTCCCGGTAATGCAGCAAGCTTATGCTGCGCCAGTGCAGCAGCCTGCGCTCTCCGCAGCCGTTGCGCCAGCAGCTGAAGCCGCACCTGCCGCTGCAGCAGAAATCAGTGGTCACATCGTACGTTCCCCAATGGTTGGTACTTTCTACCGCACCCCGAGCCCGGACGCGAAGGCGTTCATCGAAGTGGGTCAGAAAGTCAACGTAGGCGATACCCTGTGCATCGTTGAAGCGATGAAAATGATGAACCAGATCGAAGCAGACAAATCAGGTACTGTGAAAGCGATTCTGGTCGAAAGTGGTCAGCCGGTTGAATTTGACGAGCCGCTGGTCGTCATCGAGTAACGAGGCGTACATGCTGGATAAAATTGTTATCGCCAACCGCGGCGAGATCGCACTGCGTATTCTTCGTGCCTGTAAAGAACTGGGCATCAAGACCGTCGCTGTGCACTCAAGCGCGGATCGCGATTTAAAACACGTATTGCTGGCGGATGAGACGGTCTGTATTGGCCCGGCTCCGTCCGTAAAAAGCTATCTGAACATCCCGGCTATCATCAGTGCCGCTGAAATCACCGGCGCGGTGGCAATTCATCCGGGTTACGGCTTCCTCTCTGAGAACGCCAACTTTGCTGAGCAGGTTGAACGCTCTGGCTTCATCTTCATCGGCCCGAAAGCCGACACCATCCGCCTGATGGGCGACAAAGTGTCTGCAATCACCGCGATGAAAAAAGCCGGTGTTCCAACCGTACCAGGCTCTGACGGCCCTCTGACCGACGACATGGATGCTAACCGTGCTCATGCTAAACGCATTGGCTACCCGGTTATCATCAAGGCGTCCGGCGGCGGCGGCGGTCGCGGTATGCGCGTTGTGCGTAGCGATGCTGAACTGGCGCAGTCCATCTCCATGACCAAAGCAGAAGCGAAAGCCGCTTTCAGCAATGACATGGTGTACATGGAAAAATACCTGGAAAACCCACGCCACATCGAAATTCAGGTGCTGGCTGACGGTCAGGGTAACGCGATCTATCTGGCAGAACGTGACTGCTCCATGCAGCGTCGTCACCAGAAAGTGGTCGAAGAAGCACCAGCACCGGGCATTACCCCGGAACTGCGTCGCTACATCGGCGAGCGTTGCTCCAAAGCGTGTGTCGATATCGGCTATCGCGGTGCAGGTACCTTTGAGTTCCTGTTCGAAAACGGCGAGTTCTATTTCATCGAAATGAACACCCGTATTCAGGTTGAACACCCGGTTACCGAAATGATCACCGGCGTTGACCTGATCAAAGAACAGCTGCGTATCGCTGCAGGCCAGCCGCTGTCCATCAAGCAGGAAGAAGTTGTGGTGAAAGGCCATGCGGTAGAGTGCCGTATCAACGCCGAAGACCCGAACACCTTCCTGCCAAGCCCGGGTAAAATCACGCGTTTCCACGCGCCGGGTGGCTTTGGTGTGCGCTGGGAGTCTCATATCTACGCCGGTTACACCGTACCGCCGTACTATGACTCAATGATCGGCAAGCTTATCTGCTACGGCGAAAACCGTGACGTGGCGATTGCCCGCATGAAAAACGCCCTGCAGGAGCTGATCATCGACGGTATCAAAACCAACGTAGATCTGCAGATGCGTATCATGAGCGACGAGCACTTCCAGAATGGTGGAACTAATATCCACTATCTGGAGAAAAAACTCGGTCTGAACGAGAAGTAAGAGACCTGTGTTGCTAAAAGGCCGGATTATCCGGCCTTTTTTATTTCTGGGGATCGCCAGGCCCCATCATGTACAATCCCCGCTTTCTTCATCCACAAGGGACAAAAAATGGACAAACGTTTTGTTCAGGCCCATAAAGAAGCGCGCTGGGCGCTGTGGCTGACCCTTCTCTATCTCGCTGCATGGTTAGTAACTGCTTACTTACCTGACTCCGCTATTGGCATCACCGGCCTGCCGCACTGGTTCGAAATGGCGTGTCTGCTGGTACCGCTGGTCTTCATCCTGCTGTGCTGGGCAATGGTGAAATTCATTTATCGCGATATTCCGCTGGAGGACGATGATGCAGCTTGAAGTCATTCTGCCGCTTATCGCTTACTTGTTAGTGGTGTTTGGTTTATCCGTTTACGCCATGCGTAAAAGAACGACGGGCACCTTCCTGAACGAGTATTTTCTTGGCAGCCGCTCGATGGGCGGCGTCGTGCTGGCCATGACGCTGACCGCGACCTACATCAGCGCCAGTTCGTTTATCGGCGGACCCGGAGCAGCCTATAAATACGGGTTAGGCTGGGTGCTGCTGGCGATGATCCAGCTTCCTGCCGTCTGGCTCTCGCTGGGCATACTGGGTAAAAAATTTGCCATTCTGGCGCGCCGTTATAATGCCGTGACGCTCAACGATATGCTGTTTGCCCGCTATCAGAGCCGTTTACTGGTGTGGCTGGCCAGCTTAAGCCTGCTGGTGGCCTTTATTGGCGCAATGACGGTACAGTTTATCGGCGGGGCACGCCTGCTGGAAACGGCGGCGGGTATTCCCTACGAGACAGGCTTGATCATCTTCGGAGTCAGCATTGCGCTGTATACCGCGTTTGGCGGATTCCGCGCCAGCGTGCTGAACGATACGATGCAGGGCATGGTTATGCTTATCGGCACTATCGTCCTGCTGGTCGGCATTGTGCACGCCGCGGGCGGCCTGAGCCATGCGGTTGAAACGCTCGAGGCGATCGATCCAAAACTGGTTTCGCCGCAGGGCGCGGATGACATCCTTTCTCCAACCTTTATGACCTCGTTCTGGGTGTTGGTGTGCTTTGGGGTGATTGGCCTGCCGCATACCGCCGTCCGCTGTATCTCTTACAAAGACAGCAAAGCCGTGCACAGAGGTATCATTATCGGCACTATCGTTGTCGCAATCCTGATGTTTGGTATGCACCTGGCGGGCGCGTTAGGTCGGGCAGTTATTCCTGACCTTACCGTACCCGATCTGGTTATCCCAACCCTGATGGTTAAAGTACTGCCGCCATTTGCCGCCGGGATCTTCCTCGCCGCACCGATGGCCGCCATTATGTCGACCATCAACGCTCAGCTGCTGCAAAGTTCCGCTACGATCATAAAAGATCTCTATCTGAACCTGCGTCCTGAGCAGGCAGAGAATGAACGGCGCCTGAAGCGCATGTCGGCCGTTATTACTCTGGCGTTAGGGGCATTGCTGCTGTTAGCCGCGTGGCGCCCGCCGGAGATGATCATCTGGCTGAACCTGCTGGCATTTGGTGGGCTTGAAGCGGTATTCCTGTGGCCGCTGGTGTTAGGACTCTACTGGGAGCGCGCGAATGCCGCCGGTGCGCTGAGCGCGATGATTGTCGGCGGCGTGCTTTACGCCGTCCTCGCAACGTTTAAGATTCAGTACCTGGGCTTCCATCCGATTGTGCCTTCGTTACTGCTAAGTTTACTGGCGTTTGTGGTGGGGAACCGTTTCGGTCAACCCGTCCCACAACCCGCTATGATTTCTACTGATAAATAAAGAGTTTTGCCATGCCGTGGATCCAACTAAAACTGAACACAACCGGCGCTAACGCCGAAGAGCTGAGCGATGCGCTGATGGAGGCCGGTTCGGTCTCTATCACCTTCCAGGACACGCATGACACGCCGGTCTTTGAGCCGCTGCCGGGCGAAACCCGCCTGTGGGGTGATACCGACGTTATTGGCCTGTTTGATGCCGAAACCGATATGAAAGAGGTTGTCGCGATTCTGGAGAATCATCCTCTGCTGGGCGCGGGTTTCGTGCATAAAATCGAACAGCTGGAAGACAAAGACTGGGAACGCGAGTGGATGGATAACTTCCACCCGATGCAGTTCGGCAAACGTCTGTGGATCTGTCCGAGCTGGCGCGATGTCCCTGATGAAAGCGCAGTCAACGTGATGCTCGACCCGGGTCTGGCGTTTGGTACCGGTACTCACCCAACCACGTCTCTGTGCCTGCAGTGGCTGGATGGTCTGGATCTGGACGGTAAGACAGTGATCGACTTCGGCTGCGGATCCGGGATCCTCGCGATTGCAGCCCTGAAGCTGGGCGCGGCAAAAGCCATCGGGATCGATATCGATCCGCAGGCGATTCAGGCCAGCCGCGATAATGCCGAGCGTAACGGCGTCTCCGATCGTCTGGAGCTGTATCTGCCGGATGCTCAGCCAGAAGCCATGAAAGCCGATGTGGTGGTCGCAAACATTCTGGCGGGCCCACTGCGCGAACTGGCTCCGTTAATCAGCGTGCTGCCCGTTGAGGGCGGTCTGCTGGGGCTTTCCGGTATCCTGGCAAGCCAGGCCGACAGCGTGTGTGAAGCCTACGCCGATCTCTTTGCCCTCGACCCGGTGCTGGAAAAAGAAGAGTGGTGCCGCATCACCGGGCGTAAAAAATAAGAATCTGGCGTGGTCATCTGACCACGCCTCTCACCCTCTGATAATCCTCTCTCCCCCGTTCATTCTTCGGTAAAATAACCCTACAAATCATGTTGATTTGTATTACAAAAATTCACCGGAAGAATATGATGACACACGTTACAGGCAAGGCAGCGCTGCTGGCGCTGAGCATGATTTCGGCTTCAGCATTTGCATCACACTGGAGCTATGAAGGGGAAGGTTCACCGCAACACTGGGGCGAGATGGACGAGGCATACAAGACCTGTCAAAGCGGTATGAACCAGTCTCCTGTTAATATTGATTCGACCACTAACGCCCATCTCTCCCCGCTACAAACCCACTACGTTGATGGCCCTGTTACACTGACGAACAATGGCCATACCATTCAGGCAGGTGAACAGGCGAACACCCGCGATACCCTTACTCTCGATAAGCAAACCTGGACGTTACAGCAGTTCCATTTCCACGCGCCGAGCGAAAACACCGTACATGGCAAGAGGTACGCGATGGAAATGCATCTGGTTCATAAAAATGCCAGTGGGGAACTGACGGTGGTGGCGGTCATGTTTGATAAAGGGGCCGCAAACCCGGAGCTTGAAAAACTGTGGCGCGTTATGCCTCAGCAGGCCGAGCAGAACGTCTCCATCAAACAGGATCTCAACCTGAACAAACTGCTGCCAAAAAATAAAACGTACTGGCGCTTTAGCGGTTCACTGACCACTCCACCGTGTTCAGAAGGCGTTACCTGGATTGTACTTAAACAGCCCCTGACGGTTTCTGCAGAACAACTTGCCAGATTCACCCGGACAATGCATCACGATAATAACCGTCCGGTACAGTCGCTGCATGGGCGCGTCGTGGTCGAATAACACGCATTTTTCGCATGACGATCATGTTCTAAAATGCGACGCAGATCGCAAAGAAGAAGGGAAATCTGCTGTTAAAAACAGCAGATTATCCCGCTTCAGCGACGCATTTATTCAGAAATGATGAGAAGTTACGGGAAATTGTAAGCGCCCATAAAATAACCATTATCATATAACTTAATGATTTAAATAATGAATAATTTTTAACGGGAAGATTGGGCGGCGATTCCTTGATCTACAACAGTGGATTGTTCAAAGTTTGGCCTTTCATCTCGTGCAAAAAATGCGTAATATACGCCGCCTTGCAGTCACAGTATGGTCATTTCTTAACTCATGCGCATCGGACACCACCAGCTTAGAAATCGCCTGATCGCAGCCCCAATGGCAGGTATTACAGACCGGCCGTTCAGGACGCTGTGCTATGAGATGGGAGCCGGTTTAACCGTATCCGAGATGATGTCGTCTAACCCGCAGGTTTGGGAAAGCGATAAATCCCGCCTTCGGATGGTGCACGTTGATGAACCAGGTATTCGCACCGTGCAAATTGCCGGAAGCGTGCCTGAAGAGATGGCAGATGCCGCGCGGATTAACGTGGAAAGTGGTGCCCAGATTATTGATATCAATATGGGGTGCCCGGCCAAAAAGGTGAATCGCAAGCTTGCAGGTTCAGCCCTTCTGCAATACCCCGACCAGGTGAAAGCTATCCTGACGGCGGTTGTCAGCGCGGTGGACGTTCCTGTTACGTTGAAGATTCGCACGGGTTGGTCGCCGGAACACCGTAACTGTGTAGAGATTGCCCAACTGGCCGAAGACTGTGGCATTCAGGCCCTGACCATCCATGGACGCACTCGCGCCTGTTTGTTCAACGGTGAAGCTGAATACGACAGCATTCGGGCAGTTAAGCAGAAAGTTTCCATTCCGATTATCGCGAATGGCGACATAACTGACCCGCTTAAAGCCAGGGCTGTACTCGACTATACGGGAGCTGATGCTCTGATGATAGGACGTGCAGCTCAGGGAAGACCCTGGATCTTCCGGGAAATCCAGCATTATCTGGACACTGGGGAGCTGCTTGCCCCGCTGCCTCTGGCAGAGGTTAAGCGCTTGCTTTGTTCGCATGTTCGGGAACTGCATGACCACTACGGTCAGGCAAAAGGGTACCGAATTGCGCGTAAACACGTCTCCTGGTATCTCCAGGAGCACGCTCCAGATGACCAGTTTCGGCGCACATTCAACGCCATAGAGGATGCCAGCGTACAGCTGGAGGCGTTGGAGGCATACTTCGAAAATCTTGCGTAATGAAATAAAGAGCTGACAGAACTATGTTCGAACAACGCGTAAATTCTGACGTACTGACCGTTTCTACCGTTAACTCTCAGGACCAGGTAACTCAAAAGCCCCTGCGTGACTCGGTTAAACAGGCACTGAAGAACTATTTTGCTCAACTGAACGGTCAGGATGTTAATGACCTGTATGAGCTGGTACTGGCTGAAGTTGAACAGCCACTGTTGGACATGGTGATGCAATACACCCGCGGTAACCAAACCCGCGCTGCGCTGATGATGGGTATCAACCGTGGTACTCTGCGTAAGAAACTGAAAAAATACGGCATGAACTGATACTAATCAGTTAAATGCTTGTTTAAAAAGGCGCTCTTCGGCATGGGGAAGCGCCTTTTTTATTACCTGCGCTTCTCCGTCAACGCATTGTAAACCTTCGCCTCTCCTGCTTTTCAACCCCAGTTTTTCGTGTATATTTCCCCCACCTTACTGGCGATTTTCTCGCGGAATGACACAATGATTCGTAAATACTGGTGGCTGGTTGTCTTTGCAATCTCCGTTCTCATTTTTGATACACTCCTTATGCAGTGGATTGAACTGATGAGCACCGAAACCGATAAGTGTCGCAATATGAACTCCGTCAATCCGCTGAAACTCGTGAACTGCTCAGAGCTCGACTAACCGCCCGATTGCGCAAATCACCCCGTTATTACCCACTAAAAACGGGGATTTAAATCCCTTTGAGCCATTACCTGACGGTGATAATGTCTCGCCCTTCTCAACCGCTCTAGCGTAACCCCACACTCGAGTAGAACCGTCCATGCTGGTCAGCCAATACAACCATATCCTTGTCGTCCTCTCCTTTGTTGTTGCCATTCTTGCTGCGTATACCGCGCTGAACATGGCTGCACGCGTCGCCGGGAGTGAGGGCGTCGCTGCCCGCGTCTGGCTGGCTGGCGGCGGTATTGCTATGGGGATTGGCGTGTGGGCCATGCATTTTATCGGCATGCTGGCGATGGACCTCTCCATGAGCATGAGCTACAACGCCACCCTGACGGTATTATCTATGGTCATCGCCGTGGGTTCGTCGCTGTTTGCGCTATGGCTTGTGAGCTGCGAGCAACTACGCCTGCGCCGACTGCTGCCCGGCGCGCTGGTGATGGGGAGCGGTATTGTGGCCATGCATTACACCGGCATGGCGGCGCTGGAGGTGATGCCCGGGATAATCTGGGACAAGGTCTGGGTGGCCATTTCGGTCGTGATTGCGCTTGCCGCTTCACTCGCGGCATTATGGCTGACCTTCCGCCTGCGTCGCGAAGCCGCGCAGGTCGTGCTGATGCGCATGGGTGCCGCCATCACGATGGGAATTGCCATTGCCGGCATGCACTATGCCGGGATGAAAGCGGCGCAGTTTCCGATGTCCACAATGGTTCACCATGAGGGGATTAACGGGAGCTGGCTGGCGGTGCTGGTCAGCGTCGTCGCGCTCTCTATTCTTGGGATCACCCTGCTGGTGTCGATGCTGGATGCCCGCCTTCAGGCTCGTACCGCCCTTCTGGCCTCGTCGCTGGCAGAAGCTAACCGGGAACTCGCTCAGCTGGCGCTACACGATACCCTGACGCGTCTGCCCAACCGTATCCTGCTGGAAGACAGACTGGATCAGGCCATCAGCAAAGCCGATCGTGAAGGGAATCACTTTGCCCTGATGTTCATGGATCTTGACGGCTTTAAAGCTATCAATGACGCCTACGGCCATGATGTCGGTGACAGGCTGCTGGTCGCCGTTACGCAGCGTCTGCTGCTTCTCCTGAAAGGCCAGTTCACCCTTGCACGCATCGGCGGTGATGAATTTGTTCTGCTGGCAGAGGGAGAAGGTCCGGACGACGCGGCATCGCTGGCGAATTCGCTGGTGCGCGCGATCGATAGCCCCTTCAATCTCAGCCCCTATGAACTGGTGGTGACCCTCAGCATTGGTATCGCGCTGTACCCTCACGACGGCAAAACCGAGCGTGAGCTGATGTTTAACGCCGACGCGGCGATGTATCACACGAAGCATATGGGCCGTAACGGTTACCACTTCTTCCAGCCCTCCATGAACACCCTGGCGCAGACCCATCTCCAGTTAATGAACGATTTGTGGATGGCGATCGATCGCAATGAGCTGCGCCTGCTGTATCAGCCAAAATTTCACGCCCCGGCGGGCCCGGTCCTCGGATTCGAGGCGCTGTTGCGCTGGCAGCATCCTAAGCAAGGGTTGCTGACGCCGGACCTTTTTCTGCCGCTGGCGGAAAAAACGGGGCTGATCGTCCCGATTGGCAACTGGGTGATTAATGAAGCCTGTCGCCAGCTGCGGGAATGGCATCTTCAGGGACATCAAAGCTGGTCAATGGCGGTAAACCTGTCGACACTGCAGTTTGAGCAACCTTCGCTGGTTAAAACGGTTCTCGACTGCCTGGCACTTCACCAGGTGCCACCGGAAATGTTGATCCTCGAAGTGACGGAAACCACGGCGATGAGCAACCCGGATGAAAGCGTACGCGTGCTGACAGAGCTGACGGATGCAGGCGTGAAAGCCTCCATTGATGATTTTGGCACCGGATATTCGAGCCTGCTGTATCTCAAGCGCTTACCGGCCTGCGAATTGAAAATCGACAGGGCGTTTGTGAAAGAGCTCAGCGGCGAAAGCGAGGATGCCACTATTGTCTCAGCGATTGTGGCTCTCGCTAAAACACTTAACCTGAAAGTCGTGGCTGAAGGTGTGGAAACCGAAGCGCAGCAAGCCTTTTTAACCGAGCTGGGCTGTAACACCCTTCAGGGTTATCTGTTAGGTAAACCCGTCAGCGCGCAGACCATAGAGGCACTTTGTGCCCGAGGGGAAATGTTACCTGCCGCTGAACAGTAAGCACCCTCATCTGGCGACACGCGAATAACCGGGAGTGTCGCCAGTATGCTATCGACCAGAGCGGGAGCCTGCTGATAAAGATTAAAACTGTCGTTATTCATTAACCAGTTTTTAATTATTCCGCTAAAAAAACCGTGGAATACAATCAAGGTGAGATCAACATTCACCTGTGGCGAAATGATGTTTCGCGAAATACAGGTCTCCAGCGCGGCGCGTAGCGTGTCATCGTTGAATCCGATACGCTTTCTAATTTCACGTTCAGAAATCATATCGCTGCTAAATTCACACTTATGATACAGAATTTGTAAAAGCGCACATTGCCGGGGTTCATGGGCAATATACTGCAGCGCAGTAATAAATTGCTCACGAAGTTTTAACAATGGATCGTCACTATCGGAAAGGGAAAGCTTGTCGTGAATAATCTCGCGAAGCGGTAATTGCTGTTCCCAGATGGCATTAAATATTTCAGATTTACTGGTGAAGTGCCAGTAGATCGCGCCGCGCGTCACCTTAGCAGCATCAGCGATATCCGTCAGCGTCGTGCTGGCTACGCCCCGCGTCGCAAACTGTTCAATAGCCGCCTCAATCAGCTGCTGCCGGGTTTGTTGAGCCTCTTCTTTCTTTTTACGCGCCATAGGCAACTACTCGTTACTCACAAGGTTTAAAAGTAATATTGCGTTCATGCAAATGTAAGTATTCACTAAAATCCGTTTTAATTTTGCACAAAAAAAGTCACCCCTCTTAATTTATAATCAATATAAATATATCGCCCCAATTAAATTGGCGGAGTGAATAATTAAAAACATTAAACTCATTTACCTGATTAACATGCCTGAAGTATATCCCTGAATGGACCCGGTCTGATTCTGATTTTTTTCTACAAACACGGTTATTCGCACTTATAAATTAAAAAACATTAAATACCCTCATTATTATACGCAGCTACATTTTATTTTTATCCCTCTGCCCTTGCTACCGATTCGCGGCATATATCGGTGAATGGGTATTTAAAGGAACAGTAATGACGAATCATTTCAGACGTTTGCCCTTATCCGGTTTCATTGTCTGCGCGGTACTGCTCACTGGATGCGATGGTCAGGAAAATCAACAGCAACACCAGCAGGTGCCTCAGGTCAGCGTGCATATTGTTAAAAGCGCGCCTCTGGCGGTCACCACTGAACTCCCGGGCAGAACAGATGCATTTCGCGTTGCGGAGGTTCGTCCTCAGGTTAGCGGCATTATCCTGCGCCGTAACTTCGCGGAGGGTAGCGATGTAAAAGCGGGCGAGTCACTTTACCAGATTGATCCTGCGCCCTATCAGGCAGCCTATGACAGCGCGAAAGGCGAACTGGCGAAGGCTCAGGCGGCGGCCAATATTGCGCACCTGACGGTGAAACGTTATCTCCCGCTGGTAGGCACCCAGTATGTCAGTAAGCAGGAGTATGACCAGGCCGTGGCGACGGCTCAGCAGGCAGATGCCAGCGTGGTTGCCGCAAAAGCGGGTGTTGAAAGCGCACGTATCAACCTTGCCTACACCAAAGTGACCTCTCCGGTTGATGGTCGTATCGGAAAATCCAGCGTGACCGAAGGGGCGCTGGTGACGAACGGGCAAGCCGCAGCACTGGCAACGGTCCAGCTGCTCGATCCGATTTATGTTGATGTCACCCAGTCCAGTAATGATTTTATGCGCCTGAAACAGACAAGCCTGCAAAAAGGTGATATCGCCAGCAACGTTGAGCTGCTGATGGAGAACGGGCAGCCCTACCCGCTAAAAGGCACATTGCAGTTCTCTGACGTCACGGTCGATGAAAGTACCGGCTCGATTACCCTGCGCGCCATTTTCCGGAACCCTCAGCATCTGTTGTTACCCGGCATGTTCGTTCGCGCCCGCATTGATGAAGGCACCCAGCCGGAGGCGATTCTGGTACCACAGCAAGGCGTGACCCGTACACCGCGAGGCGATGCAACCGTCCTGGTGGTGAATGATAAAAATCAGGTTGAGCCGCGAACCGTCGTGGCCCCTCAGGCAATTGGCGATCGCTGGCTGGTGACGGAAGGGCTGAAAAACGGTGACCGCGTGATTGTCAGCGGGCTACAGAAAGTCAGACCCGGGGTAACCGTCGTCGCCACGCCTGATATCACCACGACGCCAGCCGGTTAAGGGACGACGAAATGGCTAATTTCTTTATTCAAAGACCGGTTTTCGCCTGGGTACTTGCCATCATTTTGATGATTGCAGGCGGGCTGGCCATTCTCAAACTTCCCGTCGCACAGTATCCGACCATTGCTCCTCCCGCCGTGGCGATATCCGCGACTTACCCGGGAGCGGACGCTCAAACGGTGCAGGATACCGTGACCCAGGTTATCGAACAGAACATGAACGGTATCGATAAGCTGATGTATATGTCCTCCACCAGCGATTCAGCGGGTAATGTCACCATCACCCTGACCTTCGAGTCAGGAACCGATCCGGACATCGCCCAGGTACAGGTGCAGAACAAGCTGCAGCTCGCCATGCCGCTGCTGCCGCAAGAGGTTCAGCAGCAAGGGATTGGCGTGGAGAAATCCAGCAGCAGCTTCCTGCTGGTCGCCGGCTTTGTTTCAGACAACAAAAATCTCACGCAGAATGACATCTCTGACTATGTCGCTTCGAACGTCAAAGATGCCATCAGCCGAACGTCTGGCGTCGGTGACGTTCAGCTGTTTGGCGCTCAGTATGCGATGCGCATCTGGCTCGACAGCAACGCGATGAACAAATACCAGCTGACGCCGCAGGATATTATCAACCAGCTGAAAACGCAGAACGACCAGATAGCAGCAGGCCAGCTGGGCGGAACGCCGTCCATTCCCGGGCAACAGCTGAATGCCTCAATCATCGCGCAAACCCGCCTGAAATCACCGGAGGAGTTTGGCCGCGTGACGCTCAAGGTGAATCAGGACGGCTCGATGGTTCATCTGAAGGACGTGGCTCGTATTGAGCTGGGTGGCGAAAACTACAACATGGTCACTAAAATTAACGGGCAGGCGGCAACCGGTCTGGGGATTAAGCTGGCAACCGGGGCAAATGCGCTGGACACCGCGGCAGCCATTAAGAGCAAGCTGGCGCAACTGCAGCAGTTCTTCCCGCAGGGGCTGAAAGTTGTCTATCCCTATGACACCACCCCTTTTGTGAAAATATCCATTCACGAAGTGGTGAAGACCCTGTTTGAAGCGATCGTTCTCGTCTTCCTGGTGATGTACCTGTTCCTGCAAAACCTGCGGGCGACGCTCATCCCGACTATCGCGGTGCCGGTCGTTCTGCTGGGTACCTTTGCGGTTCTGGCGGCATTCGGTTTCTCCATCAACACCCTGACGATGTTCGGTATGGTGCTGGCGATAGGTCTGCTGGTCGATGACGCTATCGTGGTCGTTGAGAACGTTGAACGCGTCATGGTCGAAGACAAACTGCCGCCGAAAGAGGCCACGCAGAAGTCGATGGAGCAGATCCAGGGTGCACTGGTGGGGATCGCAATGGTGCTATCGGCGGTCTTTATTCCGATGGCCTTTTTTGGCGGCTCGACGGGGGCGATCTATCGCCAGTTCTCGCTGACTATCGTTTCCGCGATGGCGTTGTCCGTACTGGTTGCGCTAATCCTGACGCCCGCACTCTGCGCAACGTTGCTTAAGCCCGTATCCGGCGACCATCATGAGAAGAAAGGCGGCTTCTTCGGCTGGTTTAATGCGCTCTTTGATAAAAGCGTGGAGCACTACAGCAACAGCGTGAGCGGTATTTTGCGTAAGACAGGGCGCTATCTGGCGGTGTACGTCATTATCGTCGGAGGGATGGCGGTGCTCTTCCTGCGCTTGCCTACCTCCTTCCTGCCCGAAGAGGATCAGGGGGTGTTTATGACGATGGTTCAACTCCCGGCGGGTGCAACCCAGACGCGTACTCAGCAGGTCCTCGATCAGGTTCAGGACTACTATCTGAACAACGAAAAGGCGAACGTGGAATCCGTCTTTACCGTAAACGGCTTTAGCTTTAGCGGCCAGGGTCAGAACGCCGGTATCGCCTTCGTCAGCCTGAAGCCCTGGGAGGAGCGCCCGGGGGCGGAAAACGGCGTCGAAGCCATTGTGAGCCGCGCGACAAAAGCCTTCAGTCAAATTACAGATGGCCTCGTGTTCCCGTTTAACCTGCCTGCAATTATC
This sequence comes from Enterobacter cloacae complex sp. S3, assembly GCF_014930495.1. Classification (NCBI taxonomy): domain Bacteria; kingdom Pseudomonadati; phylum Pseudomonadota; class Gammaproteobacteria; order Enterobacterales; family Enterobacteriaceae; genus Enterobacter; species Enterobacter cloacae complex sp. S3. The sequence continues at coordinate 6,619 of NZ_JADBRD010000007.1, read as the reverse complement.
GAACTGGGTACCGCCACGGGCTTCGATTTTGAATTGATCGATCAGGCCAACCTGGGGCATACCCAGCTGACGCAGGCGCGTAACCAACTGCTCAGCATGGTGCATGAGCACACTGACCTGCTGGTTCGCGTGCGCCCTAACGGTCTTGAAGATACGCCTCAGTTCAAGCTGGATGTCGATCAGGAGAAAGCGCAGGCGCTGGGCGTCAGCCTTTCTGACGTCAATCAGACGATTTCGACGGCCTTAGGTGGCACCTATGTGAATGACTTTATCGATCATGGTCGCGTGAAAAAGGTCTACGTACAGGCCGACGCAAAATTCCGTATGTTGCCGGGAAATATTAATAACCTTTACGTGCGCAGCGCGAATGGGGAAATGGTCCCGTTCTCCGCCTTCAGCAACGCTCGCTGGGTGTATGGTTCACCTCGTCTGGAACGCTATAACGGGATGCCCTCTATGGAGATCCTGGGTGAATCAGCCCCGGGTAAAAGCACCGGTGAGGCCATGGCTATGATGGAAAGTCTCGCGGCAAAACTGCCTTCCGGCATCGGCTATGACTGGACGGGGATGTCTTATCAGGAGCGGCTCTCGGGTAACCAGGCGCCTGCCCTGTACGCCATTTCACTGATCGTGGTGTTCCTGTGCCTGGCTGCGCTGTATGAAAGCTGGTCCATTCCGTTCTCCGTTATGCTGGTTGTGCCGCTTGGGGTCATTGGGGCTCTTCTCGCAGCGTCGCTGCGCGGGTTAAACAATGACGTCTATTTCCAGGTCGGCCTGCTGACGACGATTGGTTTATCGGCGAAAAACGCCATCCTGATCGTCGAATTTGCTAAAGACCTGATGGATAAAGAAGGCAAAGGCATTATTGAAGCCACGCTGGAAGCTTCCAGGATGCGCCTTCGACCGATCCTGATGACGTCTCTGGCCTTTATTCTTGGCGTCATGCCGCTGGTGATCAGCACCGGGGCCGGGAGCGGCGCGCAAAACGCCGTCGGTACGGGCGTTATGGGGGGAATGCTTTCCGCAACGCTTCTGGCGATTTTCTTCGTGCCCGTTTTCTTTGTGGTTGTTCGGCGACGGTTTACTCACCATAAAGGTTAATGTTTCCCTGAAAAGGCACCTCTGGTGCCTTTTTATTTTTAACTTAAACAACGAATTAGGTTTTACATAAAGGAAGCATTAAGAATATGATGATTTGCATTAAGTAAAAACAGTCTCTTGCAACTCCATAATGTCTCCATTAATTCCTCCTGAAACCGACTTTTCTCCACGATTTTTACAAACTACATAATTTGAGATTATTCCTCGTGTAACGAGAACTTACCCCGGTGGTAAAATAACTTCCAGTTCGTTAATAGCCCTCCTGGCTTTATAGCGGATGAGAAATAATACTGAGGTAACATCATGAAAAGATTCATTTCCGTTGCACTTCTCGCTGCGCTGCTTGCTGGTTGCGCGCACGATTCTCCATGTGTACCGGTTTACGACGACCAGGGCCGACTGGTTCATACCAATACCTGTATGAAAGGCACCACCCAGGATAACTGGGAGACTGCGGGTGCTATCGCCGGCGGTGCTGCCGCAGTAGCGGGTTTAACACTGGGTATTGTTGCCCTCACGAAGTAACATCTGTTGAGAAAGCGCGGCTCTGGCCGCGCTTTTGCTTTTAATGAGTGCAATATTTTCAAATAAGTAAAAAAATAGCCCTGTAAATATTCACTAAATTAATCTAAGCCTGAAGTCAGTCACAACTTTTTCGCATATTCATTCAAATTACTTATTCTATCGTGATGATTTTCACACATTAAGATTATTGAATACCCTGCCAATATTCACGCTGAAAACTATCTCTTCTTTTTCCTGACCCAACTCGCAACTTTTGCTCCGATTTGTGGCACAGGTTGTAATTTCGCACCGTTCTGGGGCGCTCGTTTTATTTAAGCCTGTCTACACTCAGCATTAAGCGTTCACTCGTCTCTTATTTTGTCGAACGCAAAACTGGCATTACGTTTGCTTTATAAACGTTGGCCAAAGCCACAGACAGGTAAAGCGTTTAAAAACGCCTCTATAACGATAAATTTCGCCACACAGGATGCATTATGAAAAAGACGATGATAGCCAGCCTGGCCGCTGCAGGCATGTTGTTTGCCGTAGCCGGTCAAGCCCATGCGGGAACGACACTGGATGCCGTTAAAAAGAAAGGTTTTGTTCAATGTGGTATCAGTGACGGTTTGCCTGGCTTCTCTTATGCCGATGCGAACGGCAAATTTACCGGTATTGATGTGGATGTCTGCCGTGGCGTTGCAGCCGCCGTTTTTGGCGATGACAGCAAAGTAAAATATACCCCGCTGACGGCGAAAGAACGCTTTACGGCGCTGCAGTCCGGCGAGGTCGACATGCTTTCCCGTAACACCACCTGGACCTCCTCCCGTGATGCCGGCATGGGGATGTCATTTACGGGCGTGACCTATTATGACGGCATCGGCTTCCTGACCCACAATAAAGCGGGCCTGAAAAGCGCCAAGGAACTGGATGGCGCCACCGTTTGTATCCAGGCGGGCACCGATACCGAGCTGAACGTCGCGGATTATTTCAAAGCGAACAACATGAAATACACCCCGGTGACATTCGACCGCTCGGATGAATCGGCCAAAGCGCTGGAATCCGGCCGTTGCGACACGCTGGCCTCTGACCAGTCACAGCTGTATGCCTTACGCATTAAGCTGAGCAACCCGGCAGAGTGGATTGTCCTGCCTGAAGTCATCTCCAAAGAGCCTCTCGGCCCCGTCGTTCGTCGTGGCGATGAAGACTGGTTCTCCATCGTTCGCTGGACGCTGTTTGCCATGCTGAACGCAGAAGAGATGGGCATCAACTCTAAAAACGTTGATGAGAAAGCCGCTAAGCCATCCAACCCGGATATGGCACACCTGCTCGGTAAAGAAGGTGATTTCGGCAAGGATCTGAAGCTGGATAACAAGTGGGCTTACAACATCATCAAACAGGTGGGCAACTACTCTGAGATCTTTGAACACAACGTGGGATCGGAAAGCCCGCTGAAGATCAAACGCGGCCAGAACAATCTCTGGAACAACGGCGGTATTCAGTACGCACCACCAGTTCGTTAAGTCATAGCTGTAACGGGCACTGCTCCGGCAGTGCCCACTCCAGAGTCATGGTTACTGAGGTTTCTTTATGTCCCATCGCCGCTCAGCCGTAAAAGGATCGCTATCCTTTTCTCATCCCGCGGTCCGCGCCTGGCTATTCCAGATTATTGCTATTGTTGCGGTTGTTCTCATCGCCGTGTATCTCATCCATAACACCATCACCAACCTGAATAACCGCGGCATTACCTCCGGTTTCGCGTTTTTAGATCGCAGCGCGGGGTTTGGTATTGTTCAGCACCTTATTGATTACCAGGAAGGTGACACGTACGGACGCGTGTTCGTGGTCGGTTTACTGAATACGCTGTTGGTATCGGCGCTTTGTATCGTCTTCGCGTCGATACTGGGCTTCTTTATTGGCCTGGCGCGTCTTTCTGAAAACTGGCTTCTGCGGAAACTGTCGACTGTTTACATCGAGACGTTCCGCAATATCCCCCCGCTCCTGCAGATCTTCTTCTGGTATTTCGCCGTACTGCGTAACCTTCCCGGTCCCCGCCAGGCCGTCGACGCGTTTGAGCTGTTTTTCCTCAGTAACCGTGGGTTGTCCATTCCTTCTCCTCAACCGGGTGAAGGACTGTACGCTTTTATCGGCGCGATTGTGATAGCGCTTGCGCTCTCTGCGGGGGTATTCCGTTTTAACCGCAAGCATCAGATCAAAACCGGTCAGCTTCGTAGAACCTGGCCCACGGCAGTTGTTCTGATCGTTAGCCTGCCGCTAATTGCACACTGGCTGTTTGGGGCCGCTTTGCACTGGGATATTCCACATCTGCGTGGCTTTAACTTTCAGGGCGGGATGGTATTAATTCCCGAGCTGGCAGCCCTGACGCTGGCGCTGTCGATTTATACGTCCGCGTTTATCGCAGAAATCATCCGTGCAGGGATCCAGGCCGTACCTTATGGACAGCACGAGGCGGCACGCTCGCTGGGATTGCCCCATACCGTGACGCTTCGCCAGGTCATCATTCCGCAGGCTTTACGGGTCATCATTCCCCCCCTGACCAGCCAGTATCTCAATATTGTCAAAAACTCGTCGCTGGCCGCTGCCATTGGTTACCCGGATATGGTGTCACTCTTCGCCGGAACCGTGCTTAACCAGACCGGACAAGCCATTGAAACCATCGCCATCACGATGTCTGTCTATCTGATCATCAGCCTGGTGATTTCACTGCTGATGAACCTTTATAACCGCCGTATAGCACTGGTCGAGCGCTAAGGATCTATGATGACAAAAGCGATACTGTCGCACTCCTCGCGCCCTGCCAACTCGACAGGTGGACGTTTCATTCTGTGGGCGCGTAAGAATCTGTTCTCCAGCTGGAGTAACAGCCTGCTGACGATTGTCTGCCTGTGGCTCATGTGGGAATTGATTCCTCCCCTGCTGAACTGGGCATTTTTACAGGCCAACTGGGTCGGTTCAACCCGAGCTGACTGTACAAAAGCCGGCGCCTGCTGGGTGTTTATTCATGAGCGTTTCGGTCAGTTCATGTATGGATTGTATCCCCATGAACAGCGCTGGCGGATAAATCTGGCGCTGGTTATCGGCCTGCTCTCTGTCGCGGCTATGTTCTGGAAAAAGCTGCCTCAGCGTGGACGCTATATTGCTGCCTGGGCCGTAGTTTATCCGATTATTGTCTGGGTACTGTTGTATGGCGGTTTCCTGGGACTGGAACGCGTTGAAACACGCCAGTGGGGCGGGCTGACGCTGACGCTGATTATCGCTTCAGTGGGGATAGCTGGTGCTTTACCGTGGGGGATTTTACTGGCCCTGGGACGGCGTTCAAAAATGCCGATCGTCCGTGTGCTCTCCGTTATCTTCATTGAGTTCTGGCGCGGCGTACCGCTTATCACCGTGTTGTTTATGTCGTCGGTCATGCTGCCGCTGTTTATGGCAGAGGGAACAACCATCGACAAGCTGATCCGTGCCCTGGTGGGGGTGATTCTCTTCCAGTCCGCCTATGTCGCTGAAGTTGTACGTGGTGGTCTGCAAGCGTTGCCTAAGGGCCAGTACGAAGCTGCGGAATCACTGGCTCTCGGTTACTGGAAAACGCAGGGACTGGTCATTCTTCCACAAGCACTCAAGCTGGTCATTCCGGGTCTGGTCAACACGATCATTGCCCTCTTCAAGGATACCAGCCTGGTGATCATTATCGGATTGTTCGATCTCTTTAGCAGCGTGCAACAGGCAACCGTTGACCCTGTCTGGCTGGGTATGTCCACCGAAGGATATGTCTTTGCTGCCCTGATCTACTGGATCTTTTGTTTTAGCATGTCGCGCTACAGCCAGCATCTGGAAAAGCGCTTTAACACCGGGCGTACACCGCACTGAGGAAATTATGAGCCAAATAACTATGACACCCGCCGACGCGATGATTACGCTGGAAAATGTGAATAAATGGTACGGACAATTTCATGTCCTGAGGGACATTAATCTTAAGGTAAAGCAGGGAGAACGCATCGTCCTTTGCGGCCCTTCGGGCTCCGGAAAATCCACAACCATTCGCTGTATTAATCATCTTGAAGAACATCAGCAAGGACGCATTGTGGTTGATGGTATCGAGCTGAATGAAGATATCCGCAATATCGAACGCGTACGTCAGGAAGTAGGAATGGTATTTCAGCACTTTAATCTGTTTCCGCACCTGACCGTTCTGCAGAACTGTACGCTTGCGCCGATTTGGGTACGAAAGATGCCGAAAAAGGAAGCGGAGGCGTTGGCAATGCACTACCTGGAACGCGTACGTATCGCAGAGCATGCCAATAAGTTCCCTGGCCAGATATCGGGTGGCCAACAGCAGCGTGTGGCTATCGCCCGTTCGCTGTGTATGAAGCCGAAAATTATGCTGTTTGATGAACCGACATCTGCCCTCGATCCAGAAATGGTGAAAGAGGTTCTGGACACCATGATTGGGCTGGCACAATCCGGCATGACCATGCTGTGTGTGACGCATGAGATGGGGTTTGCGCGAACCGTGGCCGACCGGGTGATCTTTATGGACCGCGGTGAGATTGTCGAACAGGCGCCGCCGGATGAGTTCTTTGCCCATCCGAAGTCAGAACGTACGCGAGCATTCCTGTCACAGGTAATTCATTAGTTGTTTGCTCTGCCGGGTGGAGGCTTCGCCTTACCCGGCCTACCTTTTTTCGCGCATAAACGCAAAAAGGCCATCCTTTCGGATGGCCTTTTCACTTATTTGATGTCTGGCAGTTCCCTACTCTCACATGGGGAGACCCCACACTACCATCGGCGCTACGGCGTTTCACTTCTGAGTTCGGCATGGGGTCAGGTGGGACCACCGCGCTAAAGCCGCCAGACAAATTCTTTTACTTCTTGCCGAACTTTAACCTAAGTATAAAGTGGTGCTGATACCCAGAGTCGAACTGGGGACCTCACCCTTACCAAGGGTGCGCTCTACCAACTGAGCCATATCAGCACGCTAAATTTGATGCCTGGCAGTTCC
>NZ_JADBRD010000069.1:0-5773 GCF_014930495.1 Enterobacter cloacae complex sp. S3 | reverse complement strand
CGACTATTTGCAACAGTGCCTACCATGATGACTCACCCCATTCACCTGCATGGTATGTGGAGCGATCTGGAAGATGAAAACGGTAATTTCATGGTTCGTAAACACACAATAGATGTTCCCCCTGGTACAAAACGCAGTTACAGAGTGACAGCAGATGCGCTTGGCCGCTGGGCGTATCACTGCCATTTGCTCTATCACATGGAAATGGGAATGTTTCGTGAAGTCCGGGTGGAGGAATGATGCGAATGAAGAGAAATTTGAAGGCCATACCTGTTCTGGTCGCCGGTTTGTTTACCTCACAGCTTTCTATTGCGGCGGGCTCCGTCTCTGCAGATCCCCACGCCGGGCACGACATGTCTGCCATGCAGATGCCAGCAGATGAGAATTTCACTGAGATGACGTCAATGGAGCCCATTGTAACTGAGAGCAGAACGCCAATTCCGCCTGTTACCGATGCCGACCGGAAGGCTGCATTCGGCAATTTACAGGGGCATGCGATTCACGACAGTGCGATTAATTATCTGGTTCTGCTGGATCAACTGGAATGGCAACGGTCGGATAACACCAACAATTTCAGCTGGAGTGTTAACAGCTGGATTGGAGGCGACACAGATCGGATTTGGCTAAAGAGTGAAGGTGAACGAAGCAATGGGGAAACGGAGGCGGCTGAAGCGCAGTTACTCTGGGGACATGCGGTTGGCCCATGGTGGGATTTGGTTGCGGGTGTCAGGCAGGATTTCAGACCTGCTTCTGCCCGGACCTGGGCTGCTGTCGGTTTTCAGGGGCTGGCACTCTATAATTTTGAGTCTGAAATTACGGGTTTTGTCAGTAATGGCGGAAAAGCAGCCCTTCGTCTGGGAGGAGAATACGACGTTTTACTGACTAACCGGCTCATACTCCAGCCATCCTATGAGGTGAATTTCTACAGTCAGGATGATGAATCGCGGGGTCGCGGCAGGGGACTGACTGACACAGAGCTGGGGCTCCGGCTGCGCTATGAAATACGCCGTGAGTTTGCACCCTATATAGGCGTTTCCTGGAATCAACTTTACGGGAAAACATCCGATATGGCGAAAAGAGAAGGTGAGAAAGACCATCAGGTAGTATTCCTGGCGGGAGCCAGAATCTGGTTTTAACGCACTGATATAAAACACTCAACTAAACAGGTAAATAAAATGTCGATTTTAAATAAAGCCATTCTTACAGGTGGCCTCGTTATGGGCGTTGCTTTCTCTGCTATGGCCCATCCGGAATTAAAAAGCTCTGTGCCACAGGCTGATTCAGCCGTAGCGGCCCCGGAAAAGATTCAGCTTAATTTCTCGGAAAATCTGACCGTGAAATTCTCAGGTGCAAAATTAACGATGACGGGTATGAAAGGCATGTCATCACATTCTCCGATGCCGGTCGCGGCAAAAGTGGCGCCAGGCGCTGACCCTAAATCGATGGTCATTATTCCGCGAGAGCCTTTACCCGCTGGCACTTATCGTGTTGACTGGCGCGCGGTTTCTTCAGATACGCACCCTATTACCGGTAATTACACCTTTACAGTGAAGTAATATTATGAACGACCTGATTATGATTGTTATTCGTTTTCTTCTTTATCTGGATTTGATGGTAATATTTGGATTGCCATTTTTTCAGATATATGGAATAAGCGGTGTCAGACATGAAACCTATAACCTGACTAATTTCAGGTCGTTTATAACCTTTGCTGTTGTTACAGGCATCATTCTTACTGGCATTAATATGCTCCTGGTATCTAATGCCATGAGTGGAGTAACTGACCTCAGAGAATTATCCATCCATGTTATCGAGATGGTGATAGAAGAAACTGATGTGGGTATTAGCTGGATTGTCAGGCTCTGTGCCCTGTTTACCACACTCGGTGCTTTGTTCCTTTACACTAATAAGAGAGTATTGTCCTGCCTGCTGATGACGATGAGTGGGGGCGTGGCGCTGGCTACACTTGCCTGGGGAGGACACGCCGTTATGCATGACGGTCTGCATTACTATCTCCATTTACTGAGCGATCTGACCCATCTCGGCGCTGCAGGTGCCTGGACAGGTGCTCTGGTTGCATTTGCTATCCTGCTGATGCGCAGAAACGAGCATAATGCACAGAGCGTCATTGTGATATCTGACTCCCTGGCAAAATTTGCCACGGCAGGAACGGTGATTGTTGTAGCCCTGATCCTGAGTGCGCTGGTCAACTATCTGTATATTGCTGAGGGTAACTTAACTCCCTTATTCAACAGTTCCTGGGGGAGGATATTGCTTGCCAAGACGGCTCTGTTTGTTCTGATGCTTCTTCTGGCTGCAGCAAACCGGTTTCACCTGGGTCCCCGGCTTGAAGTTATGGTCAGGGAAGGGAATTATGATCGCAGCGTTGCCCTGATGCGAAACAGCATCCTGACAGAATTCGTTGTTGCGATTATCATTCTGGGCGCCGTAGCGTGGCTTGGAATGCTTGCTCCGTCTCAGATCAGCTAGGGGACAGCCAAAGCTCATGCGTGAGATTTTTACTTTCATATCAGCGAGTTGACCATGCAGCGTATTTTAATCGTTGAAGACGAACAAAAAACAGGTCGTTACCTGCAGCAGGGACTGGTTGAGGAAGGCTATCAGGCCGATCTCTTTAATAATGGCCGCGATGGTCTCGGGGCCGCGTCGAAGGGACAGTATGATTTGATAATACTGGACGTGATGCTGCCTTTCCTCGACGGGTGGCAAATCATCAGCGCACTGAGGGAGTCCGGGCACGAAGAACCGGTCCTGTTTTTAACCGCAAAGGACAACGTGCGGGACAAAGTGAAAGGACTGGAGCTTGGCGCAGATGACTACCTGATTAAGCCCTTTGATTTTACGGAGCTGGTTGCACGTGTAAGAACCCTACTGCGCCGGGCACGCTCGCAGGCCGCAACAGTCTGCACCATCGCCGATATGACCGTTGATATGGTGCGCCGGACCGTGATCCGTTCGGGGAAGAAGATCCATCTCACCGGTAAAGAATACGTTCTGCTTGAGTTGCTGCTGCAACGCACCGGAGAAGTGTTACCCAGGAGTCTTATCTCGTCCCTGGTCTGGAACATGAATTTTGACAGTGATACGAATGTGATTGATGTCGCCGTGAGACGTCTGAGAAGTAAAATTGATGATGACTTTGAGCCAAAACTGATCCATACCGTTCGCGGTGCCGGATATGTCCTGGAGATCAGAGAAGAGTGAGGTTCAAAATTTCCCTGACCACACGCCTGAGCCTGATTTTTTCTGCGGTGATGCTTACGGTATGGTGGTTATCAAGTTTTATCCTGATTAGCACCCTGAATGGCTATTTCGATAATCAGGACCGCGATTTTCTGACAGGTAAACTTCAGCTCACCGAAGAGTTTCTTAAAACAGAGACGTTCAGGAACAAAACGGATATTAAGTCATTATCAGAAAAAATAAACGATGCGATGGTGGGGCACAATGGCTTATTCATTTCTATAAAAAACATGGAAAATGAAAAAATTGTTGAACTCTATGCCAAAAATTCTGTTGTTCCAGCGGTCCTGCTTAATAAGTCGGGTGATATTCTCGACTATATGATCCAGACGGAAGAAAATAACACCGTGTACCGCAGTATCTCGCGGCGGGTTGCCGTGACGCCGGAACAGGGTAAAAGCAAACATGTCATCATTACGGTTGCCACGGATACTGGGTATCACACCCTGTTTATGGATAAGCTCAGTACCTGGCTGTTCTGGTTCAATATCGGTCTGGTCTTTATTTCTGTTTTTCTGGGCTGGCTGACCACACGTATTGGTCTGAAACCGCTACGGGAAATGACCAGTCTGGCTTCCTCCATGACCGTACACAGCCTGGATCAGCGTCTAAATCCCGATCTGGCTCCGCCGGAAATCTCTGAGACCATGCAGGAGTTCAATAATATGTTTGATCGCCTGGAGGGGGCATTCCGGAAACTGTCAGATTTCTCGTCTGACATCGCGCATGAGCTGCGCACACCAGTCAGTAATCTGATGATGCAGACGCAGTTTGCACTGGCTAAGGAAAGGGATGTTTCGCATTACCGCGAAATTTTATTCGCTAACCTGGAAGAACTGAAAAGGTTGTCACGAATGACCAGTGACATGCTTTTTCTGGCACGTTCAGAGCATGGTCTGCTGCGGCTGGATAAACATGATGTGGATCTGGCAGCCGAACTGAATGAATTACGTGAGTTGTTCGAGCCCCTGGCAGACGAAACAGGAAAGACAATCACGGTTGAAGGAGAGGGCGTTGTTGCCGGAGACAGCGATATGCTCCGACGTGCTTTCAGTAACCTGCTTTCCAATGCAATCAAGTATTCTCCCGATAACACCTGTACAGCGATACACCTTGAGCGTGACAGTGACTGTGTGAACGTGATGATTACGAATACGATGTCCGGCCAGGTTCCCGCTAATCTGGAACGTTTGTTTGACCGGTTCTATCGCGCAGACTCATCAAGGTTCTACAACACGGAAGGCGCGGGGCTGGGATTATCAATTACAAGGTCGATCATTCATGCTCACGGCGGCGAGCTGTCAGCAGAACAGCAGGGGCGGGAAATTGTGTTCAGTGTGCGTCTGTTAATGGATTAATACCGTTATTCAGGAGAAACCCGGAAGGTGACAAAAATGTCATCGTTCAGTCACGCGATAAACAGAGGCGGTTTTTTATAATCAGCCATAAATCAGGACAGCGTGATAATTCAATCGCCCGGTTCCTGGCGTGATGATCAACCAGCCCTGAGATCAAATGCTTTCTCTGTTATAAGCATTGATTGTTCGGGTATGAAAACACCGGAGACCCAACCATGAAAAAGATCCTTGTATCCTTTATTGCCATGATGGCTGTCGCTTCATCTGCCTGGGCTGCAGAGACAATGAACATGCATGACCAGGTAAATAATGCCCAGGCGCCTGCCCATCAGATGCAATCATCCGCTGAAAAAAGTGCAGTTCAGGGGGAGAGCATGAAAATGATGGATATGAGCGGTCACGATCAGGCCGCAATGTCCCATGAAATGATGCAAAACGGCAATTCTGCCGCCCATCAGGACATGGCTGAAATGCATAAAAAAATGATGAAAGCCAAACCTGAGAACACCCAAGAAACTGCTAAGCCATTTTCCGAAATGAGCGAGCATGAGAAAGCCGCTGTTGTGCATGAGAAGGCGAATAATGGCCAGTCTTCCGTTATTCATCAGCAACAGGCGGAAAAGCATCGCAGCCAGATCACCCAGAATTAACCCGCATCTCCACTTGTCAGACCCTCATTTGACGCCGAAGTCACTGGCTTACGCTCCCGTCCGGGAGCGTTTTTTTTATAAGCGAAATGAATAATAATGAAAGAGTCCATACACAATGTTTTTTTTGGTCATGTCGACCTCACAATTAAGGAAGGTGCGAATAAGCAGGTCATTTCTTCCCAAGCTGACTCGCTGATTAAAATTTCGCGGATCTGGGCCGATTTTTTTCCCGCAAACACATCGAATCAGCCTATTTAGGCTATTTTTTCCACCATTTCTGGCGTTATTTCCGGTTTTTACTGAGATCTCTCCCACTGACGTATCATTTGGTCCACCCGAAACAGGTTGGCCAGGGTGAATAACATCGCCAGTTGGTTATCGTTTTTCAGCAGCCCCCTGTATCTGGCTTTCACGAAGCCGAACAGCCGCTTGATGATGCGAAACGGGTGCTCCACCTTGGCACGGATGCTGGCTTTCATATATTCGATGTTGATGGCCGTT
>NZ_JADBRD010000068.1:0-3575 GCF_014930495.1 Enterobacter cloacae complex sp. S3 | reverse complement strand
AATCAACGGGGAGCAGGTCACCTGAGCACGGTGGTGCGCTGAAAGGTGACAGAATGCAGGTGTCGGGTCTGCGTGATATCCCAAGCCCGTCCATCACCAACGTGCCTGCCGGCATTAAATTCTTTGGTATGAAGGCACCGCATCAGGGCGCACCGATTGAGATTACACAGCCAACCAGCTATCTGGCGATCTCAGAGCTGGTTGCCCGCGCCGTTGACGGGAAGCTGTTTGTGGAGGATAGCGTGAACTGGGATCAGCTCACCAGCAACCTGCCGCAAACCGCAGAAGTCTCAGAGAACGCTAACGCGGTCGTCATTCAGTATCAGAACAAACCGTACGTTCGCCTGAACGGCGGGGATTGGGTACCGTATCCGCAGTAACACGGTATGACGACGTCCCTCTCCCCATCGGGGAGAGGGATAATGTCGACATTATTGCTGGGCGATCCACACCAGCATTTTCAGACTTGCCGAATAGTAGTCGTCTTTAGAGGTGATTTCGGGTTCACCGGAAGACTGCCCCATCGTGAAATCACGTACAGCCAGCAGGCCGCCTTCCATCATGTAGGGCGCATATTCGTTGGTCGCGACGTTAACCCAGGCGGGAGTTTGTTCCCGGGGGAACTGGCCGAACCAGGCCTTCCACAGCGTCAGCAGTGGGCTTTGCTTATCAGACCAGGCAACGTACAGCGGAACACGAATCGCGTCATAGCTCATTCGCGGCGGCCAGCCTTTGGCAGGAGCCAGCTTGCCACCTGATGCCAGTGAAACCCAGTCAGTGGGCAGATTCGCTTTACCCGAGCCCATTTTCCCCAGCAGGCGTTTCCCGTCCTTAATCAAATCGCGCCAGACCGGCAAATGGCTGCGTCTGGCGAAAGCTTGCCAGGCCGGAAACACGAAATAGGAAGGATTAAGGACGACTTCACCCTCAAGCTTAAACCCCTGGACGCCGGGCAGCATCACGCGGTAACCGGCATAGCGGATTACGCTGTGGTCAATCAGTGCTTTGGTAATTGCATCCGATGCGGCGCTGTAGCGCTTGTCATGCCAGCGGGCGTCGGCTTTCAGCAACGCCCAGGCAATCAGCACGTCGCCATCTGCAGCGTTGTTTTTGTCGGCGACCGGGTTGGACTCTGCGGGGTTATAGCGCCAGTAAAACAGACCATTTTCTTTGTTCTTTAGCCGACGGTCTGTCCATTGCCAGAGCTTATCGAACGTGGCTTTATCGTCGTTGGCCACCGCCATCAGCATGGCAAAACCCTGACCTTCCGTATGCGACACGCCGCCATTACCGGTATCAACAATACGGCCTTCCGGTTTGAAAAAGCGGGCCTTGTAACTCTCCCAGGCCCGATCCGCATGAGAGAGAGGCGAAAACAGCACACTCATCATGACGGCCAGCGTTGCGCAGACGGGTTTTCGCATAATTAACTCGATCCGGTTATTCGGCACTTCGCAGTGAAATCTCACCGCCCATCCAGGGTTTGATCACGCCATCCTGCTCAAGAAGCAGCGCGCCCTGTGCGTCAATACCGCGCGAAGTTCCGTAGATCTCTTTATCACCAATCAGCAATTTCACCGGGCGGTTGATGAAGTTATCCAGCTTTTCCCAACGAGACAGGAACGATGCCAGCCCTTCCTGCTCAAAAAGCGTGAGTGAACTGCGCAACTCTTTAATCATACGCACGGCAAGGGTGTTGCGATCGATGACGATCCCCGCCTCCTGGAGGTTAGTCCAGGCCTGATTCACCACATCATTTTGTACATTGCGCATTACCATGTTGAGGCCTGCGCCGATGACGATTTGCGCCGCATCGCCCGTTTTTCCCGTCAGTTCGACCAGAATACCGGCAAGTTTACGATCGTTGAGGTAGAGGTCATTAGGCCATTTAACGCGTACTTTATCCGCCCCCAGATCGTGCAGCACTTCCGCCATGACGATGCCGATGACCAGACTCAGACCAATGGCAGCGGCCGGGCCCTGCTCGAGTCGCCAGTACATGGACAGATAGAGGTTAGCGCCAAATGGCGAAAACCATTTGCGACCGCGACGGCCGCGACCGGCCTGTTGATATTCAGCAACGCAGGCATCGCCGGATTTCAGCTCAGGCAGACGATCCAGAAGATACTGGTTCGTCGAATCAATCACCGGCAGCACCGCAACATTGCCGTGTCCGATCTGGCTGCGGATCGCTTCTTCATTCAGCAATTGAATCGGCTCCGGCAGGCTGTAGCCCTTTCCGGGAACCGTGAACACATCAACACCCCAGTCGCGAAGCGTCTGGATATGTTTATTGATAGCAGCACGGCTCATGCCAAGCTGTTCACCCAGCTGCTCGCCAGAATGAAACTCGCCGTCAGCAAGGATGCTAATCAGGGTTAAGGGAACGGTATTGTCCTTCACGCGATAGCCTCCACGGCATTAACTTCACCTGTGCAGCCAATGAAGCGAACTTCTGGCTCCAGCCAGACGTTAAATTTTTCGCCCACACGCTGACGAACATAATGAGCCAGCTGTACAACATCATCGCTGGTCGCATCGCGCTGATTAATCAGCACAAGAGCCTGCTGCTGGTGAACGGCAGCACCGCCTACTGAAGTGCCTTTTAGCTGGCATTGATCGATAAGCCATCCTGCGGCAAGCTTCACGCTGCCATCCGCCTGAGGGTAATGTGGCGCGGCTGGCCATCCTTCAAGAAAGACTTTTGCATTTTCGCTGCTGATAACCGGGTTTTTGAAGAAGCTTCCTGCGTTTCCGTTTACTTTTGGATCGGGAAGTTTGGTCATCCGCATATGGCAAACGGAATCAAAAATGTCGCGGGCGGTTACGGTAGCCGGATCGAGACGCGTTAAATCCCCGTAGGTCAACACGGGCTGCCAGTCCTTCGACAGGCGCAGGCCCACGGCAACAATCACGTAGCGATCCTGATATTCATGTTTGAAAATACTGTCACGATAGCCAAACCGGCACTGTTCCGCCGTTAAACGCTTTGCCGTTCCGGTCGCCAGTTCGATGCAGTCGACATATTCGCAGACATGTTTCAGTTCGATGCCGTAGGCACCGATGTTTTGAATAGGTGACGATCCGGCGCAGCCTGGAATAAGCGCAAGGTTTTCCAGGCCCGGCATCCCTTTTTCGAGGGTGAATTGCACCAGATGATGCCAGTTTTCTCCGGCCCCCACGTGCAGGTGCCAGCTGTCGGCACGCTCTTCCACATCAATTCCCATGATGCGGTTAACGATCACCGTTCCCGCAAAATCATCGAGAAACAGGACATTACTTCCTTCGCCCAGAATCAGTACGGGTTCGTTATTTTCAGTTGCGCTTTGCCATGCATCCAGCAATTGCTGTGCAGTATCGGCACGTACAATTTGTTTAGCATTGCGTTGAATGCCAAAGGTATTCCAGGGCTTAAGGGAGTGGTTCATAGACGCTATCCTGATGCAAAAACGCAGGTAGTTTACCGTATAAGCAGGGCGTTGGGGGATTAGTTTGTGCAGCCTATAAAAACGCAAAAAGGCCATCCTTGCGGATGGCCTTTCTACTTATTTGACGCCTGGCAGTTCCCTACTCTC
>NZ_JADBRD010000067.1:0-1465 GCF_014930495.1 Enterobacter cloacae complex sp. S3 | reverse complement strand
TTGACGTCATTGTTTGCGCGGAAATGGACGAACAGTGGGGTTACGTCGGCGCTAAATCACGCCAGCGCTGGTTGTTTTACGCGTATGACAGGATACGGAGGACGGTTGTGGCGCACGTATTCGGTGAACGCACGTTGGCCACGCTGGAGCGTCTTCTGAGCCTGCTGTCGGCCTTTGAGGTCGTGGTATGGATGACGGATGGCTGGCCGCTGTATGAATCACGCCTGAAGGGAGAACTGCACGTTATCAGCAAGCGATATACGCAGCGAATTGAGCGGCATAACCTGAATCTGAGGCAGCACCTGGCACGGCTGGGACGGAAGTCGCTGTCGTTCTCAAAATCGGTGGAGCTGCATGACAAAGTCATCGGGCATTATCTGAACATAAAACACTATCAGTAAGTTGGAGTCATTACCGGGTTTCCGGGATCATTTTCTCCAGTCTGGGCACGGATAAGATAAAACGCGTGGAGCGTACGTCTGATTCCACCTGCACTCTTCCGTGATGTGCTTCCACGATTGACTTCACAATCGCAAGGCCGATGCCGCTGCCTTCTCCTTTTCGTTGTCTGGATGGATCCACCCGATAAAAACGGTCAAACAGCCTTGATAAATGTTCTTCAGGGATCGGTTTCCCCGGATTTTCAATCACAAGGTCAAAAAAGCTCTCCTGCTCTCTTATTGAGACGGTGATTGCCTGTCCCTCCGGGGTATAACGCAGGGCATTGGATAACAGATTATTGATCGCCCTTCTGAACATTTGTGGATCTCCCTCAACCAGGCAGGGCATCCCGTCAAATTTGAGCGTGATATTGCGTTCTTCGGCCCAGGCTTCGAAAAACTCGAAGACTTTCATGACTTCCGCTCTGAGGTCAAACATGACCCTGTCAGGTATCAGCTGATTATTGTCTGCCTGCGCCAGGAACAGCATGTCGCTGACCATTTTGGTCATCCGGTTATACTCTTCCAGGCTGGAGTAGAGGACATCCTCAAGTTCCTTCTGGGTTCGATCCTGACTCAGCGCGATTTCAGTCTGTGTCACCAGATTGGTGATGGGCGTTCTGATCTCGTGCGCGATATCGGCAGAGAAATTGGCCTGGCGGGTAAAGACATCCTCAATCTTTCCAATCATATGATTGAACGAGATAACCAGTTGCTCCAGCTCAATGGGAACCCGTGTCGGTTCCAGCCGCGCATCAAGATTCTCGGAGGTGATGCTTTTAATGGCATTGCTGACATTACGAAGGGGCAGATGCCCCTGACGGACAGCGATGCGAATGATCAGAACAATCAGCAGGCTTATCACAACAGCGATTGCAATCAGATTTTTTTTCAGCGCATCAAGGTAATGGAGATGGAAATTAATGGAGAGGCCAGTCAGCATGACATAGTTCTGCTGTTTGCCCTGAAATATCGCCTGGCCAGAGGAGGCGATAATCCGGTATGTTTCCATCTTCATTCCGGAC
>NZ_JADBRD010000066.1:0-2943 GCF_014930495.1 Enterobacter cloacae complex sp. S3 | reverse complement strand
CTGGGACGGAAGTCGCTGTCGCTCACAAAATCGGTGGAGCTGCATGACAAAGTCATCGGGCATTATCTGAACATAAAACACTATCAATAAGTTGGAGTCATTACCTTAAACTTGCTTTAACAAAATTTTGGGACTGACCGAAACAAAAAGGCCAGCCCCGGAGGGCTGGCTATTCAGTACAGGGCAATGACAGGTTTCTTGATGCCGCAGGCGTGAGCGTAGCGGGTCAGTGTGTCGATGCTGGCTTTGGTGATGTTGTTTTCCAGGCGAGAAATAACCGGAGGTGTAACCCCCATGCGTTCAGCAACCTGCGCTTTTGTCAGGTTGTCATGCTTGCGCCATTCAGCAAGCAGCTCCCTGAGCTTTTCCTTACGTTCTTCTTCCTGCCATGCAGCGCGATATTCATCGTCCTGCATCCACTCGTTATGCAGTTCTTTATGGCTTACCAGTTTCATTAAGTACCTCCGCTAACCGCTTTTTGGCGAGATCGATTTCTTTCGCTGGCGTTTTCTGTGACTTCTTGATGAAAACACGGAGCATGATGATGGTATTGCCTTTGTGGTATACCCAGATTCCCCTGGCTATGTCCGTCCCCATCGTGCGGATCTCAAAAAGTCCATCGCCCAGGGGCTTCGTGTCCGGCTCCCGCAGTAATCGGGCGTCATACTCCAGTTTGCCGATGAGACGGTCAAACTTCACCCTGATTTTTACGGGTAATGCTGTGGCTTCTTCCCTGGCTTCCGGGTGATAAACAACGCTAAACATGTGACCTCCCATTTCTATTAATATTAACCTATAGGCTAATTTCAGACAAGGTAGAATTAACCTATAAGCTAATTTTGTTGGCAGTTATCGTGGCTACCCGGTCACTACCCTGTTAGCGTGAGTTTTCGTTCCACTGAGGAACGGGGATTTATGCGCGTTAGCGCATGTAAGGCGGCAGGATGAAATGACAGGTAGCACCGAGGGTTAGCCGCCGATACCAGTGAGGGATCGAAAGGGATCGCCTATCCATCCCTTCACCCTGCAAAGCCATATTCCGCTAAAAGCGGCTCAGAGGCTTTTGTGCGCGGTCGGAGTGGTCACAACAAGGCGAAGCCGCAGTTGGGGCGTATCTCCGCGTTAGCGGGTCGTAAGAGCCGCTTACGAGCGTGTAAGCTAATTCTTCAGCGATATTTGCTGACGTATCCGGCGTGGCCGGATTTGTCCAATCCCTCGATGGCTAACAGGCGAGCTGTTAGCCATCGAGGGATTCCGTTCTGAATGCCCCGCGCTTTAGCGTGGGGAGCTACTTTTGAGGCGCTCGCGCCGATGCTGTTCGGTTATCCACTTTTTAAAGGGGATAACAGTAATGTCTTTTATTTTTTGGTTTATCTTTTAATACGTAAGTAATTAAAAGATAAACCAAAAGAGTATTTGCGCCATCTCGTTTGCACTTCATTATCACTTACCCACAAGCTATACAGCAGTTGTGGTGGGTCTACGCCGGAACCGCCGAAAAATCCGTCATTCCTGTAGGCGGGATGGGTTGGATTTCGAAAATTATTGTACTATAAGGGCTTCCCCGGCGTGTCAACGCCGGTGTTTATGGTTTCTGTCTGCTCTTCAGTAAAAATAAAGGGGAGAGACTGCGGTACTATAAACGGCCATGATGAATCGTCATCGATTCGGACCCTGATGAAAGACGCGCGTGAGGTTCTTGTTCGTTAAGCGGATACGTATATCCTGTACAATAGCCAGATAGGCCTCACGGGGTATAACCCTTTATCATCAACGAATTGCAGGTCAGATGGTTATTTTGTTTCGTGCTTTAGCTGGCTGAGTACAGCCTGAAATCATCACCGTAATGCAATGATGCCCAGCACAGCCTTGCGTTTTTGGCGGCGATGGCTACAACGGCACGCCAGTATCCTCTGCGATCGACCAGTGAACAGACCCAACGACTGAATAAATCAGTCCTTTTCTCGGCACCAATCAGAACCGAACGAGCCCCCTGAACCAGTAGCGTTCGCAGATACGAATCGCCAGCTTTAGTTATCCTGCCAAGCTTTGATTTCCCACCACTGCTGTACTGCGATGGCGTTAGTCCCAGCCAGGCTGCCAGTTGTCGCCCATTTTTAAAATCGTGTGCATTACCGATACTGGCGACCAGCGCACAGGCCGTTGTGGGACCAATCCCTTTCAGTTCCATCAATCGCTGGCTGCGGTGATCTGTTTTTGCCATGCGGGACAAAATCCGGTCATATTCAGTAATATTATCTTCAATACGATCAATGTGTTCCAGCAGGTCATTAACACATTGTTGAACCTGAAGTGGCAAAGAACTCTTCTGCTCAGAAACCATGTGACGCAGGGCATCTGTACTTTGTGGGGCGATGACACCGAATTCCGATATCAAACCTCTCAATCGGTTATATGTTGCTGTTTTCTCTTCGATAAAACCCTGTCTGATACGGTGTAGGCATTGCATCGCCTGCTGGCTCTCATCCTTCACTGGTACAAACCGCATATGCGGGCGACGAACTGCTTCACAGATAGCCTGAGCATCAGCTGCATCATTTTTGCCTGATTTACCGGCCATGCGGTAAGGAGATACAAATTTAGCAGCCATCAGCCGTGGTTCATGACCATATTGCCGAAACAACCTTGCCCAGTAGTGAGCCCCGGAGCATGCCTCCATCCCGATAACACAGGGAGGTAAACTGGCAATCAGCTCAGGAAGGGCAGCACGCGATACTTTGGGTTTAACCAGAACAGTTTTACCGTGTTGGTCAACGCAGTGAACAGCGAACACATTTTTAGCAAGATCGATACCGACAGTCGTGATGGTCATAACGAATCCCTCCGGGGCTATGTTTACCCCATGATTGCACAAGAGTTAATCAGGCGCATATCCAGGGGAAGTCCCTTCCATTCGTTAAGGGGCACTGTTGCAAATAGTCG
>NZ_JADBRD010000065.1:0-9261 GCF_014930495.1 Enterobacter cloacae complex sp. S3 | reverse complement strand
GTATATAACCATCCAATGAGGACAAGTTATTACCATCATATTTAAAAAAATGACAAAGCTATGGGGTTTATATCTCAGGAATCCGCTGCATATAAAAAATTAAGCTTTTAAGAATGTCTGATGTTATTTCATTAACCGGCCTGCCGAAATCGACTATTTATTTAAAGATCAAAAATAAAGAATTTCCTAATCAGGTTCCTATTGGTACGAGGTCTGTTGCATGGGTAGAAGCAGAAATCAATGATTGGATAGAGAAAAACATTCAAAAAAGAAAAGAAAAATGCCAATGGGAAAATGTGAAATGACTAACACTAAATTAATTTCATTCAAGAATGAAAGCACTTCTATTCTTAATAGTTATCAGGTAAGTATTTTTAAAGAACAATATGGTGATTCTGCATGTATAATAAGAATCATCGAGATCTCTATGTTAAATAAACTGCGTCATAAAGGAGAGAAATTACGTTCTTTAACAGGGCTAACAATCCCCGATACGGAAGCGACTGCCGACGAAATTAATCTCTTAATGAGTCGATTTGAGGTACTATGTCAGCGTGAAGAAGAAGAGTTATCCTTCCGACAAAAGGATGTTAGCTCTGCCGAGTACGCATTAAAAAATGCAGGATTGAATGTTAACGCCAGAACAGTTTCTGAAGTAAAAAACAAAAATGCCGTGAAAGGGGCGCGTGATGCCTATGAACGGCAGTACCATTCTGCATTTTTACGGCAGAAAGAGCAGCAAACGCGGGTAAGTCTCTTCAGAGGATTCGGAAGTTTGTTACTTGAAGAAGCTGAACATATCGGGAAGAACGTTAGTAAAAAATATCTTAACTCGTTTTCCAGACCGTTAACTTCTCCCGCTGAGTTTATTAATGTTTTAAACGATGCGACTTTAGTTCGGGATGTGAGATTTATCTTGGATGCTCTATGCGCACTGGATAATTCAGTTGAGCACATTCTTAAATGTTGTGCATACCCAAATGACCGTTACGAACTGGAAAGAGGTGGGATAAGTCGAACTATGGCCTATCGGGAGTACTACCGCGCTGAAAATGCCATTCTTCGCTCCGTAGTAAGCGATCGTGAGTATGCAGAGCATGCTGTGAAATATAATCAGCTCTCTGAACACAAGAAAAAAATATTTCGTAAATAATAAAAGGATAAATCATGTATGCATTCAAAGCCGAAAGGCCGGACGCTGCACGCCGTTATCACAGTAAATTCGTATCTGGCACAAATTACCAGGAATCTTCAAACAGAAGATTTACATTAAGTAAACCAACAGAAAATATTTTGCGAAGCTCAATTCTTGAGTCTGGTTGGTTAATCAATAATATCACTTTGCGTGACGTAAATGCTGTTTCAGGTAATGCCATTAATATTGGAGCCAGCGAGTTACATACAGGACGAGTTCACGGCGGCAGATTCCGTAAGATGTTAGCGATAAATGGCACTGAATTTTTTCTGTCCGAAACGGACACGTGTGCAAGAATCAGCTATTTAGATATGTCACATATTTATCATACAGGTGCCCAGGGCGAATTTGAAAAATCGGTCAGTGCGTTTTTTAGTCAGGCTTATGCACTTGATATGTTGCGGGTTGGTTTTAATGGAGAGTCAATTGCCGATACGACTGATCCTCAGATCAATAAAAAAGGTGAGGACGTAAATATCGGTTGGCATGCGCTGGCAAAAGATTATCGAGATGGTCAGCAGGTTTTAAGCACCCCTCTAACCCTTGGAGATACCGGGGAATGGAAAAACCTCGATCTGCTCGCTAATCACCTCATTACTGAGTTGATTGCAGAGCCTTATCGGGAAGATCCGCGTCTGGTGGTTCTCGTGGGTGCCGAGCTTGCTGCTAAACAGCGTCTTAAGCTCTTCAACGCAGCTGATCGCCCGGCTGATGTGGATGCTGCGCAAATGGCAGTCAGTTCGATTGCCGGACGGTTTGCTTTTATCCCGCCGTTCATGCCGGGAAAACGTCTTGCGGTCACTACGCTGGATAATCTGCACATTTATACCCAGTCCCGAACCCGATCATTCCGGGCTGAGTTTGATGATGAGAAAAGTGAATACGTGAATTCTTATCTTCGTAATGAAGGGTATGCGCTGGGTGAACCTGAGCTTTATGCGGCTGTTGATGAGAGTGCGGTGACTTTTTCTGACTGAGACTATAGAAACAAAAAGACCCGCTAAAAGCGGGTCTTATGCACAGCAACAGGATAATGAAAAACCGAAACTTCGGTCTGCGGTTTAAGAATGCCAGGGTTTATCTATATGTTCAACACACAAGATTCGGTTATAAAATTCTTGCACCATGCTAAATGCTCGGGCTATATTCGCAGCGTTGCCGCAAAATCGGCAATCGGGCGTAGGAACCCGTGTTATCTGAAGGCGACACCACACGCGCCGAGCGTGTTTTTTTGTGTCGTAGCTTTGACTCACCCTTATTTTATGGTGTGGTGGTTAACCGTATCTATTCGTTATTTACGCCACATCATCCAAATTATGGTAGTCCAGGCGGGGCAGCTTTCGGGCTGGCCGGTATCCTTCAGAGCCGGTATTCCTACCCCCGTTTGGGCTACCACCCATGAGCGTAGGAACTCCGGTGGTAGCGTTACCCGCTATCTGAAGGAGATTGCCACCATGGCTACGATCCCTGCTTTGCCTCACCCTCAATTTACCTTTGTATTTCTCGCTGTTCGCCGTTCTGACTATGCCGCGCGTCCATTCGCTGTGCGTACTGTTGCAACCTGCGAGCGTGCTGCACGTCTGAAACTCGTTGCCGATTTTGTACTGAGCTTCGCCGCACGTATTCCGATGAACAATTTCGGGGAGGTGAACGCATGAACCATTTACCTATCACTAAATATGGTTGCACCTTGTCTGAAGCGGGCGAAAGCCGTCTTTTACGAGTTGCTCAGGCCAGCGATTTTCTTGCCGAAATTCTTTCAATGCCTGTAATGAGCGGAACGAAAACGATTTCAGCTGAAGGTGCCGCAGCGCTAATGGCATGTATTGCAGAACAGCTGGAAGGTGTAGTGAAGGAAACCAGCACCATGAAAGGAGAAAGCGATGCACGCTAATGTCGGGATCAACTCAACAGAATTTCGGGCGGCATTTCTGCGCTCCTGCATTGCTGACGCCTATATCTCCCTGATGCTGCGGATTAATGGGGAAGCTGTGTATATCGAGGATGGTGAGCGTATCGAACTGACACCTGAGCGTGTGGCCATGAATATTCTTTATCACATTGAAGCGCCCTGGATTAACGAATTCGGCCAGGAAGAGGGGAAACGCCTGGCGTGTGACGTTCTGGAGCGAATGCTGTCACCCGGTTACATGGCTGAAAATATTCGCCTTTCCGCATTTGGTGTTTCTGAGCTACGTGAAGTGTACCGGGACATCGTTTTCGGTGCGCCCGATGGAGAAGTACCTCCTGGTTTCAGCATTACCACTGCGGGAGTCGGGGAGGTACTGCTATGAAAGTTCAGTTTGTATCTGCGGTTTCGGGGGCAGCAAACGGGCGCTGGCCACACATCCTTTCCGCGTTAGGGATTAATGTTCCTTCCGCCCGACGCCACGGTGCCTGTCCGGCCTGCGGCGGAAAAGATCGCTTTCGTCTTGATGACAAAGAGGGGCGCGGAACATGGTTCTGTAATCAGTGCGGCAATGGCGATGGCCTTGATTTAGTCCGTCTGGTGACTGGGCGCTCAGTGAAGGAGGTCGCGGGAATGGTCTCTGAGGTTCTGGCCTTGCCTGAAGTACAGGATAAACCCGCTATGCCAGCCAGGAAAAAGGTGGCGGGAAAAGAGACAGGAGCAGACCGCTATCAGAAACTTAAAAAGTTGTCTCAAAACGGTGAATCAGCCTATCTGACCGGAAAGGGATTGCAGGGTTACTCTTTACCGCTTCTTACTGCTGCCATCAATCTGGCGGGGATGACTTTTCCAGCCGGGTCGCTGCTGCTGCCTTTAACTGACATCACCGGGAATGTTACAGGCGGTCAGCTTATTAACTCTGATGGTGATAAAAGTCTTTTACCCGGCAGTCAGCTGTCAGGTGCTTTTATTGCCGTGGCTGATGTTCCGTCTGATGCTCCAGAACAGGTCATTATCACTGAAGGATATGCCACTGCGTTGACGGCCAGCCTCCTGGCTGACGGTTGGATCGTTGCTGCCATTGCGGCCACAAATTTGGTGAAGGTTGCGGAGCAAATCCGCATTCGATGGCCGGACACCCGGATTATCCTGGCTGGAGATAACGATCTTGTTGACGGGAAAGAGAACACTGGCCGGGTATGGACTGAAAAAGCCGCGAAAGCCGTAGATGGTTGGGTAACGCTTCCTCCGGTACGTCATAAAGCCGACTGGGATGATTATCGTCAGGAAACCGGGAAGGAAAGGGCGCGTGAAGCCTTCCGGGAGGAAATGACATTGCACGGAAAAGGGCAAACCAGATTGCCGCAGGGGTTCAGGCTCACGAAAGAATATTTGTGGTACGACAAGCTGGTGAACAAATCAGATGGTGACACTGAGATCCGCAATATCAAGATTTGCAGCCCGCTGCGTGTGACAGCTATCACCAGCGATGCTGACGGCAGCAACTATGGCCGACTGCTGGAATGGGAGGACACCAACGGTATGAGCCGAAAATGGGCAATGCCGATGGAAATGCTGGGCGGCAGCGGAGAAGAGCTGCGGCGCGTACTGTTGGTCAATGGGCTTTCTTATATCAATATCAACGGGATGGCCAGAGCACACCTGATGGAATATATCTCCCTGTGCAAACCCGACAGAAAAGTGACCTGTGTAAATAAAACAGGCTGGCATGGCGGGGTTTATGTTCTTCAGGATGAAGTGATCGGCAAAGAGTCACAGTCTGTCATTCTCCAGACTTCCAGCGTTCAGGGGCGTGATTTTCGGGTTACGGGCACCACGGAAGAATGGCGGGAAAATATAGGTCGCTATTGCGTCAATAATGCCCGACTGGCCTTTGCCGTAAGCCTGGCATTCGCCGCGCCGCTTCTGAAGCTGGTTGGCATAGGTGGCGGCGGTTATCACCTGAAAGGTGAATCTACAGACGGTAAAACCACGACCATGAAAGTGGCTGCTTCGGTGTGCGGTGGTACGGATTTCTGGCATACATGGCGTGCTACCGGGAACGCGCTGGAAGGAACGGCCAGCCGCCGCAATGATGCCACACTGATGCTTGATGAGATCCGCGAGGTGGATGGCAGAGAGGCGGGGAATATTGCCTACATGCTGGCGAACGGCCAGGGCAAAGCCCGCGCCCGAACTGATGGTTCGGTACGGGAAACAAACCGCTGGAATTTGTTGTTTCTTTCCACGGGGGAGCTGTCACTGGTCGAGCACGCTGCCAATGCCGGAGAGCGAACCTACGCCGGGGTTGAAGTACGCATGATTCAGATCCCGAGTGATTCGGGCAAGCATGGAGTATTTGAGGAGCTGCACGGCTTTAGTGGTGGTAAAGCGCTGGCGGAGCATCTGGAACACGCCGTTATTCATTATCATGGCTCACCCTTCCGCGACTGGCTGCATTGCCTGACAGCCGATCTCCAGGAACTGACCAGCCAGGCGAAAGCGCTGCTGAAGGACTACACCCGCAGGTTGACACCAGCGGATGCAGGAAATCAGGTTGGGCGTGCTGTTACCCGTTTTGCGCTGGTTGCTATGGCCGGAGAACTTGCCACACAAGCCGGGATAACCGGATGGCCTGAAGGTGAGGCGTTCAGGGCTGCTGAGTGTTGCCTGGCCTCATGGATGGCTGATCGTGGGCATACCGCGAACCAGGAGGATAAAACCGCACTGGAGCAGGTCAGGGATTATATGACACGCAACCAGTTCAGCCGCTTCGCTGACTGGCACGACGACAGGAACCGTCCACTGTCGATGATGGGGTTCAGGAAAGTGGACAAGGGCGACAACGTGACAGAATCCACTGTGACCTTCTACGTATTGCCATCTGGCTGGAAAGAAATTTGTAAAGGGTTCGATTCGCGAAAGGTAGCCAGATTGTGTGTTGAGGCGGGCTGGCTGAAAGCCGGGGAAGACGGGAGAACGCAAAACAGCGTTCGCCTGCCAGAAATAGGGCTTAAGCGCGTGTACCAGTTTAATACGCAAGTACTGGGCAGCGCCGATACCGAATAGTTATCGCGTGAGTCTTATTTTTATGAGGTAACACTGGTAACAGAGGTAACAGAGGTAACAGGCAGTAATGACGAGGCTTACCACTGTTACCAGTCAGAAATATCAACTGGTAACAGTGGTAACAAAAATCAGTGTGTTACCACGCGTTACCTCTTTATTTGGCTCACTGGTAACAGATTAATTTCAATTAAATCAACGACGTTACACGTGTTACCAGTGTTACACGTTCAGAGCAAGAGGGAGGGAACCAAAATCCCTTCTTCTGGCAGGCAACAGAGGTTTAGCTATGCGAGTGATGAAAATTTACTGCCCGGAGTGTATGTCTGCGGCAACGGTGAGGAAAACAAACCGAAAGCACCCCAAATTATCAGATGTGTACTGTTATTGCTCAAATGTAGAATGTGGGCATACATTTGTGATGAACGTTTCCTTCTCACACACGATTAGTCCCAGCGCTTTGAGCGGTCAGGGACGGATTAAAGAGCTAATGGATGCCCTGCCACCGGACGAGCGTAAAAAAGCATTAGAACTCCTGTTGGCAGCCAAAGAGAGCCACTGAACGGTTCGCCGGGAGTAACTAAAATTTTCCCGGCTTCGGTTCATTAAATTTCAGCTGCTCAAGAAAAAATGTGTATAAGAATCAGTTTGTTAACTTTTAAGTGTGCCGTCAGTTATCATGAGAAATCTCGCCTAAAATTTTATATCTCTTTACTATCAATAGCTTAATTCAAGTGGTTACGATGTTGGAGTAAAGCTAAACTGAAAAAAGCTGAAATTCTTTTCACTCTTTTCAGTTCCCTGCTCGCTGTAAATCCCCAGTTGTGGCGCGGTCTGGCGCTATCATTTGTAAAAAATCCCAACTGAAAAATTTTTGCGATCTGAAAACCGCAGGTGGGTGCGGTGTAGTGCGATTTTGTCAACATTACACTTTTTGTATTTTAGGTCTAAGAAAAACCACCATTAATAACTTAATGGAATTTAAATTTTTTTTTTATTCCTTTTTGTGTGCGTGTGAGGTGTTTTTGATATTCGCAAAAAAAACAATTGTTTGGTATAAATATCTAAAGTTAGGGATAGTTCATGCAAAAGCATGCGTAAGTGTAGAGTAATTAATAGGCTAATTGCTTAATAAATCATATTGAGGGAATCATGAAAACTTTAACTGAGAATCAAAAATTACAGCATCCTAAAAGGATTTCTGCTGTTGTAATAAAAAAACTATTTGGTCTATATGATTATACTCTTCCTGGGGACAATATCTTCGCCAATATAGCAGTACTTTATGGAGAAAATGGAGTAGGCAAAAGTACTATGTTGAGAATGGTTTTTCATCTTTTGTCAGGGACTAAAAATCAATCGAGTTCTCACTTGCGGAGTTTATATAATATTCGGTTTGAAAAAATTACTGTTCTTATTGGTAATGATGTTGAGTTGAGCGCCACACAACTTAAGAAAAACAATAGTAAAGTAATGAAATTAAGTATTCAGGTTGGTGGTCTTAGTTTTGAATGGGATTACTCCCCGCACGAAAATCGTCTTATAAGGTTTGATGAGTCTGATGTTTTTGACGAGTACTATACTTCAATGGATTATAGTGGTTTAGAAGTGAGTATGGAAAGTTATGATTTATCAGAAATAAAACTTAATAAAATTAAAGATAAACAATTTAAAAATAGACTTGGATATTATTCGACATTAAGAAAAGTAGTTCCTGAGGTTTTTCTGCTTAACGCAGATCGTAGATTAGATGGTGATTCAATCGCAGATCCTGCTGATGAAGTACAGCTCCGCAGAATGGTTAATAATAAAGAGCCTCGAAGCATATATGGCTTGGTATCCCGTAGTCGTGAAATTGCATTAGCTCAAGCATTGAATTCCGCTCATAAATGGATATCTACAAAAGTTGTTGAGGGTAATAATTTAGGTGCAGAGAATGTACACTCTGTTTATATTAATGTTCTAAAACATCTTTCGACGTCAAGCCAGGTGTTTGATTTATCGGATGATAAAAATACTAAAGAGGGATTACTAAAGCGCTTAGAGGAGATTGATCTTCTTACAAAAAATTTATCAAAATATGAACTTGCTACTATATTAGATACACAGTCTTTTTTTACAGCTCTCTCGGATGAGACAAAGTCATATTATCATGTGTCTGTTGAACTCTTAAGTCCTTATATTGATAGTCTCGAAAGTAGGCTTAATGCATTAATACCTATTTACAATATTATCCATAAGTTCGTTACAACGATAAACGAAATGTTGACAGATAAAACTATTAGCTATAATTTAAAAACTGGGTTTTATATAAATAGCTCTCTTGGTGAAAAATTAGAACCTAACTATTTGTCTTCAGGTGAACAACAGTTGCTTCTTTTATTTTTATATGTATTGGTCGCACGTGACTCAAAAAGTCTCTTCATGATAGATGAGCCGGAAATATCTCTTAACATTAAGTGGCAGCGTAATCTAATTAAAGCACTTGTTGATATTACTGACGGCGAAAGCACACAGTTTATTTTTGCATCTCATTCAATGGAAATACTATCGGTTCATTTAGACAAAGTTATTAGATTGGAGCACTGAAATGAATGGGTTGCCAAGGAAGAAAATAACTGAACTGATCGCAAGGTATACTTTGGAACCAAATATAAAAGATATTTATGTTGAAGGTGACTTTGATAGAGATATAGTGAAGTATTGGTTTTCGGTAAATAAAATTGCTGAGCCTGTTGTTTTCCCAATAAAGGTAGTAGATATTCCAGATGATTGCCTTGAAAAATACAGTATGACGAGTGGGAATAAACAGCGTGTGATTGCATTATCTCGTGAGCTATCCTTATGTAAAGGACGTGGGTATGTTTGCCTTGTTGATCTTGACTATGATGAAATTAATAAGATAGAGTGGGGCGAAAGTTATGGCTTACAAAAAACAGATTATTGTTCTTTGGAGTTATATTATTATGAACCAGAACTTTTGCTAAAAATAATGATGGTTTGTGGTGTGGATATTCAAAATGAAAATTTATTCTTGACTTCATTTGAATCTGTTTTGCGAAAGATATTTTCTATTAGAGCTGCGCTGGAA
>NZ_JADBRD010000064.1:0-381 GCF_014930495.1 Enterobacter cloacae complex sp. S3 | reverse complement strand
TACCACAGATCCACCACCAGGTCGATTCGCAGACCGAGCAGGTCGGGCAGTTCATCGCGGCGACGGGTATCCACTCCCAGGCTCTCCATGACCTCGACCTCCGCCTGATCCCAGAGCGGCTCCGAGTCAATCAGCAACCCGTCCATATCAAATATCGCGGCCTCAATGCGGCGCTTCGCTGACATATGTCCTTCTCCTGTTGCGTAATCAGATAAACGAATCGGCAATCATGGTATATCATACCGCGCATTATTGGGCGAAATTCGCCGTGGCAGATAGACTTATACCCGACATACTCGGGGGAGCGAGGGAAGCCAGCGCCACGCAACAGGCAGCAGGCGAACCACCAACGCGTCTTTAACAAGGGGAACTCATGACGTA
>NZ_JADBRD010000063.1:0-19070 GCF_014930495.1 Enterobacter cloacae complex sp. S3 | reverse complement strand
TTATAAAATAGGGTTCATTTGTACATTATCGATAATATTCATGAATAATGAAACAGTGAATCGTAATTTAAGTTTTGCATAGAAAAATATGTAAAAGGAGTTTTTCATGTTGAAAAGCAGCGAGATCATAAACGGTTCGCTTCCGAAACCTGACTGGGTAACCATACAAGAAGCCGTTAACATAATTAATACAGAGAGCAACGAAAGAATCAAAGAGAGTGATATTTACCGTTATGCATTATATAATAAAATTAATCTCGCCATATACTTTCAATCTCCAATTATTCTGAGAAAAATAAAATATGCATTTCAAAAAGTAAAAATGCATCCAGCTAGAGGGACATTGATTCATCGTTTATGTCTGCTAGAAAAAAATAGCTTTATTAATGGATGGGACTCAATTTTCAGTACTGAGGGCAGATACGTCCACTCCACACAAAATATTATTGATACATCACTTATTGGGTTTGAATGTATTTTAATAAAGCAATTTCTCGCATGCTCATTGAATATACCATTACCAATTATTGGGAAAAACACGGTAAATTATGGCATCACTGTTACTATGTCCAATGAAGTTTTTCAGCTGTTTGAAAAAACAACCTGGAAGTGTAGAATTGAACATCAAATAAAAAACCTACCAACAGATCTGGCGTTTGATATTATGGAGAGAATTTCTTCAGAGGGAACGATAAATCAAAATACAAAGCAAGAATATTTCCCCCTCTATAATTTGCCTCAGGATTCCTGCTTTGTTATTCGTTACTCAGAGATTGAGAAACTAATTAGCACCCAGGTTACAGAGAAATCCCTCCCCTCTTCAACTAGAATATCCACACCCTTGTCAAGGTTATTTTGGCTCGCTTGTAGGCACAATGATGTTATCAGTCCATTAATAAAACAACCCTATAAATTATTGACAATTTTTGAAGAATGGGCGGCAGCTGATGGTATCACTGACCGTCTAAGCGGTGATACTTTAAAAACAGCACTAGAGCGTGGCTCCCCTCCGTCCTCATCCTTATTAAATTGATATTGTGTTTATCTGTCAACAATATGATCCCGTATTTAGTTTATTAAACCCCGTAATACGGGGTTTACCACTACCACTTCTCCTTCCGTTATGCTTTTTTATTATCTCCAGGCATACCAATGTTTGTTTTGCTACAGGAGACAATCATGACATCACATCAGTTATTACGCTTAAAAAAGGTTGAAGAAAAAACCGGCTTGAAACGTTCACAAATCTATCTGTATATGAAAGAGGGTACATTTCCTCGTTCAATAAAAATCGGACCAGCCAGTGTGGCCTGGCTGGAATCAGAAATTGACGAATGGATCAATATTAAATTGTCCCGGCGCTAAACGCGGTCAAGGGAAGGCGAATTAAAGCAACTGATTCAACTAAATACCCTCCAACAGGCTATATACCCAGATATTTCTGCATCTATCTTGCCTGTTGAACAAAATATACGGAATACATATTATGATCCCTTCACTAAATTACGCCGTACTCACCAATGCCCTGCAGGCGCTTAATGAAGGCAATATTCGTCACTGTGAAGATCTCGGTTTCACATTTGACGAAATGAATGCCCTCAGCCAGCTCTCGCCAGATGCACTCTTTACGCTGAGCCGAGCAGCCGCGCCTTTTATCGCAGTCTCGCTACGCCACGATGTTCTGCACCAGTTGCTGGCCCATTCTGGTCAGGAAGAACAGCGCCGACAACTAATTGACCGGGCCATACGACTGGGCGGCTCCATCGCACTGATGAACCACTATTTTGGTCTCACCTCCAATGAAGTCTGCCTTCGCCGTCGGTTGCTGGGTGTCAGCGTGCCGTATGGCCGAACGCCTGAACCGGATGAAAAGACAGATGTGGCTATCTGGTTGCAATGGCAGCAGCGCAGGGTAGAAAACCTTGAATCGCCCGATGCACTGATCACCATGATGCAGGTGACGGAAATCCTGCAGCCAGAGGCCGAAGCGCTGTCACTCACCACGGTCTGGAAACGTATCGCACTGTGCGAACAGGAAGCCGCTACTGGCAGGAGGACTCTCCATGCCGGATGAGATCGACCGCGATCAGGAATTTAATGAACAGCGACTGGAGGAGATGATTGAGCAGAACCGTTTTAAGCCGGGTTCAACACCATCATTATTTCACTGTCGTATATGTGGTAAACCTATTCCTGAAAAACGACGGCAGACTCTGCCGGGCATAACCACCTGTACAGAATGTCAGGAACAACTTGAGCATCGCAGACGCTAATAATAGCGATAAAGACGTTCGGGGATATTATTTCTCTGCACGTCTTTCTGTTTCCATTAAAATAGAATGCCTTCTTTATTATCTGTTCTGCATCCTTCTCCCTCTTTCCGCATCTGATAATCCTCGCCAGTTTATCTCTCTTATTTTTGTTTTGAATTTATCGTTTATATCCCGCACTGAATATCTGATTCTGAAAATGCCATAACAACATGGTTGCCCTGATGGACGTTCATTCGTCCAGGCCGGGGATTGTTCTTTAACAAATTGGATCGGGCTGTCACGTAACCACAATTCAGGGTGCCGCTGAATGTTCTCGCTGACCCGTTAAAACCGGAATGCAGAACCGGGATGTGACCTTTTTATTGCTTTCACGGCTATTTTATTAAAGGAAATACCATGAGAAAACCCAATTATCACGTCTTTATCACTCAGGAAAGTCAGCCCGATGCACAGGGCGAGAAAAACACGTACTGGACCAGGGTTGGTGTGGCCTTCGCACATAACGGTAAGCCTGGCCTGAATATCGTGCTGATCCCCGGTATTGCGGTTTCAGGCAGGCTGGTACTGCTTGAACCGAGAGAAGAGAGTGACATTTCACAGGATGCCGCAGCCGTTTAACCCGCTTTTGTCCTTCTCCCCGGTAACGTGTTTTTGTATACGCTGCCGGACCCACGGTTACGAGGCCACTATGCTTTCCACCACAGCCTTTCTGGCGCTGGCGACGCAGTGCGCCACCAGTGTTCACCCGTCCACGGCACTTGATGTGGCACGGGTCGAATCCGGTTTTCACCCTTACGCCATTGCTGAAATCGTGCCGGGCGGCAAAGGTGTGATTTCACATTTTCCCGCAAGCCATGATGAGGCGATGAGCCTCACCGGACGGCTGGCGGCGCAAGGCCGACGCTATTCGGTCGGCCTGATGCAAATCACCAGCACCAATTTCCGCCATTACGGCGTCACGGCCAGCGACTTACTTAACCCTTGCATCAATCTGTCGGTATTTGAGCGCATTCTCGCCGACTGTTACCGGCGCGGTAGCACTCTGAAACGAGCGCTCAGTTGTTACTACTCCGGCAACTTTGAAACCGGTCAGCGACCGGAATCCGCCTTTAACCAGACCAGCTACGTACAGCGCATTGGCTATGTCGTCCCGTCCACCCGGGAAGACCGGCAGCGAGCCCCTGACCCGAGCACACAACCGTCTGCCCGTTATCCCGCCGTTGTGCTGCGCGGCGAGCCTGCCGGTGCCACTGCGCCGATCCTGACTTCCCTGCATTATCCCGATTCCGTCATTCGCGGCGCTATCCCTGTTATCCCTGATGAGGAGAAATGATCATGCGTAAACGCCGTTACTCCGCTGTTGTTTCCGTGCTGCTGTCTGCCCCGGTGCTGGCGGCGAACAGTGGTTTTAACAAGGCCAATGAAACACTGAGCAATACCTCGACCGGCCTGCTGGGACTGGCCGCCGTCACCATCACACTGGCGACTATGTGGGTGGGCTACAAGGTGCTGTTCGACGGCAAGAGCCTGCATGACATGCGTAACATCATCATCGGCGCGATCCTGATCGTCGGCGCGTCCGGCTTCGGTGCCTACTGGGCGTCATAAGGGAGGCAACGATGGCTACGCTGAATAAAGCACTCACGCGGCCTGCCGCCATTATGGGTATTCCTCTGGTGCCGTTCGTTCTCGTCAGCGGGGCCATCGTCCTGCTGGCAGTCTATGTCAGCTATTACCTGGCGATTATGCTCATTCCTGCATGGGCGGAAATGAAAAATAAAACCCGAAAGGACATTCATTATTTCAGTCTGCTCTGGCTGGCGTTTAAAACCCGTGGGCGGCTTTTCACCAATACCCATTTTGGCGCGAATGCCCTGCTGGCAAACCAGTACGATAACGTTGATGTCTCGGAGTTTATTCAGAAAATGAAATTAAACGAGCGTATTACGCTGGATAAATATATTCCGTACTCCTCCCATATTCACCCTTACGTCATCAGAAACCGTCACCGTGATTTGGTTGCCACCTGGGAGCTGGACGGCACAGTCTTTGAATGTGAAGACGAACATCACCTGACCCTGATGGCCACGCACCTGAATAACGTTATTCGTTCGTATGAGGGTCTGCCGGTAACATTCTATATTCACCGGCTCCGTGAAAAATACCATGATGTTTTTGAAGCCTGTTCGGGTATTCCCTTTTCCGATGAGGTAACACGTCGGTATTACCAGCCGGTAAAAGACAAACCGTTATGGCGGCACCGGCTGTTTTTCACCGTCTGCTACGCGCCGTTCTCTCAGATTGAGAAGAAAACCATGAAAGCGCAGTCGCACAGTAAACGCCAGGCAGCACTGGATGACGCGCTCAAAATCATGCTGGAATACCGCGAAGCACTGGAATCTTCATTATCCCGCTATATGGCAACGCCGCTGGGGATATATGAAGAAAACGGGCGGGTGTATTCCTCACAACTGGCGTTCTTCCATCGTCTGCTTACCGGTCAGTGGCAGAAGGTGGCCGTAACGCGCTCACCATTTTATGAAACGCTCAGTACGCCAGACGTCTTTTTCACCACCGACACCGGTGAATGCCAGACGGTCAGCGGTTCCCGTTTCTTCCGCAGCCTGGAGATTAAGGATTATTCCCCGGAAACCCATACCGGTATGCTGGATGCGCTGCTGTACGCCGAAAGCGAGTATGTTCTGACGCAGTCCTTTACCTGCATGGCACGGGATGAGGCGCAGAATCATATCCGTCTGGCGGAAAAACGGCTTAACTCCACGGACGACGACGCGACTTCCCAGCGCGAAGAGCTGATTGTCCTGCGCGACCTGCTCCAGTCCGGACATGTGTCGTGCGGTAAATTCCACTTTTCCCTGCTGATCTCCTCAGACAGTGCCGGACAGGTGGTGAAGGACACTAACGTTCTGGCCCAGCCCTTCGCCGATCTTGGTATTATGACAACGCTCTCCACCCTGTCACTGCCCGCCGCGTATCTGGCGCAACTGCCGGGCGTGTATACGCTGCGACCCCGACTGGTGGCCGTCAGCAGCCAGAATTTTGCCGATATAGCCTGCCTGCATAACTTCCATCCCCACAAACGCAGCGGTAATCCGTGGGGGGAAGCCATCGCCATCCTCACATCTCCCGGCGGTGGCGGGTATTACCTGAACCTGCACGACAGCCAGGCCGGGCGGGATGACACCGGTGAGAAAACGCCGGGGAATACGGCGATTATCGGGAAAACCGGATCCGGCAAAACCCTGCTGATGACCATTATGCAACAACTGATGCAGAAGTACCGTAACCCGGCGTCGTTTGCGCCTTCTGCCACCATCAAACGGCTGACCACGGTGTATTTCGATAAGGACCGGGCGGCGGAGATGGCGATCCGCCAGGCGGGCGGGCGTTATTTCCGCATCCATACCGGCGAGCCCACCGGCTTCAACCCGTTTGCGCTGGAGCCAACCCGCCGGAACATCAGTTTCATCAAACGGCTGGTGCGCATGCTGTGCCGCCGCAACGGTAAGCCGCTCGATCCGCGCGATGAGGAGCGGATCAGTGCCGCCGTGGACACCATCATGCTGGACTATCCGCCGGAGTACCGCCGGTACGGGATCACCCGGCTGCTGGAAGTGCTGCCGGAGCCGCCGACCACAGACGCCCGCACCAACGGGCTGCGTATTCGCCTGAAACAGTGGGCGCAGAGGGGCGAGTTCGGCTGGGTGTTTGATAACGAGGCCGATACTTTCACCATCAGCGATGTCGATAACTTTGGTATCGACGGCACCGAATTTCTGGATGATGACGATATTCGCGGCCCCGTGACCTTTTACCTTCTGTACCGTGTGACCAGTCTTCTGGATGGTCGCCGCCTGGTGATGTTTATGGATGAGTTCTGGCGCTGGCTGGCCGATGTCGAATTTTCCCGCTTCTCCCTCAATATGCTGAAAGTCATCCGAAAGCTGAACGGTATCTTCGTTCCGGCAACACAGTCACCGGATGAAATCGTCAGACACCCCATCGCCCCGGCGATTATTGAGCAGTGCGGTACCCAGATTTTCCTCGCCAACCCGAAAGCCAGCCATGCGGATTACGTGGAGAAAATGAAAGTGCCGGAAAGTGTTTATGACACGGTCAGGAACCTGGATCCGGGCGAGCATTATATGGTCATCCTGAAAACACCGCTGCGGGCCGGGGAAACCCGCCCGTTTGTGGCGATGGCGAAAATGGATCTGTCCGGGATGGGTAAATTCACCCGGCTTCTCAGCGGCAGTGAGGACAACCTGAAAATATTCGATGCCATTTATCAGGATGGTATGCGACCTGATGAATGGAAAGATACTTTTTTTGACCGGGCAATCTGAAAGCCAACCTGAGGTACTATCAATGCGTTCCAGGAATCACCGTCTGGCATTATTGTTATTTTTCTCGGCGCAGGCGTTCAGCGCCGGAATACCGGTTTTCGACGCCGTGCAGAATACCGAATCCATTAACCAGTGGATGCAGAAACTACAGCAATGGGAGGGTACGGTTACCCATTATAAAAGCGAACTTAATGCGTATAAGAAACAACTGGCTACCGCAACCGGCGTGCGGGATATTCAGGGTTTTCTCAGTGATGCCCGAAGCCTGAAAACCGATATTGATAATCTCCGTAAGAACGGTATTTCACTGGATGATCTGCTGACCACGCAGAACAGTTCATATTCTTATGAACTGCAACACCTTTACAGTAAATACAAATCGTTCAGCGTATGCAGCGAGGAACAGGAAGGAATAAAATATCAGGCCCTGGCCGACAGTTGCAAACAGATAATCCTCAATCAAGCAATGGCGATTGAGAATACCACTGACGTTGAAAACAGGATTAACAGCACACTCAGCGATATATCAGACTTATCTGACCGTATATCGAATGCGCAGGACTCGAAAGAGTCTCAGGATCTGGCTAACGCCATCGCGGCGAAAAGCGTACAGTTAAATGCGCTGACGAATCAGTGGGAGATGTCTGTCAGGCAGGCTGAACAGCGAACGACATTGCTGGAACAGCAAAGACAGAAAGCCTTTGAACAGCAGCAGCTAACGGCACCTGTTGCTGACCTTAATAATTTATAAGGAGGTTATCCGTGCTCAGATCCTTATTCACCTTATGCACACTCTCAGGCGTGATATTACTGTCCGGCTGCAAGGAAACCAAATCCGAAGCCTGGTATAAGCAACATCCTGACGAAACTTATGCGGTTTATACGCAATGCCTGAAGGATGGCGAGGCAAGCGATAACTGCGAATTTGCCCACCGGGCAGCACTTATGTTTGCACAGGAAGGCCAGCCCGGGGTTAAGGAAAAATTCGAGGCGATATTTCAGCAGGAAGCTGCAAAACGAAATGCAGTGACATAGTAATAATATTTCCTCCAACAAAACAGGGAATTCTCCCTGTTTTTTTATTTCCTTTCTTTAAATATCAGGTGAGGCACCATGTCCGGTGGTATTTTTGTTGGTATGGACAAAAACATCATGGATGGACTGAATGCTGTACTGGAAGGTCAGTCTTCCACTTACGGCACGATGATCAGCGTCATCATTGTCAGCTCTTTTACCTTATTTATACTGTATCGCGGTTATCAGACACTGGCTGGCAAACTCCGGACCCCGGTTGAAGATGTCGTCTGGGATGTGGGGCGAATGTTGCTGATCACCACCTTTGTGTTAAACCGGGATGGCTGGCTTGATATGGCGGTAGCGGCTATCCAGGGACTCAAAGACGGTGTCAGCGGCGATGATAATATCTGGGCGCTGCTCGATACTGTCTGGGGAAAGGCACAGGCGCTGGGGCAAAAGTTATTTAATATGGACACATCAACTTACGTCAAACTGAATGGCGGCCTTGCCGAAGTGCTGGTATGGGGCGGCTCTATTGTCCTGCTGATGGCAGCCACCTTTGTCAACCTGCTCGCCGAAATCACCATCCTGTTAATGACCACCACCGCGCCGCTCTTTATTTTCTGCCTGCTGTACGGTTTTCTTAAACCGATGTTTGATAACTGGCTGAAAACGATTTTTGCGGCAATATTAACGATCATGTTTTCCGCCTTATCCATCCGTATCGCCATTAATTACCTGAATAAGATACTGGATGCTGCAACAAAAACATCCGCTGAAACCAATATGGTCACGCTGGCGGCGCAGTGCCTGCTGGCCGGGATAGCGGCAGGTGTGATGGTCTGGTTCTCCGCGAAGCTCGCCAGCGCACTCAGCGGGGCCGCCGTACAGGCGGTGCTGCAGGGGGCAGCCATGAGTGGCCTGAGCGGACTGGCGAACAAATCCGCCGACCTCGCCGGAGCGGGGGTAAAGGGCGGTGCCCGCCTGACTGCGAAAGGCGGCATGGCCGTCGCAGCGGCGACCGGCAGACTCACCGGCGCAGGCGCGGGTAAAACCGTGAGCGCCTGGCAGAAACGCGCCGCAGCCATCGAAAGCATGAAACGCCTGAACCGGCAGCGTCACCGTTAATCCTCCCGATCCTTAATTTCCTTTCCCCGTCACGCCGTGGCCTGCGCCACCGGTGCGGCATTCCTGCATCCATACGATAAGGGGCTTCCATGAAATTCAGCATCATCCTTCTGATGCTGTGCGCGCTCACGGGCTGCGCACGGCATCAGGGCGACCTCCCACCGGTATCCGGCGAACCCGAGCCAGTGAATTCCCCCGCCATCATTCAGGAGCTGACTCACCATGTCTGATATTCAGAACATTGTTAATGTTTCCCGCTCTTTTGAATCCATACT
The DNA here is from genome assembly GCF_014930495.1 of Enterobacter cloacae complex sp. S3. Classification (NCBI taxonomy): domain Bacteria; kingdom Pseudomonadati; phylum Pseudomonadota; class Gammaproteobacteria; order Enterobacterales; family Enterobacteriaceae; genus Enterobacter; species Enterobacter cloacae complex sp. S3. The sequence continues at coordinate 10,010 of NZ_JADBRD010000063.1, read as the reverse complement.
GCTGGAAAAGGAAGAACGTTCCCGAAAAACCGCCTGGCGGGTGGCCGCTGCCGGACTGGTTCTGGCCGCAATGGCGATTGCGGCCATTATTATTCTGCTGCCGCTGAAAACCTCCGACACTGAATTATGGTCAGTGGATAAACAGACCGGGCGCTATGAATATATGACCCGCGTGAAGGAGCGGGATATTGCTGCTGAAAAAGCGCTGGCACATTCACTGGCAGCACACTATGTCAGACTTCGCGAGGGATATAATTATTTCTCCCTCCAGCGTGATTATGACGACGTGCAGTTATTTAACAGCGACAGCGTGAACCGGGACTATCTGGACGGGTTTAACGGCGACCAGGCACCGGACGTGATTTTTAATAAGGCGGAATATGTCGTTTATATCGCCATTATTTCCAATGTGCATGCGCCTGCCACCGGGCCGGATAATCTGGCAACACTGCGTATTAAGCGCACAATCCGTCGTGTTGCTGATAATTCCGTGAAAACGGATGTGTGGAATATCCGCCTCACTTACCGCTACGTCCCGCACCGGCAACTGACCGACAGCCAGCGCGAAGTGAACCCGCTGGGCTTTATCGTCACCAGCTACCAGCGCGATAAAGAGCTGGGGGGGGAATGATGCTGAAACATCCCCTGCTCCTCTCTGGCTTAATGGTGTCATGCCTGGCATGGGGCGCAGCGACACCGCGCGGCAGCGCGTATGACAGCCGGATGCAGAACGTCACGTACAACAGCCAGAACGCCACGGTCGTCAGTACCCGCCCCGGCTACGTCACCATGCTGGTGTTTGATGACGGTGAAACCGTTATCGATGCGCAGGCGGGTTTCCCCAAAGGCTGGACCGTGACGAAAAGCGACAACCGGGTGGGCGTCAGCCCGAACCCGATTACCCAGCCGGTCACGGACGCCAGCGGCAACAACGTCAGCCAGGTGTTTCTGCCGACGGCAAAAGACTGGAAAACCAATCTGTTCGTGGTGACCTCGAAGCGCGATTACAGCCTGGAACTGAACGTGCTGGATAAAGACTCGCCCGCCCAGGCCTTTGTTATCCGCTACCGCTATCCCGACGAACTGCGAAAAAAGTCTGCCGCCGCCAGCGCCGCCCGTCAGCAACATCAGCAGGAAGCACTGGACCGGCAGCGGATAGCGGCGGCATTCGGGCAGGCCACCACGCCGCGCAACTGGCGCTATACAAAACGGGTGGCAGCTGGCTCAGCCTCCATCGCCCCGGACTTTACCTGGGATGACGGTCGTTTTGCGTATATCGGTTTTTCTCCTGCGAAAACCCTGCCATCCGTTTTCCGGGTGGTGAACGGCCTGGAGCAGGCGGTCACGCCCCGAACCATTAAACAGGGCAACTACACCGTGATGGCGGTTCCGGCATCGCCGCAACTGGTTCTGCGTTACGGCACCTCGGTGGTGGGGATCGAAAACGACGGATCCGGGCGTATCCCGCTGACCAACAGTGACACCGTTTCGCCGTCCGTTACGCTGGAGGCAAAATGACCGACAAATCTTTCCCGGACGAACCGGAAAAAACCACCGCAGAACGGGAAGCGGAAGCCCGTGAACGCGCCCACGCGGCAATGGCATATCAGGAGCCGGAGCAGAAAACGCCGCCCGGTCAGCCGGAAGTGACCCGTTTCCGTAAAGCTTCAGGTCGCCGCATGCTGATCGTCAGCCTGCTGAGTCTGGTCCTGGTCATCGCGCTGGCATCCGGTGGCGATCGTCTTCTCAGCGCCCTGAAAACGGGTGATGAGAAAGAATCTGGCACCGCGCCGCCCTCCTCCGGTACGGTGCAGCATGAGCGTAAGAATCTGGGTCTGGACAGTAACCCGTTTGGCCTGTTCGGGCCTGGGAGGCAGGAAAGCACAGACCCTGCCAGTCAGAGCGCCCCGGCCACTCCAGCTCTGCCGCCCGGGCCGCCCGCCCTGAACAAGGCGGCAGCACTGGCAGACGGGCTGAACAGCGACAGTACAGGGTCAGGCGACGATACACGCACGTCCCGAAGCGGATCGCGCAACAACGCGGGAACGTCGGGCAGCCCGTCAGCCTCCACGGCGTACACATCCTGTCAGTCTGTACTGGTCAGTGGCGAAGATGGACGTCTGCGCTGCCCGGATACGACAGCACCGGCAGGCAGCAATAACAACGACAATCCGGGCGTTGCCAGTGTCACTGGTGTCAGGCGGCTGGGCCTCGATCCCGATCTCTATATCCCGGTGGATCGTTATATTCCGTGTTCGATGATGCGGCGCTTCGTATCCGATGTTGGCGGTCATATCTCCTGCCTGATTGGGGAGGATGTCTGGAGCGCCAGCAACCATGTGAAGCTGATCCCGGCCGGAACAGTCGCCCGTGGCGTCTACCGCACCGGCGCACTGCAACACGGGCGCAGCCGGATGTTTGTGCTGTGGACGGAGCTGCGCACGCCGGAGCCCGGCAGCCTGCAAATCCCGCTCACCGATACGCAGGCCACCGGCCCGCTCGGCGAGGCAGGGATCGCGGGCTGGATCGACAGCCATTTCTGGGCGCGTTTCGGCAACGCCCTGATGCTCAGTACCGTGCAGGACGTGGCGGCAGCGGCATCAGATGCCGCGCCGGGTAAAGACCGCAATACCGACTATACCGAAAACACCCGCGCCGCCACGGCGGAAATGGCGAAAACGACGCTGGAAAACAGCATCAATATCCCGCCCACGATGTACCTGAACCAGGGCGATGTGATCGGCATCATGACCGGTACGGATATTGATTTTTCCTCTGTTTATCAACTACGGCTGAAAAAGAAATGGTATGAACGCTGAAAACCTGTCACTGGATTTTATGAAAAACCGGCTGTTTGGCGACTTTCTTGCTCAGGATGGCCTGACAGAAATTGCTGTTAACCGGCCGGGTGAGCTGCATACAAAAATTCGGGGAAAATGGCAAAAACAGGCATCCCCCATCACGTTGCGTCAGTGCCATGCTTTTGCCAGAGCGCTGGCGTCCTGGCATGACGATAATATTGACGATACATCACCCATCCTTTCTGCAACATTAGGATCTGGCGAACGTATTCAGGCGATTATTCCTCCGGCCTGTGAACGTAATACGGTGTCCATTACGCTGCGCAAACCCTCGTTTGAGCAGAAAACACATCAGTCATGGATTGATGCGGGATTTTATCAGCGCGTGGCCGGTCAGGAAAAAACGGAAAGTCAGGATAATGCACTAATCCGGTTATATCACAGCGGGGATATTCCCCACTTTATGGAAAAGGCGGTGGAATACGGCAAAACGATTTTTATTGTGGGTGAAACCGGCTCCGGCAAAACCACCTATATGAAAACGCTGCTGCATTATATTCCGCTGCATCTCCGTCTGGTAACGATTGAGGATAATCCCGAAATCCGTTTTTATCACCACAGCAATTATGTTCATCTTTTTTACCCGGCGGATGCCGGGGATAATGCTATTGTCACGCCCGGCAGGCTGATCCGTGCTAATTATCGTATGAACCCTGACCGGATATTACTGGCGGAAATTCGTGGGCGGGAAGCGTGGGACGCGCTGAAAATTGTCGGCTCCGGGCATGAGGGGTTAATCACCTCCCTGCATGCGGGCTGTCCGGCAGAATGTATTGAAGGGATCATTGACCGCTGCTATGAAAACCCCGACTGCCGGAACATTCCTTTTGATGTGTTGTTACGCAAGGTACTTAAAAGCATTGATGTCATCGTCAGCATTGATATACACGGCGATGTGCGCCGGATGAGTGATATTTACTTTAAGCCAGTTCATTTAAACAGCACGAAAGAGACATTCAGAAAATAACCCCGACAAATAACATTAGCCAAAAAACGCAACCTTTAATTAATCATAATGGTAACTGAAATGAAAAAAGCAATATCCTCCGTATTATTGTTCTGCGTTATTGCATCATGTTCAACATCTGTACTGGCTGCTGATGCCTGCGAGGTGGTGTTATGTATGTACGGTAAAGCAACCGGAAATGGCGGCGGCAGTGAATGTCATTCCGCTGAACGTGCATTCTTTAATATCGTGATAAAGAATAAACACGGCTTTCTTCCTGACCATACGGCCGATGCCAGACAATCATTTTTAAGTGAATGTGATTTGGCAGACCCTGCGGCTATCAGTCAGATCATCAGTAAATATGGCCGCATTCGTGGTTAATACTGGCGAGACGGGCACAGAGCATGACGGTTTTCAGGTTTTTACGGCTTCTATTTTTCGCGGATTAAGAAGCGAAGAAACAGGGGCCGTAAAAATGAGGCTGCGGACAGAAATATTTTCGCGGGTTAAGGAGCGAAAATAATTCAGGCACCGCACCTCACCTGCAAACAGCCGCGCCCACGCGGATTTTGCAGGCCGGGGGGAGCCGGATAAATTTCGCCGCCCCAGCGAGCGAAAAGCTGTCGCCCACGACAGCGGTTTACCCGGGGGGCGCAGCCCCGCACACCGTCGCAGCTAAGTCTCCGGCCCAAAGCCGGTAGCGTGGCGCGACCACCCTCTTTAAAGGTCAGCTTCCCTTTTATTCCCGCTGCGAGGAACGAGCAAAGGGAAGAAAAAGGCGAAAGCGACCGTCTTAAAGAGGGTGGTCGCGCGTAGCGGACGACGGTGTGCCGCCTTTGACCCTGGGGGTTTTGGCGTGGCGTCCAGCCGCGACATTACCCCCATGCACCGAGCAATAAGGGCGTCCAGCCCGCATGTACCGGCGCACGCCGTTTCGTGCAGGGAAGCATGCTTTCCTGCACATGGCCGCACAGCGGCCACCTTCTTTACCCCATACGCTCGCCCCGTCTTTTCGCCCGACACCGTGGGGCGAACTGATGGGGCGATGTCATGGGGCGAACTGCTGACGAAGGAGGCATCGTGATTTTGAATAAGCTGGCCGTTTCACTGTCGCCGATAGTGAATGGGATGCTGGCGGTGCTGGCTTTTGTGCAACAGCATCAGCTGATGCTGGCGCTGTTATCGGGGCTGACGATGCCGTTTTTCGCCTCGTTGAAAAGCGATGAACGGCAAAAAGCCCCGCTGTGGCAAAAGATGATTATTGCTTTTTCAATGCTGTGTTTTCTCTCCGGCACACTGGCCCCGATAGTTATCGGATCCTTCCAGTGGCTGTATAAGACCAGACTCACCAGTGATAATACGGTACTAGCCTGGTCAGCACGGATTGCTTTCACTGTGACCGGGATTATTTTTCATATTATACTTCGCCGGGTATTCACGCCGGAACTGGATAAAATAAAGAAACGCCTTGTTAAAAAAACCACCCTTGAACGGGAATTGCGCACCGATGTCCGCACCGTAAAGTCCCTGCTGCCGGAAACACTGCATTATGATCCGCTGGATTATATCGACCTGAATAAAGGCATTTTTACTGGCATGGACAGGGAGAACGAACCAATGTATCTCCCGTTAAATGACTGGCAGAAACAGCACGCGGATATTATCGGCACCACCGGAGCCGGTAAAGGGGTAGCTGCCGGGATATTGCTATATCAAAGTATTATTGCCGGTGAAGGAGTGTTTGTTATGGACCCCAAAGACGATGAATGGGCACCACACCTTTACCGGAAAGCCTGCGAGGATGCAGGAAAACCCTTTGCCTTAATTGACCTGCGAAAACAGCACTACCAGTTAAATCTGATTGAAGATATCACGCCCGATGAACTGGAAGAATTGTTCGTAGCAGGTTTCAGCCTGGCGGAAAAAGGGCAGGAATCGGATTTTTATCGCATTGATGACCGAAAAGCCGCGCGTATCGCCGCACAATTTGTCAGTGATAATCCATCGGCAACAATCCGTGATGTCTATAACGGTGATTACGTTCAGGGAGTTGCCGAAAAAATCAAAGCATTTTTCGGCAAGATTGAGGAACTGGCAATACTCAATGCCATTAACTCACCAGAAGGCTTTTCGCTTAAGCACATATTTGATGAGGGCGGCTGCTGTTATGTTGTCGGCTCCATGCGAAACAGCAAAATTATTACCGCCCAGCGCATGCTGCTGGTTCGCCTTTACCAACTGGCAGAAAAGCGCGATCGAGTAACAGACGTACCCCGCCCCATTGCTATTTATCTTTCCGAGCTGAAATACCATTTATCCAGACCAGCGCTGGAAGGTTTAGGTGCGGCGCGGGATAAAGGCGTACACATTATTATGGACCACCAGTCCATCGCCGATTTAAACGACTGCCCGGCAGATTTGAAAGGTGACGCCGTTGTCGGTGCGGTTGTTGAAAATGCAAAATTCAAGCTGGTATACCGGGTTATGGACCCGGATACAGCGGAATGGGTGGCGAGAATGTCAGGCACGATTCTGGTGGATGATGAACTCCGTAAAGCGAAAACGGATAATATGCTGACGGAAACGATCGACAGTGAGCGCACAATCCGCCAGGCCGAACGTTTCTTTATTGACAGCAATATGATCCTGAACCTGCCCGATTTTGTCAGCTTTATCTTTACGACAAAAACGCTACCTTCTGCTTCACTGATTTCACCGATAAAGGTCAGAAAGCGTCAGCTAAAAATCTTCTCGGTTTCCCCTGATATTGCCGCATCGGCGGCACCGGTGAAAATCGCACTGGATTTTGACGAGGATGATAAACCATCCATACAGGATGTAATGACAACGTACCCGGATCTTTTCTTCAACGGAAGCGAAGTCAAACCGGCAGAGCCCCAACCTGATGAGGGAGAACACCTGTCCCCGCTGGATTTTTAAGGAGCGGTTATGCTGATTTCGACATATCACGAGCGCCAGACACGCAACAGAGAAAAAATAAAACAACTGCTGAACTTCCTGAAAGAAGAAACCTACAGCGATTTCAAAACGCTGATGCTGCTATTTGGTTTCCGGGATCATAAATCGCTTTATTCGCTGCTGGCAAAAACTGAGAAAATGGGGTTAATCCAGAAGCATGTGCTTGAATCACGGACAATGAAGATTTCATTATGGGGGATCACCAGCGACGGGCTGGCGGTGGTGTTAACCCCGGATGATAAAATCTTTCCCGCGAGGTTTGAACCGTTCAGAATTACCGGCTGGACGCTGGAGCATCATCTTGATAATCAGGCCGCCAGACTTATTCTGGAGAAAAAAGGTGCTTCGGGATGGATTAACGGCGACCGGACCACTTTTATCAGCCAGTATCAGGTGAAACATCGCCCGGACGGGTTACTGACCCTGCCTGACGGTAACGTTATTGCCATTGAAACCGAGCGCCGCCTGAAAACCCGAGCTCGTTATCAGTCGATCATGGCAAGCCACCTGCTGGCCCGTACCCGCAAGCAGTGGATTTACGTTTTTTATGTTGTACCCGATCCACAGAAGAAGCGTGCACTTGAACTGCTGTTTGACAGCATCAGGCATGTCATCATCAACCATCAGCACGTCCCGCTGGAAGAACGCCACCGCCGGGTGTTTCGCATTTATACCCTTGATGAACTGAAACGCCTGTCATTAGACAGCTATACGTAAGCTTTTACACAGGCCAACATGGTGGCCTCACCGGCCTGGCGGCGATACCGCCAGGCCAGAAATTATTTATTCCACTGCGAGGCGCAGACTGTTCGGTACTCGCTGTGCTGCGTTCCGCCTCAGCCTGCGCCTTGCAGCGTTGCCGGTTAAAAACCATGTAACCGCATTCCCTTGCGGTTGTCCGGCTCCGGCCTCAGAGTTTATCCATCAGATAACGATGCGCTTTAGAGGCGGCGCTGGCCGCTTTGAAAATATAGCGCCTGTCGTTTTTCAGAGCTTTCAGCCAGGAAGCAATGTAGCTTTCATGTTGTACCTCTCCCTCAATCCCCAGGTCCGCCATCAGAAAAGCACTTCCCAGCTCCGCCACCAGTTCTTCCTCTGCATAATCCGCACTGCCAAACTTCCCTTTCATTTCACGGTTCAGGCGTTTTTTACCCCCACTCCAGTGGACAAGCTCATGCAGGCCGGTAGCATAGAAGTTAGCCGCATCAGCGAATAGATGGCGCTCCGGTAACCAGACTTCATCAGTTGATGGGCTGAAAAAGGCGTTTTGTCCTTTCTCAATGATGTTTGCGCCGCTCTTCCTGAACAGATTTTCAGCCTGCGGCAACGGGGCAAATGTCGCTTCCGGACTGACAGTTACCTTTGTCAGAGGCAAGCCGTCGATTTGCTGAACGTTAAACACGGTGAAAGTTTTCAGCATCGGGATATGGTCGATTTCTCCGGCGTCGTTTTCCTTCTCCAGCGTGGTGTAGAAAATGGCTGTAGTGCCACGTTCACGCGTGCGAACCTGTCCACCTACCGACTGGGCCTGTTTATAGGTCAACCAGCGTGAATCGCTGAACCCCTGTTTTGATGCACTGCTCCACAGCAACATGATATTCATGCCACTGTAGGCCACGCCGGTGGCGTAATTAGATGGCAATCCAGACATGCCGGATACACGCTGCCACGGGCAGGACCAGGGTTTAACACCGGCTTCCAGCGCTGCAATGATGTTGTCGGTAACGGTCTGATAAATATCCTTTCTGGTTTTAGAAAATTTCGTTTTTGAGGAGCCTGACGGGTCCAGCGGGGATACGCTGGTCGCCGCTGCGGTGTTAGGGGCGCTTGTCCGGGGGTAATGCAGGGAAATTGTCATGGTTTTTTCTCCGTCAGTGTGTGATTTTCGTCTTCGTATCGCCTGACGGTTCGCTTTCCCGGCATCGTTCTGTCCTGCAAGGGCGCAGCATGCGTGCCATTTACCCTTGCGGGACGGGTTGTGTTGGGAAACGATTAACCTGAAGTAGATACGGAGAACGAAAAGTGCACAGGAGAAAAAACTTGCCCCTGCATAGCGGGTGTAGCGCCCCTTAGTTCGCTGCGGTGAAATGTTGTTGGGAAAGGCAGTGTTTTGCATTAAAAATACGGTTCATGTTTTGCTTTCAGACTAGATGTTCACATGCCCTCTATTGATTATCGCACAGTGCTATATCTGCATATCTCTTAAGATCCGAGATACACGCTACCAGCTAAAGCTGAAGCAAAAAGAAGAAAATTAGTCCCAAAAAGTTCTCGATGACAGCTCGTAAAAGTGGTGCAATTATGTGCAGTAACGGTAAGATAATTCCTATCTACACACTAAAATTAAACTTAAGGAAGCGTTTACTGTGGCAATGCAACGAGCATACTACGGTCAGGATCGGGATCGAGAGTATTTTGAGCGTGTTTTTCAGTCAGCAAACATCAACTTTCTTATCGGCTCCGGAGCGTCACTACCAGCTATCCGCATACTAGGAGATATCGAAGCGCAACTAGAAGAGCACGTGCGTTCAGGAGATGACTTAGCCTATTTTCAGCAAGCAGGCGATTTTCTAACCTCAGTTTGGGAAGCTAATGACGTTCTACTCGATAGAACTCAGCAAGGTATACCGCATAGTCAACCCACGTTAGATAACGTAACTGTCACTCGCACCTATTACTCCAGTTTCCTACACTCTCTTGAAAAGATTCTTACCCAAAGAAGAACTGGCCTATTACCTAGGAGAATAAATCTCTTTACCACAAATTATGATCTGTTTATCGAAGATGCTGCCGTCAAAAGCTATAACGTTATCTTAAATGATGGGTTTAGTCGGCGAGGAAATTTGTATGGTGCACATTTATTTGATCCAGCCAGCTTCTACCATACGACTCATGCTACTGGAAACCTTTATAACTATAGCGTTGAGCTACCGACAATAAACCTGATTAAGCTTCATGGTTCTTTATCATGGCTTAAATATAAAAATGATTTTTACTACCAAGTACCCCCATTGAGACCTGTAGCTTTTGCTACCCATGAAGAACTAAGAAATTGGGTGCTATCACATGCACTCATTCTTCCCAGAAAGGATAAATTTCGCGAAACTCTTCTTGAAAATATCTATTACGATCTTCTTAGAAGTTATTCTAATGAATTAGACAAGGAAGGAGCATTGCTTATAGTTTTTGGTTTCTCATTTGCAGATGAACACATAGAGACG
>NZ_JADBRD010000062.1:0-8120 GCF_014930495.1 Enterobacter cloacae complex sp. S3 | reverse complement strand
GCTCTGTACCCGAAACTATAAATATTAGATAATCATGAATGGATATATCCCTGGTGTTTCGTAGGTCTTTGACCTCCTGGCCACTGAGTTTCACGAGGACTTAGTGGCCGGGTACTTTTTAAGTATAAGGAATACCATGCACAATGAAAGCTGTCCTAAAAGACAGGGGATAATAGTTTCAGGTGTTATTATCAGGAATAAGAGCAATGAATTCTGTTATTGAGTTTTTTTTGCATGATTACGATGATTTACCGTCAGCATTAGCCCGCGAACTCTTCCGACTCAGGAGAAAAACCTTTCGGGACCGACTCGACTGGAAAGTTGAATGCGTTGAAGATATGGAAAAGGATCGGTTTGACAACCCAAACACGACATACTTGCTGGGTATGTACGAGGGGCAGTTGTTATGCGGCGCACGATTCATTAACACGACGCATCCGACGATGATAAGCGAAATCTTTCACAATTATTTTGACGAAGCCATTATTTTCCCGGCAGATGTTCCCTGCTGTGAAATTAGCCGTTTATTTTTAGATAAAGAAACGCGAGACTCCGCAAGTCTGCAGGGCGTGCCCGCCAGTAAGGCATTGTTTCTTGCGATGAATATGTATTGCATAAAGCAAAAATACCATGGAATGTACGCAGTCGCCAGTCGCGGTATGTATGCCATATTTCGCCATGCGAACTGGAAAGTTGAAGTTATTCAACGCGGTGTTTCTGAAAAAGGGGAGGTTATTTACTATATTTATATGCCTGCCAGCATCAGCATTATTGAAGACATTATTAGCAAAGACAAATCCAGTCACTGGCTTCGCGAAATGCTGGAGCATTTACGCCACTTATAACCAGTGGCTGAGGCTCAGTCGTCCAGTAAACGTAGTTCTGTACCAAGCTTTATTGCGTGTCTGGCATTATTCACACCGAGTTTTTTCATTACATTTCCCATATGGAACTTAACGGTGCGTTCAGCAATAGACAAAATAACAGAAATTTCTGCGTAGGTTTTCCCGGCGCTGACCCATTTAAGGATTTGTCGCTCACGTGGCGACAGAAAAACATTCTTTTTCTGTTGATGCTGGCTATACAGGTTGAGTGTCTTCTGATGCAGTTGAACAAGGAAGCTTAGAAATTGTGGCCGATATTTTTCTATATCAATACCAGAGTGCTTAGGACTGATGACGGATAAGACGACAAGATTATTCAGATAGTCATGCAGAGGAAAAGTCTGTCCCTGGTAGATATCATACTGGACGCTTTCGTTGAAAATGCGCGTCAGGTTATAACCATCCGACAGAATGACATCACTTTCCCAGAAAAAATCTTCAACACAGCGCAAAGCCCGAATGATAACAGGGTCAATGAACTGATATTTCCTGTCGAGGTAGATATCAAACCACTCGGGGCTGTTATTGATTATCCGCATCTGGGAAGGATCTTTCTTGTTCATAATGGCGTAGGCGAAGACGATCCCTTTGAAATCCTCAAAAAACGCGTCCAGCTCACTCTGAATTAGCGTATTGATCGCTACGTCGTTGTAATATGTATCCTTCACGTGAGTTGCTTGCCTCCTGTTCGAGTGGAGGAGCAAGTATAATATGCTTCGTTATCTGTAGCGAGTCGCATTTTAATCCAGCCAACAGATAAGACAGGCTACCTCAACTGGTAGCCTGGCCAGCGTGTGGCATTTCTAATGGTAAATGCAGATGACTCGGCGAATTTTTGAAGATTTTGTCAAATCCCGAAATAGTTCACTAAATATAGTAGGCTGCAAAATTTAGGAAGTTTTCCGCTTTACATTTGAGTAATGTACAAGCGTACCGACCCAGATTCAAAATCAGGATTTTAACCAGCAGTCTACATAATGCCTTTAAGAGCAATATGATAAAGCAGCATGATGGTTTTACCGTCGACAATCTTGCCTGTTTCAATGCCGCGTAATGCCTCTTCAAGCGTCATTTCCAGCACGTCGATATCTTCTCCCTCAGCCTTGATCCCGCCGCCTGCGCCGGTTCTGTCTTTCGGCTGATACTCGGCAAGATAAAAATAGAGTTTTTCCGTGACGGAGCCCGGGCTCATATAGGCTTCAAAGATTTTCTGCACGCTCGAAACCTGAAACCCTGTCTCTTCTTCCGCTTCAGCTTTTATGCGGCTTTCGGGATCCATGTTGTCCAGCAGTCCCGCCGCGGCTTCGATTAAATCGTCCTCATGGCCGTTGATAAAGACGGGAAAGCGGAACTGGCGCGTCAGGATCACCGTTTTTTTCTCACGGTTGTAGAGAAGAATAGTCGCGCCGTTGCCACGGTCGTAGACCTCCCGTTGCTGTCTTTGCCATTCGCCGTCACGGCGCTGCAGGTCGAAGGTGTATTTTTTAAGGTTGTACCAGTTATCTGACAGGGTTTCACTGTCAATGATGCGCACATCTGCACGTTTTGATTGCACGTTTGTTCCTCCTTACGTAGAGTAATTATCATAAACAGCATTATCGTGCACTTTCAAGATAAAACATGCAACATCAGGAATTCATGATGCTCACCAGTCAGCGAAAAAAATTGATCCTCGAAAAGCTCGGCGCCGAAGGTCAGGTCCAGTCAAAAGCACTTAGCATGCTCTTTGACGTTTCTGAAGACACCATTCGGCGTGATTTACGCGAGCTGGCGGCAGAAGGGCGTTTACAGCGGGTTCACGGCGGCGCGCTGCCGTCATCTTCTGCTATTGCTCCCTATGCCGAACGGCAATCCGTGAAGATGGATGCAAAAAAGAGGGTCGCCCGGAAAGGGGCACAGCTGATTTCATCAGGGCAGGTGGTGATCGTTGACGGCGGCACGACAACATCGGAGCTGATTACGTTTTTCCCTCCAGACCTGCGCATCACGGTGGTTACGCACAGCCCGAGCATCGCCCTGGGGCTTGTGGATCATCCGTCCATCGAGGTGATTCTGATCGGCGGTCGCTTGTATAAGCATTCCATTGTTGCGGTCGGCGCTGCAGCGATCGAAGGCATCGAAAATATTCATGCAGATCTGTTTTTTATGGGCGTGACCGGGATCCATCCTGAGGCGGGGCTGACAACCGGCGATTTCGAAGAAGCGTGCATCAAACGTGCATTTTCCGGCAGAGCCGCGGAGACGGTCGTCCTGGCTTCCCCGGAAAAGGTCAACACAGCGTCTTCGTTTGTGATTGGCGATGTGTCATCGGTGAACACCATCGTCGTTGAAGACAATACCGATCGGGACTGGATCCGCGCGGTATTGGAAAAAGGGGTCTCCGTCGTGTTGACCTCGGAGAGTGACTGAAAAAGCCTTGTGCTACACGCCCTCCGGCGCATGGCACACTGCCTCGATATTGTGGCCATCGGGCGAGATGACAAACGCGGCATAGTAATTTTCACCGTATGACCTCAACCCCGGCCCGCCGTTATCACGTCCGCCGGCGCGCAGGGCGGCATGGTAAAATTCATCGACCTGCTGGCGCGTGTTGGCTACAAACGCCAGATGCAAAAGGGCAGGTTTTTCATTTGTCTGAAAAAGACAGAGCGAAACGTCGCCTGAACTCATTTCGACACCGTAGTCTGGCGTGCCCTCATCGATGAGTTCTACACCAAGCGGCTTAAGCGCATGGAGGAAGAAGGTTTTACTTTTTTCATAATCACTGACGCCGAATTTCACATGATCGAACATGGTTCCTTCCTTTATGAGATGGAGAAATAACCAGTATAGAAGGAGAGTGGGGCGACCATACGAAATAACGTGTCAATGTGACAGTCATCAATTTATGCAGTCTTTTCCGATGCCGAAGCGGACAAATGGCATATTTAAAACGTCAGGGTTTGAGCTGGAAAAATAGACCAATCCGGTTCTGTTGTCCCTTGGGTTGTATTTTTTTAGCATTTCAAGCTCAATGCCGGTGCTCATAAATGTTTTCCCGTTTTTATCAAACAGGAAGAAACACATTTTATTATCTTTGCCCGGCTCAATACTTTTACCCGACGCGTTATCAAGCGTAACCTTGTAGCTAACCATATATTTTGCTTCGCCCGTTGTACTGTCCCATTGGCTTCCCTGAGACTCTTTTTGAGCGAAAATGGTTATCCCGGTGAGCTTGTCGTCATGGCTCTCTTTCTTAGCGGCCTGAGCCGTCCCGGCGGCGGACAGCGCTAACGCAAGACAAATTCCTTTAGTCAGCAGACTTCGCATTTTTCTTCCTCTTCATTTTTACATTGATTCACTTAGCTATAACGCCGAACGCTTTCGTCCAACGAACGTCCAGCGCAGGTAGTCGTAAAGCCAGTTAAACAGCATCGTATAGGGCAGGAAAAACAGCACCAGGCCAATCTCAACAAAAAATGCCTCCGTCACGGTCAGGTTCAGCATAACCATTGCCACAGGGATTAAGGAGATGATAAGTCCCGTTTCAAAACCAACCGCATGGATTGCGCGAACGAGAAATGTGCGTTGAAACTGATGTTTTTTCTGCAGGGAATCAAAGAGCTTATTAAAAATAAAATTCCAGACCGTTGCGGTAAGTGCAGATATCACGGACAACGAACCTGACTGAAGTACCGACACGTTCATCAGCCAGGCGAGTGACAGCGCGATGATAACGTTGGCCGTCACTTCAAAAATGACAGCATGGAAAACTCTCTCTTTAAAACTTTTATTTAATTCAATTTCCATTTGCTTACGACAGCGTTTTCAAAAGCTGAAGTATATCAGACATTTTTCAACCCTTTCTAAACGTGCATGTTATGTTAAATACAGCCCAGGCCCGCTAGTGTAGAACGCACGGCCTCGGTAAGAGGGGTCTGCGGTTCATGGCCTAAAAAGGCGATCAGTTTTGAATTATCCATCTCTATTGTCTGCTCCCAGAGATAGCGCATCTCCCGCATTTCACGCAGCGTGGTGTTAAACGGACTCATTGCAGAGACCAGCCACCATGGAAATGACTTCACCTTCGCCTTAATACCGGCATGCTCCGCGACGTGCTTTATGGCTGTGGTCATCGTTGTCCCATCAGGATCCCAGTGTCCACGCATATGGAAACAGGAAAACGGTTCGAGTTCATCCCGCCGCGCCAGCAGAGCCGCAACGGTATCGGCGACATCCGGCAGATAAGCCCACTGATGTCCTGCGCCGTGTTGCCCGGGATTTTTAACGACCTTCGGTGGATGTCCCGGTTTTACCAGTCCCTGTGAAAACCAGTTGTTGCCTGCGAGGGGACCAAAAAAGTCACCCGCCCGCAAAATGAGCACCTTTCCGCCACGCTGAGCATAGGCTGAGAGCGCCTTCTCCATTTGCACGCGTATGGCTCCTTTTCGGGTAACCGGATCCTGAGGGGAATCCTCTCGTAAGAGGGGAAAAGCATCAGGACCGTAGTTATAAATGGTGCCCGGCAGAACGATTAATGCACCGTTTCGCTCCGCTGCGTTGATGGTGTTATGCAGCATGGGTAAAACCAGCTGTTCCCAGTTTCGATAACCCGGCGGGTTAACGGCATGGACAATCACGCTGCAATCTGACGCCGCTGCCTCAACCCGTTCAGCATTCTGCGCATCGCCGCTTATCCAGGTCATGCTTTCGTTGCGATCGTCATGTTGAGGAGCGCTGCGGCGCAATGCCCGAACATCCCATTCGTCACGGATCAATTTACGGGTAATTTCGCCACCGATCCCACCCGTTGCGCCCAGTATCAGTACCTTATTTGTGCTTATCATTGTCTGGCCCTTATTGGATATCTGCTTGACATCTTAAGGGCTGCACGAGCTAAATGTAATTGCATAATATAAACCAACAGGTATGCATTTTTGTATGAAGCTAAATATCCCGTGGGAATGGTATCGCACCTTTTTGGCCGTGATGAAAGAAGGGTCTTTGTCAGGGGCCGCACGCAGGCTTGCCATTACCCAGCCAACCGCCGGACGCCACATTGCGGCACTGGAATCAGCCCTGGGCCTCGTTTTATTTACCCGTTCGCAGACGGGATTGCAGGCCACGGATGCAGCCGTTGAGCTGAAGGGCCATGCGCAGGCGATGGAAAATACGGCCATGATGATTGAGCGGTCGGCTGCGAGTTTCAGCTCCGGCGCAACCGGGTTGCGGGGCGTGGTGCGCGTCGCCGCCAGTGAAATCATCGGCACTGAGGTTCTGCCTCCCGTGATTGCACAGATAAAGGATGCATATCCGCAAATAACCGTTGAACTGGTTCTGTCTAATCGAGTTCAGGATTTACTGAATCGGGAGGCGGATATTGCCGTACGCATGGCCACGCCGGTGCAGGAGCAACTGATTGCCCGTCGGATGGGAAGGGTTGAAATAGGTCTGCATGCAGCGCCAGCATATCTGTCACGACGTGGTGCTCCGGAAAATATTGATGAGTTATTCACCCATACGCTTGTCGGTTTCGATAATTTAACGCCCTTTATTTTACAGGCACTTAAACAATATCCACAGCTAAACCGCGATCTGTTTACCGTACGGACCGACAGTGATATTGCCCAATTAAACCTTATACGCGCAGGGGCCGGTATCGGAATGTGTCAGGTTCAACTGGCAGATTTTTCTCCGCCGTTGCAGAGGATAATGCCCGATTACTTTGCATTTCATCTGGACACCTGGCTGGTGATGCATGAGGATTTACGCCACAGTCAGGCCTGCAAAACGGTGTTTGATTTTCTCGCTGAGGGTTTACAGGCTTATATCAACAGAGCAAAACGGTAAGCCATGCACTGTGAGGCGCTCATGACGATAGCAGCATGTGAGAAGACACATTCAAAGGTCATCAGCATCCAGGCCCAACGTGCCCATAAGAAGCCAGATTTCTTCTGATTTCATATTGGTGCGCATAATGTTCCACACGTTATGTTGAAAAGGCCGCTGCGAAAATCTCTCCCGCAGCGGCCTATTTAGCATAACGTCATTGTGCGCATCACTATGCAATTCGAGTTACTAACTCGTAGAAGACGTCTTGGGTGAAAGGTCGACGATTATTTCTTTTATCATTGCCATCGACTAGTGACCATACACCTGGCTCACTAGCACCACCGATAGAATCCCTCATGTACAGGTTACATTTTAGGTTTCTATTGATACCAGTGTACTTTATTTCCACTTCACCTCTGGAGCCCATAAGATATAATGCCGTCGGAGAAAAACTGATTCTCTTGTTATCATTAGATAACACTACAGATTCAATTGAATATGTTTTTGGCGCTGTTGTTACATCATTGATTATTGATTCGCTTCTTTCGATCTTTACTGGAGTTCCTTCAAGCCACTCAACCATTGTGTTTATAAGGCCTCGCACTTGCTCTTGAAACTCTTTGATGTCGTCATTTGTTCTTTTTTCGCCAATCTCTTTATCAGATGCTGATTTATTAAAGGCATTTATTAAATCTTCTTTTGAAGACATACTAATTCTCCTTAGTTAATTGGACTTCACAGTAAATTTATAAAACCACTTTTCTTTATGCACATCAAGTTGATATACATATTCTACAATTCTATCCATTGTTTCAGGGCAGCAACTTTTATCTGGAGTTTGTAGTGCGACGAAAAATTTGTATTGCGTTTCAGAGTCTTGAGATTTAACTATCTCATTGAATTTATTGATATATTTGTCAGCGGTGGAACGTGAAACATTGAATTCTTCAGCTATCGAGTCAATACTCAGACCATTATCAAATAGTAATTTTGCCGTGATTAGCTTCCGATAATACCAAACTCGCGATATATCAATTAGTATTTGATATGTTATTCTTGAATACTCTTTGATGTCGAAAGCCTTATTCTCCATCCTTTACCTCTTTTGTCGATTATTATCACTAATAAACATATGTTCAGGCATTTCCGGAGATGCTGTTTTTCATGTAGAAATCAGCATAAACCATATTTAATTCATTTTCGGAGAATGCATTTTCTATTGTGCCATGTTCCAGATTTATATTGAGCTTACCAACTGGAATAGAAACCGCTTTTCTCATTATATTCTCTGTGACCTTGTGCGATCTAAATATACCAGCGGCAGCATCTCTCAAATCGTCACTTTTAGGGTTGCTAATGCTTGAAATAAATATTCCTGAACCTATTATTTTACCTTTCTTATTTCTTATGCCAGCTATATAAGCA
>NZ_JADBRD010000061.1:0-26087 GCF_014930495.1 Enterobacter cloacae complex sp. S3 | reverse complement strand
AGAATTTTTCTCTTCAACCGACCGCGTTGTCTGTGAAGTGATTCACATCCGCCGTGTCGATGGAGGCGCATTATAGGGATCCCATTTTTTAGCACAAGTATTTTTTAGATCTTTTTTTCCGACTGCTGATTTTCCGCGCTTTTCGCTGAAATCCCGCCCGATCTGCTTAAATATTGACGTATTTTGCCTTGCCGCGATCCATTAATATGATCAAAGTCTTCTGTATAGCGCTCATTGTTAGAGGTAGATATGCCCGCAGTATTACGTCCTTATAAAGATCTGTTCCCCCAAAAAGGCGATCGCGTGATGATCGATGCCAGCAGCGTGGTGTTCGGCGATGTCCGAATGGCCGATGATGTCAGCATCTGGCCCCTCGTCGCCATCAGGGGAGATGTTAACTATGTGTCGATTGGCGCCCGTACCAATATTCAGGACGGCAGCGTTCTGCATGTCACGCACAAATCCTCCTATAACCCGGACGGTAATCCCCTCATCATTGGAGAAGAGGTTACCGTCGGCCATAAGGTGATGCTTCACGGCTGCATTATCGGGAATCGCGTACTTGTTGGCATGGGGTCGATTTTGCTGGATGGCGTCATAGTAGAAGATGACGTAATGATTGGTGCCGGTAGCCTGGTCCCGCAGAACAAACGGCTGGAGAGTGGCTATCTCTATCTGGGAAGCCCGGTAAAACAGATCCGCCCCCTGAAGGAGGCGGAGATCGAAGGATTAAAATACTCGGCGAACAACTACGTTAACTGGAAGAATGACTATTTGGATCAGGACAACCAAACCCAGCCCTGATCGTCTTCCTGCTGTTCGCGGATTAAATCGCTGGCTTCCTCTTCCAGATCCCAGCGATTTTCACAAAATATCGCTATCGGGTCTGAACCGCCAAAACGGCGCAACAGCGTCTCCCCATGAATGGCACAGGTAAGTTGCATCCCCTGCACCAGCACCGGAAAACAGACCGCTTGTTTAGTCTCATCCCAGTTCTCTCTGTCCGGGAAATGGATAGCCTGGTTCACGCCGAAAGCTCCTGCTTTAACTTTTCAATGACAGGTTCGACCGCAGGCAACACGCCATGCCAGAGCAGCACCGCATGCGCGGCCTGACCCACCAGCATTCCCAGTCCATCGGCTAACTGCTTCGCGCCGTGTTGTTCACACCAGTTAAGGAAAGGCGTTTTCCCTTTCTGATAAAACATGTCATAGAAGTACATATGCGCGCTGACCAGAGAAGCAGGAATTAACGGGATCTCGCCATTGATGCCGCTGGACGTGGCATTGATGACAAGATCGAACTCACGATCGGCAAGATCGTCAAGCGCTACCGCGCTCACGCTGCCGGTATGCTCAAACAACGCCGCCAGCGCTTCCGCGCGGGAAAAGGTTCTGTTGGTAATGGTCACCGCACAGTCCAGTGAAAGCAGAGGCAACAGTACTCCCCGCGATGCGCCACCCGCACCAATCAGCAGGACCCGAAACCCGGGCTTAATAAACGACAGTCGTTCCAGATCGCTAAGTAAACCAATTCCGTCGGTGTTGTCACCCAAAAGGCGCCCATCCTCAAGCCGTTTTAGGGTATTGACTGCACCAGCCAGTGAAGCGCGCTCGGTCAGTTCATCCGCACGTTCAAAGGCTTCCTCTTTAAAAGGAACCGTCACATTCGCGCCTTTACCGCCCGCGGCGAAAAAAGCCTCCAGCGTTGGAATAAATGCATCCACCGGGGCCAGTACGCGACCATAGGGATGATTTATCTGCAGCTGCTTCGCAAATTGCTGATGAATCAACGGTGACTTGCTGTGTGCAATCGGATTACCAAAAACAGCATAGGTTTCCATGAGATTACCCCTGGCGAAAACGTTCGCCGGTCAAGGCGTCGCGAATTTCAGACGGATTCAGGCGCCCTCCCGTTTCACCGACAGCGACTGGGAAGTCATTCCCGAACTGCGCCAGTACTTCTTCGGTTGTCCGACAAGGTGGCAATCCGGTCAGGTTGGCGCTGGTTGAGACCAGCGGTTTACCAAATGCCAGGCAAAGTTCAACCACCAGCGGATGGTCAGTTACGCGAACGGCGAGGGAATCAAAACGTCCGGTTAACCAGCGAGGCGTAGTCGGCTGCGCCGGGAAAACGAAGGTTACCGGGCCAGGCCACGCGGAGAAGATAGTCTCGCGCTGCGCCGGCGTCAGCATGGAGTCATCGATATAGGGTTTAAGCTGCTCATAATTCGCAGCGATCAAAATCAGCCCTTTCTCGACGGGTCTTTGTTTTAAGGCAAGCAGTCGGCTTACGGCCGTCTCGCTGTCAGGATCGCAACCGACTCCAAAAACAGCTTCAGTTGGATAGGCGATGACTTCTTCTTTTTTCAGTACGTCCACAGCATGCGCAATGGAGCCTGATGGCAGGTTATTATTCACTATTTTGATCCGCCGTAACCGGCTTTCCACATTGTTTACTGGCGCAGAAGCGTTTCATGCCTTGCGCGGTTTTCTTCTCTATAAGTAGCGGATAATTGCAATGAGGGCAGGTTCCCGCTACCGGTTTAAAATTGATAACGAACTGGCATTCAGGGTAGCGATCGCACGAATGGAAAGTCTTACCATAACGGGAACGGCGCTGTACCAACTGACCGCGCTGACACTGAGGGCACGCAATGGCCGTTTCATCAGGCTTATCAATTTGTTCCGTATGCTCACATTCCGGGTAGCGGCTACATCCAATAAACATGCCGAATCGCCCCTGCCGCAGGGCTAATTCACCACCGCAGAGTGGGCAATACTGACCCTCCAGAATTTTAACGATATGTCCATCCGCCTGGCTTTTCAGGGGACGGACATAATCACATTCCGGATAGTGTGAACAACCGAGAAACGGGCCGTGTTTCCCGGACCGAATAACAAGTTCAGCCCCGCACTGCGGGCAGGGCTCGTTTTTATGCACCGTGAATAGTGCTGATTTGGCCATAACAACTCTTGGTGCTGCACATTGAATTAGTGCAGCATACCTTCATTCACTTCAAAGAGTAATTCTTCCATTTGCTGATAGGCGTTTTCACAGCCCGGGATATTAAACAGAACCATCAGGATCACCCACTTGAGATCTTCCAGTTCAAATTCTGCTGTATCCAGCGCCATGACGCGCTCTATCACCATTTCTCTCGTTTCGAGGTTCAGCACCTGAATCTGCTCAAGGAATAAGATGAACCCCCGGCAGCTGGCGTCCAGCCTTTCACACTCTTCCGCTGTATAAATGCGTACTGACAATGGGTCAGAAGCAAGCTGCATCGGTTCGGCGAGGCCTTCCTGATAATCAGCCAGTTTTTCCAGCCACATCAACGCATTATAGATATCTTCCCGCTCAAACCCCGCATCGGTAAGATCCTGTGTCAATTTGTCCTGATCCACTCGCATTTCTGCTTCTTTATGGATGTAAGTCTCAAACAAATACATCAGTACGTCGAACATGGCATGCCCTCCTTAATCGGACATAGCCGCCGGGTACAGCTGCGATCCACCCTGCTAACTCCAGTTCGAGTAGCTGTGCTACCGTTACTGGCACAGGTTGGCCGGCACGTTCAGCGACAACGTCAACAGGTGTTACCTCATCTCCTACGTTAGCCAGGAGCTTGGGAAATGGCAATGCCACCTTTCCCTGATCTGATGAATATTGTCGCTTTTCGGGATCTTCCTGCAGCCATTGCAACCCATATTGCAAATTTTCAAGAATATCTCCTACTTCCGTTACCGGCGTTGCCCCTTGCTTAATCAGCCAGTGGGGCCCCTCGCATCCGGGATTACCTATCGGTCCAGGCAAGGCGAAGACTTCTCTTCCCTGTTCGAGCGCGCATCGCGCCGTGACCAGCGAACCGCTTCGGCGCGCCGCTTCAACCACCAGCACACCTTTGCTGAGCCCGCTGATAATCCGATTCCGACGCGGAAAGTTTGCCGGCCTGGGCTGTGCGGAAAGCGGAAACTCAGACACTATCGCGCCGTCAGATTCAATAAGCCGCATCGCCAGTGCCTGATGCCGGCGCGGATAAATGCTAAAAAGACCGTTCCCCAGCACCGCTACACTTCGTCCCTTAACTGACAGCGCCGCGCTGTGGGCTACGCCGTCAATACCGCAGGCCAGCCCGCTGGTGATCGTGAAACCGCTTTGAGAAAGTTGTTCGCACAGGATTTTCCCCCATCGCTCGCCGTACCATGACGGCGCACGACTACCTACCACCGCCAGCTGAATGGTATTAAGCGCCTCAGGATTACCTTTTATGAATAACGCCCCGGGATAATCAGGGATCGTGCGGAGCAAAGGGGGATATAGAGGATGGTTGGGCGTTAATAAATGATGTCCCGGCTGCTCAAGCCACACAAGACTACGTTCCAGCTCGCTCTCATCGAGTGCAAAGAACCGTTCAGCCTGCTTTGCTGTCAGCCCGGCCTCTCTGACCACGAGCACGTTGAGGTGTTCCAGCTTCTGCAGTCGCGCAGCCGCTTCCAGCATTACATCACCACACAGAGACCCAGTGTGTACTAGCCGTAGCCATATCTCGGTAGACGTCATCCTTTCCCCTGCCATAAGCGGCCTCCGCAATCATTGCGATTGGTCACTGATGCTGTCAATCGATGGGGGATTTGTCTAGAATAGAGAGAGTATTCTTATCAACTCCTGAACACGACTCTGGAAATTTATGGCAGTTTTGCAAGTGTTACATATTCCGGACGAGCGCCTTCGCATCGTCGCTGAACCGGTCAAAGAAGTGAATGCAGAAATCCAGCGTATCGTTGATGATATGTTCGATACCATGTACGCCGAAGAAGGTATTGGCCTGGCGGCGACGCAGGTGGATATTCATAAGCGTATTATCGTGATTGATGTTTCCGAAAATCGCGATGAGCGTCTGGTGCTGATCAACCCTGAGCTGCTCGAAAAGAGTGGCGAAACCGGTATTGAGGAAGGCTGTCTGTCCATTCCTGAACAGCGCGCTTTAGTACCGCGTGCCGAAAAGGTGAAAATTCGCGCGCTGGATCGTGACGGTAACCCGTTCGAACTGGAAGCAGACGACCTGCTGGCGATTTGTATTCAGCATGAGATGGATCACCTGGTCGGTAAACTGTTTATCGATTATCTCTCGCCGCTGAAACAGCAGCGTATTCGTCAAAAAGTAGAGAAACTGGATCGTTTGCGTTCTCGCGCATAACGTCCCCCCGGATACAAGGATCATCGTGTCTAAAACACTACGTATTATCTTCGCGGGAACCCCTGATTTTGCAGCGCGTCATCTTGACGCGCTGTTATCTTCTGGTCACCAGGTTGTTGGCGTCTTTACCCAGCCTGACCGTCCGGCAGGTCGCGGTAAAAAACTGATGCCGAGCCCGGTAAAGGTGCTGGCAGAAGAGCATGGGCTACCCGTTTTCCAGCCCGCATCGTTACGCCCACAGGAAAATCAGCAGCTGGTTGCTGACCTGAATGCCGACGTAATGGTGGTGGTGGCTTACGGTTTAATTCTGCCGAAAGCTGTGCTCGATATGCCTCGCCTGGGGTGCATCAACGTGCACGGGTCTCTGCTTCCGCGCTGGCGTGGTGCTGCACCTATCCAGCGCTCGCTGTGGGCAGGTGATGCCGAAACGGGCGTTACCATTATGAAGATGGACGTAGGTTTAGACACCGGCGATATGCTGTATAAACTGGCGTGCCCCATAACGTCAGACGATACCAGCGCTACGCTGTATGACAAACTGGCAGACCTTGGCCCACAAGGGCTTATCGAGACGCTCCAGCAGCTTGCTGACAATACGGCGAAACCGGAAGTTCAGGATGACGCGCTGGTGACTTATGCCGAAAAACTGAGCAAAGAAGAAGCGCGGATAGACTGGTCCCTGTCAGCCGCGCAGCTTGAACGCTGCATTCGCGCTTTTAATCCGTGGCCAATGAGCTGGACGGAGATTGATGAGCAGCCGGTGAAAGTCTGGAAAGCTTCCGTCATTAGCGGTACTACCACGGCTGAACCCGGTACGATTGTTGACGCCAACAAGAACGGAATTCAGGTGGCGACTGGGCAAGGGATCCTCAATCTTGAATCGCTACAACCGGCCGGTAAGAAGGCCATGAGCGCTCAGGATCTGTTAAATTCCCGTCGCGAATGGTTTATTCCGGGCAATCGTCTTGCCTGAGCAAATCTATCCTTAAGGCCCGGTGTTTCCGGGCATTTTTATTTTTACGGTTATGAAAAAACAAAATCTACGCAGTATGGCGGCTCAGGCCGTTGAGCAGGTTATCGAGCAGGGCCAGTCACTAAGTAACGTCCTGCCTCCCCTGCAACAAAAAGTATCGGATAAAGACAAAGCCCTGCTTCAGGAGCTCTGCTTTGGCGTTCTGCGCACGCTTTCTCAGCTTGAGTGGTTGATTAACAAGCTGATGTCACGCCCAATGACAGGCAAGCAACGCACCGTACACTATTTGATTATGGTGGGTTTTTATCAGCTTCTTCATACCCGCATCCCACCTCATGCCGCGCTGGCTGAGACGGTTGAAGGCGCCGTTGCGATTAAACGCCCTCAGCTGAAAGGTCTGATCAACGGCGTACTGCGTCAGTTCCAGAGACAGCAGGAAGAGCTTCTGGCTGAATTTACCCAAAGCGAAGCACGTTTTCTGCACCCGGACTGGCTGTTGAGGCGCCTGAAAAAAGCTTATCCACAGCAGTGGCAGGAGATTGCCGATGCCAACAACCAGCGCCCGCCAATGTGGCTACGCGTGAATCGTAATCACCACACTCGTGACGCATGGCTGGCATTACTTGAAGAAGCTGGAATGAGTGGATTCCCGCATCAAGCCTATCCGGATGCTGTACGTCTGGCCTCACCGGCACCGGTACATGCATTACCCGGTTTTGATGAAGGCTGGGTAACCGTACAGGATGCCTCGGCTCAGGGTTGCATGACCTGGCTTGAACCCAAAAATGGTGAGCAGATCCTCGATCTGTGCGCCGCGCCTGGGGGCAAAACGACGCATATTCTGGAAGTAGCTCCGCAGGCCAGCGTGATGGCTGTGGACGTCGATGAACAGCGTCTCTCACGCGTCTACGACAACCTCAAGCGTCTTGGCATGAAGGCTCAGGTTAAGCAGGGCGATGGACGCAAACCCGCAGAATGGTGTGGTGAAACCCAGTTCGATCGCATTTTGCTGGATGCTCCCTGCTCTGCAACCGGTGTTATTCGTCGTCATCCTGACATCAAGTGGCTACGCCGCGATCGTGATATTAAGGAACTTGCCCAACTGCAATCCGACATTCTCGACGCCATTTGGCCGCATCTTAAGCCTGGTGGAACGCTGGTCTATGCAACCTGCTCCGTGCTGCCGGAAGAAAACAGCCAGCAAATCGCGGCCTTCCTTAAACGTACCCCGGACGCCGCGCTGCGCGATACGGGAACGCCTGAATCCCCGGGTCTGCAGAACCTGCCGGGTGCTGAAGAGGGTGATGGCTTCTTTTACGCTAAGCTAATCAAAGAGTGATGTTGAGAACAGGTCACGAGATATGAAGATTATCATTCTGGGTGCAGGACAGGTGGGCGGAACGCTGGCGGAAAACCTGGTTGGCGAAAACAACGACATCACAATTGTTGATACCAACGGCGATCGTCTGCGTGTCTTACAGGACAAGTTTGACCTGCGCGTGGTGCAGGGTCATGGTTCGCACCCACGCGTTCTTCGTGAGGCGGGCGCCGACGATGCCGACATGCTGGTTGCGGTAACCAGTTCGGACGAAACCAATATGGTGGCCTGTCAGGTGGCCTACTCGCTTTTCAACACGCCAAACCGAATTGCGCGCATTCGCTCTCCGGACTATGTTCGCGATGCTGAAAAACTGTTTAATTCCGAAGCGGTCCCCATTGACCACCTCATCGCGCCAGAACAGCTGGTTATCGACAATATCTATCGCCTGATCGAATATCCGGGCGCCCTGCAGGTAGTGAACTTTGCCGAGGGCAAAGTGAGCCTGGCAGTAGTTAAGGCCTATTACGGCGGACCATTGATCGGCAATGCGCTTTCTACCATGCGCGAGCACATGCCGCATATCGATACGCGCGTCGCAGCGATTTTCCGTCACGACAGGCCAATTCGCCCGCAAGGCTCCACGATTGTCGAAGCCGGTGATGAGGTCTTCTTTATTGCGGCCTCACAGCATATTCGTGCGGTGATGAGTGAACTTCAGCGTCTCGAAAAACCCTATAAGCGCATTATGCTGGTCGGCGGTGGCAATATCGGTGCCGGTCTGGCACATCGGCTGGAAAAAGATTACAGCGTGAAGTTGATCGAGCGCGATCAACAGCGTGCTGCTGAACTGGCGGAAAAACTGCAAAATACGATCGTATTTTATGGTGATGCGTCGGATCAGGAGCTACTGGCTGAAGAGCATATTGATCAGGTTGATCTCTTTATTGCCGTCACCAACGACGACGAGGCGAATATAATGTCCGCCATGCTCGCGAAGCGCATGGGGGCAAAAAAAGTCATGGTGCTTATTCAGCGCAAGGCGTATGTCGATCTGGTTCAGGGTAGCGTTATTGATATTGCTATTTCCCCTCAGCAGGCGACAATTTCCGCGCTCCTGAGCCATGTTCGTAAAGCGGATATTGTCGGTGTGTCATCGCTCCGCCGTGGCGTAGCGGAAGCCATTGAAGCCGTTGCTCATGGAGATGAAACGACGTCGCGCGTCGTCGGCCGTTCGATCGACGAAATTAAACTGCCGCCAGGCACGATTATCGGCGCCGTTGTGCGCGGGAATGATGTCATGATTGCCAATGATAATTTACGAATTGAGCAAGGCGATCACGTTATTATGTTCCTTACCGATAAAAAGTTTATTACCGACGTCGAACGTTTATTCCAGCCAAGTCCATTCTTCCTTTAAAGAATTGGGTGCTCGAGTAAGAGCACCCTTACTTTATCCTTTCCATTTCTGTGCCTTTTATTTTTCATAATGTTTAATTATCCCGAATGGCAATTGGCTAATCATTTGTTAAACTTAAACTCGTCAGCTGGCACAAGGAGAGAACAATGAGTTTTATTAAAGAATTTCGCGAATTTGCGATGCGCGGGAACGTGGTAGATTTGGCAGTGGGTGTCATTATTGGTGCGGCATTCGGCAAGATTGTTTCATCATTAGTGGCCGACATTATCATGCCACCTTTAGGGTTGTTAATCGGCGGCATTGATTTCAAACAGTTCGCTTTCACGCTGCGTGAAGCGCAGGGTGATGTTCCGGCAGTAGTGATGCACTACGGCGTATTTATTCAGAACGTATTTGATTTTGTGATTGTCGCGTTTGCCATATTTATGGCCATCAAGCTGATCAACAGGCTCAACCGTAAAAAAGAAGAGCCGGCTGCAGCACCTGCGCCAACGAAAGAAGAAGTGCTGTTGAGTGAGATCCGCGATCTGTTAAAAGA
Organism: Enterobacter cloacae complex sp. S3; assembly: GCF_014930495.1. Lineage (NCBI taxonomy): Bacteria > Pseudomonadati > Pseudomonadota > Gammaproteobacteria > Enterobacterales > Enterobacteriaceae > Enterobacter > Enterobacter cloacae complex sp. S3. The sequence goes on along the minus strand of NZ_JADBRD010000061.1, from coordinate 16,638 downwards.
GCAAAATAACCGCGTCTAATCAACAGATAAAAGCAGGAAGGCCAGTGGTAAATAAGCGATTCGCTTGCTTGCCACTGGCCTCCCAGTTACCCCGTTTTTCATGTTTGTCTTTACGCAGATAACTTCCTTTCCCTTTTTTATTCTTCTCAACGCGCTGCCTGAATAACGGGTCGTGAAGTAACGCCTCAATGGCATTGTCCCTAATTTGTCCTTTCGTGTGCTGATAGCGGCTCATAATGTCTCCAGAGCAGGGTTTATGACGAAGCGAGTCTAGACCCGGTTGAACTAAAAATCAACAGCCCTGCGTTTCTCCACTCGCTCCCTGTTCAAGGGCTTCGAGAATTGAACAGTAAATGCTGCTGTGGGCCGTACCGCAGCAGGCATCATTAAGCCTTTGCAGAGAGCGCTGCATGGTTTGCAGTTCCTGTATACGCGCTTCAACTTCATCCAGCCGGGCCTGCACGATGCTTTTAGATTCCTGGCAGGTGTGATGTTCCGGATCGATGCGGATCGATAATAACTCACGGATCGAATCCAGTGTAAAACCGAGCTGACGCGCATAACGAATAAACCGCAGGCGCTGCAGATCGTTATCGGTATAAAGGCGAAAGCCTCCTTCAGTCCGAACTTCATGATCGATCATCTGCTGCTTTTCGTAATATCGGATGGTATCCGGCGTGACGTTCGCAAGCTTCGCAAGTTCACCGATACGGTACATAACTACTCCTCGTTTATTTTCTGCATCAATCTTTCACCGTATTCACCGCGCAGAAAATCAGTGTTCATACCAGCCTGGCGCAGCTTGAGTTCAAGCAGGGCGAGGCGGCGGCTAAGTTCAGAATGTCGTGGATCGTCATGGCGGATCCCTTTGAGAAGATCGGCCAGTTCAACAGCCTCTCTGCGCTGTTCGAGCTCCGGGGGGAGACAGCCCGCATTTTTCAGTAAACGGTAACCAGCCCGTAGTTCAGGCGCGATGTGCGAGTCATCGTCAAGCGCAAGGCGTTCGCCGCTCCCCGGGAGATCGTCGAATTCACCTTTTTTTTGGGCATCGCGAATATGACGTTCTGCCCACTGGTCGAGCAACCACATTACCAGCTCCAGGAGATGAACAGAATTGATACAGACATTGTAGAGAAGTGGGGATATCGCGGATATAAAAAAACCCGCCGGAGCGGGTTTTTTTACGTTACTGCAGATTACTCTGCAGCAGCTTCTGCTTTCTCTGAACGATCAACCAGCTCGATGTAAGCCATCGGCGCGTTGTCGCCTGCACGGAAACCACACTTCAGAATGCGAGTGTAACCACCGGCACGGCTCGCGAAACGCGGGCCCAGTTCGTTAAACAGTTTTGCCACGATCTCGTTATCACGAGTACGGGCGAATGCCAGACGACGATTAGCAACGCTGTCAGTCTTGGCAAGAGTAATCAGCGGCTCAACTACGCGACGCAGCTCTTTCGCTTTAGGCAGGGTCGTCTTGATGATCTCATGACGAACCAGTGAACCTGCCATGTTGCGGAACATAGCCTGGCGATGGCTGCTGTTGCGGTTCAGTTGACGACCACTCTTACGATGGCGCATGACCTTATCCTTCTCAGTAAAACCTTAACCTGTGATCCGGTTACTCGTCAGCAATGCTTGCTGGTGGCCAGTTTTCCAGGCGCATGCCCAGAGACAGACCACGTGAAGCCAGCACGTCTTTAATCTCGGTAAGAGATTTTTTACCCAGGTTCGGCGTTTTCAGCAACTCAACCTCGGTACGCTGTACCAGATCACCGATATAGTGGATAGCTTCTGCCTTGAGGCAGTTAGCAGAGCGGACAGTCAATTCGAGATCGTCAACAGGGCGCAGCAGGATCGGATCGAATTCTGGTTTCTCTTCTTTCACTTCCGGCTGACGTACATCACGTAAGTCAACGAAAGCTTCCAGTTGTTCTGCCAGGATGGTCGCCGCACGACGAATCGCCTCTTCAGGATCGATTGTGCCGTTGGTTTCCATTTCGATGACCAGCTTGTCCAGGTCGGTACGCTGTTCTACACGCGCTGCTTCAACATTGTAGGCAATACGCTCTACAGGGCTGTAGCATGCGTCGACCAGCAGACGGCCGATTGGGCGCTCATCTTCTTCCGAATGAATTCGGGCAGAAGCCGGCACATAACCACGACCGCGCTGAACTTTGATACGCATGCTAATAGCTGCGTTCTCATCGGTCAGGTGGCAGATCACGTGCTGCGGCTTGACGATTTCAACATCACCGTCGTGGGTGATGTCGGCTGCAGTCACAGGGCCAATGCCAGATTTATTCAGAGTAAGAATAACTTCATCTTTACCCTGAACTCTCACCGCCAGCCCTTTCAGGTTGAGCAGGATTTCAAGGATATCTTCCTGAACGCCTTCTTTGGTGCTGTACTCATGAAGTACACCATCAATCTCAACCTCGGTCACCGCGCAACCCGGCATCGATGAGAGCAGAATACGGCGCAGTGCGTTACCCAGAGTATGGCCAAAGCCACGCTCTAAAGGCTCAAGGGTCACCTTGGCGTGCGTCGAACTCACTTGCTCGATATCTACCAGGCGCGGTTTTAGAAACTCTGTCACAGAACCCTGCATTGTGTCCTCTCTTTGGTACTAAGCTTTACTTGGAGTAAAGCTCGACGATCAGGTGTTCGTTAATGTCCGCAGACAGATCAGAACGTTCTGGCTGACGCTTGAACGTACCTTCCATCTTGCCAGCATCAACTTCCAGCCAGGTTGGCTTTTCACGCTGCTCAGCCAGCTCCAGAGCGGCCTTCACGCGAGATTGCTTTTTCGCTTTCTCACGAATGCTAACAACGTCATTCGCTTTAACCTGATAAGAAGCGATGTTAACAACACGACCGTTTACCATGATTGCTTTGTGGCTAACCAGCTGACGTGATTCAGCACGAGTAGCGCCGAAGCCCATACGGTATACAACGTTGTCCAGACGACCTTCCAGCAGAGCCAGCAGGTTTTCACCTGTGTTGCCTTTCAGACGTGCTGCTTCTTTATAGTAGTTACGGAACTGACGCTCCAGCACACCGTACATACGGCGAACTTTTTGCTTTTCACGCAACTGCACACCATAGTCAGACAGACGCGGTTTACGCGCACCGTGCTGGCCAGGAGCTTGTTCAATTTTACACTTGGTATCGATCGCGCGAACGCCAGACTTAAGGAATAAGTCGGTGCCCTCACGACGGCTCAGCTTGAGCTTAGGACCCAAATATCTTGCCATTTTCTATCTCCAACTAACCTAAAAAACGGAGCGTTATACGCGACGTTTTTTCGGCGGACGACAACCGTTATGAGGGATCGGAGTCACATCAGTAATATTCGTGATGCGGAAACCAGCGGCGTTCAGAGCGCGAACAGTAGATTCACGACCCGGACCCGGACCTTTAACCATAACTTCCAGATTCTTGATGCCGTATTCTTTTACGGCTTCTGCGCAACGCTCTGCTGCAACCTGAGCTGCGAACGGAGTGGATTTGCGAGAACCACGGAAACCGGAACCACCGGCTGTTGCCCAACCCAATGCGTTACCCTGACGATCAGTAATAGTAACGATGGTGTTGTTGAAAGAAGCATGGATATGAGCCACGCCGTCAGAGACTTGTTTTCTTACACGTTTACGTGCACGAACTGGTGCCTTTGCCATTATTCAATCACCCCGATTATTTCTTGATCGGTTTGCGCGGACCCTTACGGGTACGTGCGTTGGTCTTAGTACGCTGACCGCGCACTGGCAGACCACGACGATGACGCAAACCGCGATAGCAACCAAGATCCATCAGGCGCTTGATGCTCATGCTGATTTCACGGCGCAGATCACCTTCAACGACAAATTTGGCAACTTCGTCACGCAGCGTGTCGATTTGTTCTTCAGACAGCTCACTGATCTTAACATCTTCAGCGATACCCGCTGCAGCCAGAATGGCTTTAGAACGGGTCTTGCCGACGCCGTAGATCGAAGTTAATGCGATCACAGCATGTTTCTGATCAGGAATGTTAATGCCTGCTATACGGGCCACTATGCACTCCTACTATTTAATATGTACGCACCATGCTGAAAAGCCCGTTTTCAGGATACTCAAATGGAAACGTACAGACATACAAAAGATTGGCTGGCTAATCTAGCCAGCTCAACCCAACTTTGCAAGAAAAATATGCGAAATAATCAGCCTTGGCGCTGTTTATGCTTCGGCTCGGCACTGCAAATCACACGGATGACACCATCACGCTTAACGATTTTGCAGTTACGGCATAATTTCTTGACGGAAGCACGAACTTTCATTTTTACTCTCCGTAACTTCTCAGGCGACCATTTAGCGGCCGTAGCCTTTCAGGTTCGCCTTCTTCAATGCAGACTCGTACTGACTGGACATCATCAGAGTTTGCACTTGAGCCATAAAGTCCATAATCACGACAACAACGATAAGCAGTGAGGTCCCACCGAAGTAGAACGGTACTTTCATTGCATCACGCATGAACTCCGGGATCAGGCAGATAAAAGTAATATAAAGCGCACCAACCAAAGTCAGGCGAGTCATTACTTTATCGATATACTTCGCCGTTTGCTCTCCCGGACGAATTCCTGGTACAAATGCACCGGACTTCTTCAGGTTATCTGCTGTTTCACGCGGGTTGAAGACCAACGCCGTGTAGAAGAAACAGAAGAAGATGATCGCAGACGCATAGAGTAACACATAAAGTGGTTGCCCAGGCTGCAAATACAGCGAAATTGTTGTCAGCCAGTTCCAACCAGTACCGCCCCCGAACCATGACGCGATGGTCGCCGGGAACAGAATAATACTGGAAGCGAAGATAGCCGGGATAACCCCCGCCATGTTCACTTTCAGCGGTAAATGTGTGCTCTGTGCAGCATAGACACGACGACCTTGCTGACGTTTAGCGTAGTTCACCACAATGCGGCGTTGACCACGTTCAACGAAGACAACAAAGAACGTCACTGCAAATACTAATACTGCAACCAACAGCAACAGGAGGAAGTGCAGGTCGCCTTGACGCGCTTGCTCGATAGTATGGGCGATGGCTGGCGGGAGGCCCGCAACAATACCGGCGAAGATAATGATAGAGATACCGTTACCGATACCACGCTCAGTAATCTGTTCGCCGAGCCACATCAGGAACATAGTCCCTGTGACCAGACTTACAACAGCGGTGAAGTAGAATGCAAAGCCCGGGTTTAACACCAGGCCCTGCATACCAGGCATATTCGGCAGACCGGTAGCAATACCGATCGACTGGAATATTGCCAGCACCAGAGTACCGTAACGGGTGTACTGACTAATCTTACGACGTCCAGACTCCCCTTCTTTCTTCAACTCTGCCAGGGCCGGATGAACGACCGTCAGCAGCTGGATAATAATAGATGCCGAAATGTACGGCATAATACCCAATGCAAAGATAGAAGCACGGCTGAGGGCACCACCAGAGAACATGTTGAACATTTCAATGATGGTGCCTCGCTGTTGCTCAAGCAGTTTGGCAAGTACAGCGGCATCGATACCAGGGATCGGAATAAAAGAGCCAATACGGAACACAATCAGCGCGCCGATAACAAACAGCAGTCTGCGTTTCAGCTCGCCAAATCCACCTTTGGCACTTTGAAAATCTAATCCCGGTTGCTTAGCCATCTGCTACTTATTCCTCAATTTTACCGCCAGCAGCTTCGATAGCAGCACGAGCACCTTTAGTAACACGCAGGCCACGAACAGTTACCGGAGTAGAAACTTCACCAGCCAGGATCACTTTCGCGAACTCGATCTGGATACCGATAATGTTTGCTGCTTTCAGCGTGTTCAGGTCTACAACGCCGCCTTCAACTTTCGCCAGGTCAGACAGACGGATTTCCGCTGTGATCGCTGCTTTGCGAGAGGTGAAGCCGAACTTCGGCAGACGACGGTACAGTGGCATCTGGCCACCCTCGAAACCGCGACGTACGCCACCGCCAGAACGAGAGTTCTGACCTTTGTGACCACGACCACCGGTTTTGCCGAGGCCAGAACCGATACCACGACCCAGGCGTTTACCCGCCTTTTTAGAGCCTTCGGCCGGAGACAGAGTATTTAAACGCATCTCTTACTCCTCAACTTTAACCATGAAGTAAACCGCGTTGACCATACCACGAACAGCGGGAGTATCCTCGCGCTCAACGGTATGACCAATACGACGCAGACCCAGGCCAAGCAGCGTTGCCTTGTGTTTCGGCAGACGACCGATTGCACTGCGGGTTTGAGTGATTTTAATAGTCTTTGCCATGGTCAATTACCCCAGAATTTCTTCAACGGATTTACCACGCTTGGCAGCGACCATTTCTGGAGAATTCATATTTTCCAGGCCATCAATAGTTGCACGAACCACGTTGATCGGGTTGGTGGAACCATATGCTTTGGCCAGAACGTTATGAACCCCAGCAACTTCCAGAACGGCGCGCATTGCACCACCGGCGATGATACCGGTACCTTCTGAAGCTGGCTGCATGAATACACGAGAACCCGTGTGAACACCTTTAACTGGGTGTTGCAGGGTACCGTTGTTCAGCGCGACGTTAATCATATTGCGACGGGCTTTTTCCATCGCTTTCTGGATCGCTGCTGGAACTTCACGCGCTTTACCGTAACCAAAACCAACGCGACCGTTACCATCGCCTACTACAGTCAGAGCTGTGAAGGAGAAAATACGACCACCTTTAACGGTTTTAGATACGCGGTTTACCGCGATCAGCTTTTCCTGCAGTTCGCCAGCCTGTTTTTCGATGTGAGCCATCTTACACCTCTACCTTAGAACTGAAGGCCAGCTTCACGGGCAGCATCTGCCAGTGCCTGGACACGACCATGATATTGGAACCCGGAACGGTCAAAGGAAACATTGCTGATGCCTTTTTCCAGAGCGCGTTCAGCAACAGCTTTACCTACAGCTGCAGCGGCGTCTTTGTTACCGGTGTACTTCAATTGTTCTGAGATAGCTTTTTCTACAGTAGAAGCAGCTACCAGAACTTCAGAACCGTTCGGTGCAATTACCTGTGCGTAAATATGACGCGGGGTACGATGTACCACCAGGCGAGTTGCACCCAGCTCTTTGAGCTTGCGGCGTGCGCGGGTCGCACGACGGATACGAGCAGATTTCTTATCCATAGTGTTACCTTACTTCTTCTTAGCCTCTTTGGTACGCACGACTTCGTCGGCGTAACGAACACCCTTGCCTTTGTAAGGCTCAGGACGACGGTAGGCGCGCAGATCTGCTGCAACCTGACCGATCAGCTGTTTATCAGCGCCTTTCAGCACGATTTCAGTTTGAGTCGGACATTCTGCAGTGATACCGGCCGGCAGCGGATGCTCAACAGGGTGTGAGAAGCCCAGAGACAGGCCTACTGCATTCCCTTTGATAGCTGCACGATAACCTACACCAACCAGCTGAAGCTTTTTAGTGAAGCCTTCGGTAACACCAACAACCATTGAGTTCAGCAGGGCACGCGCGGTACCAGCCTGAGCCCATCCATCCACGAAACCATCACGTGGACCGAAGGTCAGAGCGTTATCTGCATGTTTAACTTCAACAGCTTTGTTGAGGGTACGAGTCAGCTCGCCGTTTTTACCTTTGATCGTAATAACCTGACCGTCGATTTTTACATCAACGCCGGCAGGAATAACGACCGGTGCTTTAGCAACACGAGACATTCTTTCCTCCGATTAGGCTACGTAGCAGATAATTTCGCCACCAAGACCAGCCTGGCGCGCTGCACGATCAGTCATAACACCTTTAGAGGTAGAAACAACTGCGATACCAAGACCAGCCATAACTTTTGGCAGCTCATCTTTTTTCTTATAGATGCGCAGGCCTGGGCGGCTGACACGCTGAATGCTTTCTACAACAGCTTTACCCTGGAAATACTTAAGAGTAAGTTCCAGTTCCGGCTTGGTGTCGCCTTCAACTTTAAAATCTTCGATAAAACCTTCTTCCTTCAGCACGTTGGCAATTGCCACTTTCAGCTTGGCGGAAGGCATGGTGACCGCAACTTTGTTCGCGGCCTGACCGTTACGGATACGGGTCAGCATATCCGCGATCGGATCTTGCATGCTCATCTGTCTTTACTCCCGTGATTCAATTGGTAATTACCAGCTAGCCTTTTTCAAGCCTGGCACTTCACCGCGCATGGCGGCTTCACGCAGTTTGATACGGCTCAACCCAAACTTGCCCACATAACCATGTGGACGACCTGTTTGACGACAGCGGTTACGCTGACGAGACGGGCTGGAATCACGCGGCAGAGACTGCAGCTTGAGAACCGCATTCCAACGATCTTCGTCGGAAGCGTTCACATCAGAAATGATCGCTTTCAGTTCAGCGCGTTTAGCGAAGAATTTATCAGCTAAAGCTACGCGCTTTACTTCGCGTGCTTTCATTGATTGCTTAGCCATTCAGTAACCCTACCTTACTTGCGGAACGGGAAGTCAAAGGCAGCCAGCAGAGCACGGCCTTCTTCGTCAGATTTCGCAGTAGTGGTAATGGTAATATCCAAACCACGCACGCGGTCGACTTTATCGTAGTCGATTTCTGGGAAGATGATCTGCTCACGGACACCCATGCTGTAGTTACCACGACCGTCGAAAGACTTAGCGGACAAGCCACGGAAGTCACGGATACGTGGAACAGCAATAGTGATCAGGCGCTCAAAGAACTCCCACATGCGTTCGCCACGCAGAGTTACTTTACAGCCGATCGGATAGCCCTGACGGATTTTGAAGCCTGCAACAGATTTGCGTGCTTTGGTGATCAGCGGTTTTTGACCGGAGATTGCTGTCAGGTCAGCTGCTGCGTTATCCAGCAGTTTCTTGTCAGCGATCGCTTCACCAACACCCATGTTCAGGGTGATCTTCTCGACCCGAGGGACTTGCATGACAGAATTGTAGTTAAACTCAGTCATGAGTTTGTTAACTACTTCGTCTTTGTAGTAATCATGCAGTTTCGCCATCGTACTACTCCAAATTACTTGATAGTTTCGCTGTTAGACTTGAAGAAACGGACTTTTTTGCCGTCTTCGAATCTAAAGCCTACACGGTCAGCCTTGCCGGTAGCCGCATTGAAGATTGCAACGTTAGAAACCTGAATAGCAGCTTCTTTTTCAACGATGCCACCTGGTTGGTTCAGGGCCGGAACCGGCTTCTGATGTTTCTTAACCAGGTTGATACCTTCAACGACAAGTTTGCCGGAAGACAGAACATTTTTTACTTTACCGCGTTTACCTTTATCTTTACCGGTTAACACGATAACTTCGTCATCACGACGGATTTTCGCTGCCATGATTCGCTCCTTAGAGTACTTCTGGTGCCAGAGAGATAATTTTCATGAACTTCTCAGTACGAAGTTCACGAGTTACCGGCCCAAAGATACGCGTGCCGATAGGCTGCTCGCTGTTATTGTTTAAAATAACGCATGCATTACCATCGAAGCGAATGACAGAACCGTCAGGGCGACGAACACCCTTCTTGGTGCGCACCACTACCGCCTTCAGCACATCACCTTTTTTGACCTTACCACGTGGAATTGCTTCCTTGATGGTGATCTTGATGATGTCGCCTACGCCTGCGTAGCGACGGTGCGAGCCACCCAGAACCTTGATACACATTACGCGACGTGCACCGGAGTTGTCGGCGACGTTCAGCATAGTCTGTTCTTGGATCATTTTAGTGCTCCGCTAATGTCAACTACTACCTGAGACTCTAAAATCAGAGCCGTTAAAAAGCCCCATATCGAGGGCGCGGCATTATAACACCGCTTCTGCAATATGGGTAGAAAAAATAAACGGCTCATCGCTGAGCCGTTTATTCGTATTGAGAAGGCGTACTGTATTACAGAACCGCTTTCTCTACAACGCGAACCAGCGTCCAGGACTTAGTCTTGGACAGTGGACGGCATTCACGGATTTCAACCTTGTCGCCGATACCACATTCGTTGTTCTCGTCATGTACGTGCAGTTTGGTCGTACGCTTGATGAATTTACCGTAGATCGGGTGTTTCACAATACGTTCGATAGCTACAACAATGGATTTCTCCATTTTGTCGCTAACAACACGACCTTGCAGAGTACGGATTTTATCGGTCATTACGCACCCGCCTTCTGAGTCAGTAAAGTCTTAACGCGTGCAACATTGCGACGCACTTGCTTCAGCAGGTGAGTCTGTTGCAGCTGGCCACTTGCAGCCTGCATACGCAGGTTGAACTGCTCACGCAGCAGGTTCAGCAGCTCAGCGTTCAGCTCTTCAACGCTTTTTTCACGCAGCTCTTTTGCTTTCATTACATCACCGTCTTAGTTACAAAGGTGGTTTTGATAGGCAGTTTCGCTGCTGCCAGGCCGAAGGCTTCACGGGCCAGCTCTTCCGGAACACCGTCCATTTCATAAAGGACTTTGCCCGGTTGGATCAAGGCAACCCAGTACTCCACGTTACCTTTACCTTTACCCATACGAACTTCCAGTGGCTTCTCGGTGATCGGTTTGTCCGGGAATACACGGATCCAGATCTTACCTTGACGCTTAACTGCACGGGTCATTGCACGACGTGCTGCTTCGATCTGACGTGCAGTCAGACGACCACGGCCAACAGCTTTCAGACCGAAAGTGCCGAAGCTAACATCCGTACCCTGCGCCAGACCACGGTTGCGGCCTTTGTGCACTTTACGGAATTTTGTACGCTTTGGTTGTAACATCAGCGACGCTCCTTATTTACGGCCTTTACGCTGCTGCTTTTTAGGTTGAGCAGCCGGTTTTTCCGGTTGTTCAACAGCAGCCATACCACCCAGGATCTCACCTTTGAAGATCCATACCTTAACGCCGATTACACCGTAAGTGGTGTGCGCTTCAGAGGTGTTGTAGTCGATGTCAGCACGCAGAGTGTGCAGCGGTACGCGACCTTCACGGTACCATTCGGTACGTGCGATTTCCGCGCCGCCCAGACGGCCGCTAACTTCAACTTTAATACCTTTAGCGCCCAGACGCATTGCGTTCTGTACAGCACGCTTCATAGCACGACGGAACATAACGCGACGTTCCAGCTGTGAAGTGATGCTGTCAGCAACCAATTTAGCATCCAGTTCAGGCTTACGAACTTCAGCGATATTGATCTGTGCAGGAACGCCAGCGATATCCGCTACGACCTTGCGCAGTTTTTCTACGTCTTCGCCTTTCTTACCGATAACGATGCCAGGACGAGCAGTGTGAATAGTCACACGGATGCTCTTCGCTGGACGCTCGATAACGATACGAGATACAGACGCTTTAGCCAGTTCCTTAGTCAGGTACTGACGTACTTTAAAATCGCTGTCCAGGTTGTCAGCGAATTCTTTGGTGTTCGCAAACCAGGTAGAGTTCCATGGTTTTACAATACCCAGGCGAATACCATTAGGATGTACTTTCTGACCCATTGCTAGTCTCCAGAGTCTCAGCGATCGGACACAACCACAGTAATGTGGCTGGTGCGCTTCAGGATGCGATCTGCACGACCTTTCGCACGCGGCATAATGCGCTTCATGCTTGGGCCTTCATCTACGAAAATTTTCGCGACTTTCAGATCGTCGATGTCAGCGCCATCGTTGTGTTCAGCGTTAGCAATGGCAGATTCCAGTACTTTCTTGACCAATACCGCAGCTTTCTTGTTGGTATAGGTCAGGATGTCCAGGGCCTGCGACACTTTCTTACCGCGAATCAGGTCAGCAACAAGGCGAACCTTCTGAGCAGAAGAACGAGCATGGCGATGTTGAGCTAAAGTTTCCATCTCTTCCTCCTACCTTATTTCTTCTTCGCTTTTTTATCAGCAGCGTGGCCGCGATAAGTACGAGTCGGTGCGAATTCACCCAGTTTGTGACCAACCATTTCGTCGGTAACAAAGACTGGAACGTGCTGACGACCATTATGGACAGCGATGGTCAAACCGATCATGTTAGGAAAGATCGTTGAACGACGGGACCAAGTGCGCAGGGGCTTCTTGTCTCCGCTTTCCACCGCTTTCTCTACCTTCTTCAGCAAGTGCAGGTCAATAAAAGGACCTTTCTTGAGAGAACGTGGCATGGCTTATCCTCTAAAATTATTTGCTACGGCGACGTACGATAAATTTATCAGTACGCTTGTTGCTGCGGGTCTTCTTACCTTTGGTCTGAACGCCCCACGGAGTTACCGGGTGCTTACCAAAGTTACGACCTTCACCACCACCATGTGGGTGGTCGACTGGGTTCATCGCAGTACCGCGAACGGTAGGACGAACACCACGCCAGCGTGCAGCACCTGCTTTACCCAGAACGCGCAGCATATGCTCAGCATTGCCAACTTCGCCCAGAGTAGCGCGGCAGTCTGCTTCGACTTTACGCATTTCACCAGAACGCAGACGCAGGGTGACATAAGCACCATCACGAGCAACGATCTGAACGTAAGTACCAGCGGAACGTGCCAGCTGACCGCCTTTACCTGGTTTCATTTCTACGTTATGAACGGTAGAACCAACCGGGATATTGCGCATCGGCAGGGTGTTGCCTGCTTTGATTGCAGCATCAACGCCAGACTGAATCTGGTCGCCAGCTTTCAGGCCTTTAGGGGCCAGGATGTAACGGCGTTCGCCGTCTTTGTACAGAACCAGCGCGATGTTCGCGGAACGGTTCGGATCGTACTCAAGACGTTCAACAACTGCTGGGATACCGTCTTTGTTGCGTTTGAAGTCAACAATACGATAAGCCTGCTTGTGGCCACCACCGATGTGACGAGTGGTGATACGGCCATTGTTGTTACGACCACCGGATTTGCTGTTTTTTTCCAGCAACGGAGCAAAAGGTTTGCCCTTGTGCAGCTCAGGGTTAACCACTTTAACTACGTGGCGACGACCCGGAGATGTCGGTTTACATTTAACAACTGCCATTGTATTACTCCTCCGACTTACTCAGCGCCGCCAACGAAGTCCAGATTCTGGCCTTCTTTCAGGGTGACGTAAGCTTTTTTCCAGTCGCTACGACGACCGATACGCTGTCCGTGACGTTTAACTTTCCCTTTAACTACCAGGGTGTTAACGACTTCGACTTCGACTTCAAACAGTTTCTGCACAGCAGCTTTGATCTCTGCTTTGGTCGCGTCTTTAGCAACTTTGAGAACGATGGTGTTTGTTTTTTCCATCGCAGTAGACGCTTTTTCAGAAACGTGCGGTGCGCGAAGCACCTTCAGCAGACGTTCTTCACGAATCATGCCAGCATCTCCTCAACTTGCTTAACAGCATCAGCAGTCATTACGACTTTGTCGAAGGCGATCAGGCTAACCGGGTCGATACCAGTCGCATCGCGTACGTCAACCTTGTGCAGGTTACGTGCGGCCAGGAACAGGTTCTCGTCCAGCTCACCGGTGATGATCAGCACATCTTCCAGAGCCATGTCTTTCAGTTTCTGTGCCAGCAGCTTAGTTTTAGGCGCTTCAACAGAGAACTTCTCGACAACGATCAGACGATCCTGACGTACCAGTTCGGACAGGATGCTTTTCAGCGCGCCGCGGTACATCTTTTTGTTAACTTTTTGACTGTGGTCCTGTGGACGCGCAGCGAAGGTCACGCCACCTGAACGCCAGATCGGGCTCTTGATAGAACCTGAACGCGCACGGCCGGTACCTTTCTGGCGCCATGGCTTTTTGCCAGAACCAGTTACTTCAGCACGAGTCTTCTGAGCACGAGTACCCTGACGAGCACCAGCTGCATAAGCAACAACAACCTGGTGAACCAGCGCTTCGTTGAAATCACGACCGAAGGTAGTTTCGGAAACAGTCAGCGCGCTCTGCGCGTCTTTCAATACTAATTCCATTGCTATCCCCTTACGCCTTCACAGCTGGTTTAACGATCAGGTCGCTACCGGTTGCACCCGGAACTGCACCTTTAACCAGCAGCAGGTTGCGCTCAGCGTCAACACGTACTACGTCCAGGCTCTGAACGGTCACACGTTCGTTACCCAGCTGACCTGCCATTTTCTTGCCTTTGAACACTTTGCCCGGAGTCTGGTTCTGACCGATAGAACCCGGAACGCGGTGAGACAAGGAGTTACCGTGGGTAGCGTCCTGGGTACGGAAGTTCCAGCGCTTAACGGTACCAGCAAAACCTTTACCTTTAGAGGTACCGGTTACGTCAACTTTTTTAACGTCAGCAAACAGCTCAACGCTAATGTCCTGACCTACGGTGAACTCTTCGCCTTCAGCAAGACGGAATTCCCACAGACCACGGCCAGCTTCTACGCCAGCTTTAGCGAAGTGACCCGCTTCTGGTTTGGTTACACGGTTAGCTTTTTTAGCACCAGTGGTCACCTGAACAGCGCGGTAGCCATCGTTAGCCAGATCTTTAACCTGGGTAACGCGGTTTGCTTCAACTTCGATTACGGTTACTGGGATTGAAACGCCATCTTCAGTGAAGATGCGGGTCATGCCCACTTTTTTACCGACTAAACCAATCATTGTATCAACCTCTCAATCGCTCGATGACCTGATTAACCCAGGCTGATCTGCACGTCTACACCGGCAGCCAGATCCAGACGCATCAGAGCATCAACGGTTTTCTCAGTTGGCTCAACGATGTCAACCAGACGCTTGTGAGTGCGGATTTCGTACTGATCGCGCGCGTCTTTGTTGACGTGCGGAGAGATCAGAACGGTGAAGCGCTCTTTGCGGGTCGGCAGCGGGATCGGACCACGGACTTGCGCACCAGTGCGCTTAGCAGTCTCGACGATTTCCGCGGTTGATTGATCGATCAGACGATGATCAAACGCTTTAAGGCGGATACGGATTCTTTGGTTCTGCATGAGACCAGAGCTCCAATTATTTTATAAACGAAAATGATTACTCCTCAAACCCATTACGATTGATGGGAGAGTGTAACCGTTCTTACGTAGCTCCCCAATTGGGAGCATTGTTGAGTAACAAAATGAGCTACTCTGGTTCTGATTGAACCCGCCGTCAATTACGACAAGCCCGCGCATTATACGTAAATCTGGACAAGACGCAAGTGCCGTTTAGAAATTAAGCGCCAGAGGCGCAGTATGCGTATGGGCGCGCAACTTTTTACGCAATGTATCCCTTCTCAAGGCTTTGTCTCGAGCCCCTACGCAAGTGTCGTTTTTATAGATTGCCGACCAGGTCGATTATAGCGAGGATGCGCTCAAACCCTTTTGAGGCCTTTTCCATGTTAACCACCCTCCCCTTTTTGCTGGTCTATTTTTCGCTGACTGCCTTTCTCGTCCGTGCAGATATTCGCTGCGGACTGCTTCCTGATAAATTTCTCTGCCCGTTGCTATGGGCGGGCCTGCTCTTTCAGCTCTGTGTCCAACCTGATTTTCTGCCGAGTGCAGTGGTGGGAGCGATGGCTGGATATGTCGGCTTTGCCGTTATTTACTGGGGATATCGGTTTATCTGCCGGCGTGAAGGGATGGGATACGGCGATGTAAAATACCTGGCGGCGCTTGGTGCGTGGCATGGCTGGTGCATGCTGCCTACGCTGGCGTTACTCGCTGCGCTTATGGCACTACTTAGCATTCTTGTGTTTTCGTTACTCACCGGCGATAAGGGAGCATTAAAAAACCCACTGCCTTTTGGGCCATTTCTGGCAGCAGCGGGTTTATGCGTAGGCTGGAAGACGGTGGTTACTCTTCCACTTTAATCTGCGACTGAAGGTAGTTCTGCAGACCGATTTTAGCAATCAAATCCAGCTCCGTTTCCAGCCAGTCAATATGTCCTTCTTCATCGGCCAGGATCTGGATCATCATATCGCGACTAACGTAGTCATGTACGCTGTCGGCATAGGCAATGGCTTCACGGAGATCTTTGGCGCCTTCAAGTTCCAGCCTGAGGTCGGAACGCAGCATCTCTTCGACATCTTCTCCGATGCCCAGCTTTCCAAGATCCTGCAGGTTTGGAATGCCTTCAAGGAATAAAATACGCTCGATATATTTATCAGCGTGCTTCATTTCATCGATCGATTCATGGTACTCAACGTCGTTCAGACGTTTAAGCCCCCAGTTTTTGAACATTCTCGCGTGAAGAAAGTACTGGTTAATTGCGACAAGCTCATTTCCCAATAATTTATTGAGATAACTTATGATTTTAACATCACCTTTCATTATATAGTCCCTCCGCTTCCACTCATTGAAGCGTAGATCGGGCTACAGGGATGTCAAAAAAAAGATGGGCGCTTACGCGATCTCTTTGTATTCCGGGATCTGCATCAATTCGTCCTGCATGATCTCTCGCGCAGCACGTACACATTTACCGCATTGATTTCCCACCGGAACAAATTTGCGTAGTTGCTGAAATGACTGAGGCTGAAACTGGCGAACGACCTGACGTATTTTCTTGTCGCTTACACCATTACATAAACAAACGTACATAGAGACTCCCGTTCAAATTATGCGCAAAGTGTAAGTGAGAATGGTTATGATTACAATAGCACAAACGCCACAATACGGGGCGGGAGCAGGCAAAAAATGCGAAATTTTGTGACAGTAACTGAGCGGCAGAAAACAAAAAAGGACGCCGAAGCGTCCTTTTTTTATTCGGGGATAATTAATTAGCCCAGAACTTTAGCAACCACGCCC
>NZ_JADBRD010000060.1:0-13179 GCF_014930495.1 Enterobacter cloacae complex sp. S3 | reverse complement strand
TGACGTTATTGTTTGCTCGTGAATGTTCGAACAGTGGGGTTACGTCGGCGCTAAATCACGCCAGCGCTGGTTGTTTTACGCGTATGACAGGATACGGAGGACGGTTGTGGCGCACGTATTCGGTGAACGCACGTTGGTCACGCTGGAGCGTCTTCTGGGCCTGCTGTCGGCCTTTGAGGTCGTGGTATGGATGACGGATGGCTGGCCGCTTTATGAATCACGCCTGAAGGGAGAACTGCACGTTATCAGCAAGCGATATACGCAGCGCATTGAGCGGCATAACCTGAATCTGAGGCAGCATCTGGCAAGGCTGGGCAGGAAGTCACTGTCTTTCTCAAAATCGGTGGAGCTGCATGACAAAGTCATCGGGCATTATCTGAACATAAAACACTATCAGTAAGTTGGAGTCATTACCGGTGCTCTGATATATTTATTATACTATAGTGGGGTATGTGTTGATCTTAATGTAATACTCCCCTATAGTATAAGAAATACAGAGCAGTGAGGTAAGCAATGCCCAGTACTCCTGAAGAGAAAAAAAAGGTCCTAACCCGGGTTCGCCGTATCCGGGGTCAGATTGATGCTCTGGAAAGAGCACTTGAAAGTGGCGCTGAATGCCGTTCCGTTCTCCAGCAAATCGCCGCCGTCCGGGGCGCCGCTAACGGACTGATGGCAGAGGTGCTGGAGAGCCACATACGGGAAACCTTTGACCAGAATGACAGCTACAGTCATGAAGTCAGTAAATCAGTTGACGATACGATTGAGCTGGTTCGTGCCTATCTTAAATAGGTGAGGCCATTATTACATTGAGGATATATTACGTATGAAATCACGTGCCGCTGTTGCATTTGCACCAGGGAAGCCCCTGGAGATTGTTGAAATTGATGTTGCTCCGCCTAAAAAAGGCGAGGTGCTGATTAAAAACACCCACACAGGTGTCTGCCATACCGATGCCTTTACCCTCTCAGGGAATGACCCTGAGGGCGTTTTCCCGGTGGTTCTCGGCCACGAGGGAGCCGGTATCGTCGTTGAAGTTGGTGAAGGCGTCACCAGTGTGAAGCCGGGTGACCATGTTATTCCGCTCTACACCGCTGAATGCGGGGAGTGTGAATTCTGCCAGTCCGGTAAAACGAACCTCTGTGTATCGGTTCGCGAGACTCAGGGCAAAGGACTGATGCCTGACGGGACCACTCGCTTTTCATACAACGGTCAGCCTCTTTACCACTACATGGGATGTTCCACATTCAGTGAATACACCGTTGTGGCCGAGGTTTCTCTGGCAAAAATTAACCCGGAGGCGAACCATGAACACGTCTGCCTGTTGGGTTGTGGCGTGACTACCGGTATTGGCGCCGTCCATAACACGGCTAAAGTGCAGCCGGGCGATTCAGTTGCCATTTTTGGTCTGGGGGCAATTGGTCTGGCTGCGGTACAGGGGGCCCGTCAGGCAAAAGCGGGACGTATTATCGCTATCGATACTAATCCGACAAAATTTGACCTGGCCCGTCAGTTCGGGGCCACTGACTGCATTAACCCGAATGATTATGACAAACCGATTAAAGATGTTCTGCTGGATATCAACAAGTGGGGTATTGACCATACCTTTGAATGTATCGGTAACGTTAACGTCATGCGTGCAGCGCTGGAAAGTGCTCACCGTGGGTGGGGGCAGTCCGTTGTCATTGGTGTCGCAGGGGCCGGACAGGAGATTTCCACCCGTCCTTTCCAGCTGGTCACCGGGCGCGTATGGAAAGGTTCCGCGTTTGGCGGAGTAAAAGGCCGCACTCAGCTCCCCGGTATGGTCGAGGATGCCATGAAGGGGGATATTGACCTTGAGCCATTTGTAACCCATACGATGACACTGGATGAAATCAATGACGCCTTCGAGCTTATGCATGAAGGCAAATCTATCCGGACAGTGATTCATTACTGATCCCATCAGAATTTTAATCAACTCAAACTGAAGGAAGTGGAAAATGACAACTCCGGTAATTTCTGGTGACGGCATCTTTTCTCATGTGTTCATTGGCGCAGCCGATGTCGAGAAATCCTCCGCATTTTACGATGTCGTCCTGGGCACGCTTGGTATCAATAACCTCGGCCCGTTTGGCAACGGCTGGGTACTCTATGGCCGCGAAAAGCCGGCATTTATCATTGCCCGTCCGGGCAACGGTGAAGCACCTTCCGCTAACGGGGTGACTGTCGGCTTCGCTGCTGCCACCCCGGAAGAGGTTGATGCTTTCCATGCTGCCGGCCTTGCCGCCGGTGGAGCTGATGAAGGTCAACCTGGCCCGCGTGGTCACCTTCCCGGGGCCTATGCTGCCTACCTGCGGGATCCGGCGGGTAACAAAATCACGGCGTATACGTTTATCTGACGTCCGGATTTAAAGATACTTCCCCTGGCTTCGGTCAGGGGAAATAACCATGAGATAACGGCTGATGGAACTCATTGAGCAGCATGCCAGCTCTGGCGGCTGGCAAAACGTGTACCGGCATTATTCACAATCCCTTAATTGTGAAATGAATTTCGGTGTGTATCTTCCTCCCAAAGCAGTAACAGAAAAACTGCCGGTACTATACTGGTTGTCGGGCCTGACCTGTACTGAGCAGAATTTCATCACCAAATCAGGTATGCAGCATTATGCAGCCCGGCATAACGTCATCGTTGTTGTCCCGGATACCAGTCCCCGGGGTAATAATGTCCCGGATGCCGACAGTTACGATCTTGGCCAGGGGGCCGGTTTTTATCTGAACGCGACGGAACAGCCGTGGAATGTTCATTACAGGATGTATGACTATATTCTCAGAGAGCTTCCGGATGTCGTCATGAATCATTTTCCTGCAACGGCAAGAAAATCTATATCCGGTCATTCTATGGGAGGGCTGGGTGCTCTGGTGCTGGCTCTGCGAAATCCTGGTGAATATGTGAGCGTATCAGCATTTTCCCCGATAGTATCGCCTTCTCAGGTGCCATGGGGGCAACAGGCATTTAGCGCTTACCTGGGTGAAAACAGAAAAACGTGGGAAGCCTACGATCCAGTCAGCCTCATTTTACAGGGTGAAAAATTACCAGAAATCTTCATTGATCAGGGGCTGAGTGACGCCTTTTATGAAGAGCAACTGCGCACCAAAATCCTTGAGAGAGTATGCAATGAGATGAACCTCAATGCGTCGTTCCGATATCATACTGGATACGACCACAGCTATTATTTCATTTCCAGCTTTATTGGTGAGCACATTGCTTACCATGCCAACAGGCTCAGGCTGTCAGCATGAGTTGATTTCCAGCCTCAGAAAATGTGCTTAATTTTCAGGCCTGAACAGGGCCTGAACCCTGCAGACCTGAGATGTACTGTAACTGGTGGCTTCAGCAGTTTCTCTTATGCTCAGTTTCTTGACCTGTCGGTAATACAGAACTTTCTTATGTCGTTCCTGATCGGCCTGTTTGCCCCGGTGAATAGCCACGGATAATCTAGACACTTCCGAGCCGTTGATAATACTGGTTTTCATATTCTGTCGGTGACATCTGTTCGCTAGAACCATGCCGACGCTTACTGTTATAAAACATTTCGATGTAATCAAAAATATCACTGCGGGCTTCTTCCCGCGTTCCGTAGATCTTTTTCTTTATCCGTTCACGTTTCAACAACTGGAAAAAACTTTCTGCAACCGCATTATCATGGCAGTTACCGCGACGGCTCATGCTACCCTCCAGGCCGTGTGATTTCAGGAACGACTGCCACTCATGGCTTGTGTACTGACTGCCCTGATCCGAATGAACCAGCACCTGTTTTTCGGGATTACGCCGCCATACAGCCATCAGCAGTGCGTTCAGGACAATGTCCTTTGTCATCCGGGATTGCATGGACCAGCCGATAATTTTGCGTGAGAACAGATCAACAACAACGGCAAGATACAGCCAGCCTTCGTGGGTCCTGATGTAGGTTATGTCCGTTACCCAACGCTCATCCGGAGCATCCGGATTGAACTGTCGCTGGAGCCTGTTGGGCGACACGATACTGGCCTCGCCTTTACGTGCCCGCGGGCTCCGGTATCCGACCTGAGCCTTTATCCCGACACGTTTCATCAGTCGCCAGACCCGGTTCACTCCGCACTGTTGCCCGCTGTCCCGCAGATCCAGATGGATTTTGCGATAACCATAAACGCATCCCGATTCCAGCCAGAACTGTTTAATCTGTCCTGTCAGTCTCAGGTCTGCCTGATGGCGTTGTGAATGCGGCTGCTGAAGCCAGGCGTAAAAACCACTGGGATGAACATCCAGCACCCGACAGAGCAGGCGAACAGGCCAGCAACAGGTGTTGTCACGGATAAAGGCGTACCTCAGTCGGACAGCTTTGCGAAGTACGCCGCGGCTTTTTTTAATATGTCCCGTTCGTCGGTAACCCGCTTCAGCTCTTTCTGGAGACGGCGGATCTCGGCCTGAGCATCTGACTGTTCTTTATTAGTGGAAGGATCCGGACCGTACTTCTTTATCCAGGCGTAAAGGCTGTGGGTGGTGATATCGAGACGTGTTGCAACGCTGGCAACAGAATAACCGCGATCAACAACCTGTTTGACTGCTTCAGTTTTAAACTCTTCGGGATAACGCTTACCGCTCATGGGCACCTCTCTTTAAGCCATCTTAAATGACTCTGAGGTGTCTGTTAAACCCGTGGCGATTCAATTCTTGTCAGCCTTCATTCCTTCTGTTTCAAAAAAAATAGCCAGCGCTTCCAGAAGCGTTGATTTCCCAAAGTCATTACGACCAACAATGCCCGTCATGCCTTCATCAATAATGATTTCAGTAGAGTTTCTGTAGCCTCTGAAGTTTTTCAGTTTTAATTTTTTGAGCCGCATATGAAGTCCTGTGTGTAAGAAAGCGTTTTGCTGCAACCTGAATACAAAATATATTTTCAAATGCCTGCCAGCATGCAGGGATAACCGTTATTGAGAATATCTTAACGACATTTCTGGATTATGATCTGGTCGCGCTTTCTGAACTTTACTGCTCCTCAAAACACCGGAAGCCAACTTGTGGTTCGATACATGGCTAAGTTAAAACTCCAGAATGATGGGTAATAATTTCAATGCTCATTATATTTTTTGGAACTGACTCATGGCTTTTATGATTTAAATGATAATAATACACATTCTTTGATATTAATTATGTCGTACGGACATTGATAAATTTAAAGGTAGATAGATTTTCATTTACGGATTATTTCCTAAATTCATCGATAATGTGATCGACATAAAATTTTCATTTAAGAGTGAAGAGATAATTTATGGTTGTCCGAAACAGCTCAAACTGGTGTATTTAACATAACAGAAGAAACGAAAGGCTTCATAGCAACCTGATACTTCAGGCCGCTAAGGGGTTAATATTGCTGCAGACAATTAGACCGGGAAGCGCATGGCGTCACCATTTCTCCCGCCTGGCTGGAAGTGAAGAATCATTGTGCAAAGCTCCGTATTCGGGCTTTGCATCTGACAATGGTTCCCTGGATGAAAGTACGATCTCCACTCCAAGGACGCTGAACACTCTAAACAAACGCTCAAAACCCACACTTGCAGGGTTGGCCTCCAGTCGGGCATAAGTTTGCTGTGTTACACCCAAACGTTCAGAAACATCTCTTTGCGTCAGTCCATTGGCTTTGCGAAAGCCGATTAAAACAGGACGCAACTGATTCAAGGTCTTCAAAGCGTATTGAGTGTTCATAAGTGATCTTCCGTATCGACGGGTTAACAAGCACAACGAATGGATTTACAGCAGATAAGCTGTAATACTCATTAACAGACTATAGGCTGTAATACGCCTCTTGCCAAGATTCGGCATCTTTCAAAAACAAGGCCGTGTTGAGTAAGCAGTACTGGTATCTAGCACCCCTGACCACTTTGCTTGAGAGTGACCCAGTGACATTTATCGTGATCGTAGGTCTTTTAGACGTTGTTGCTAACCGGCATCATACTCAGGTGGTAACCCCCAGGGATACTCGGGAAGTGATAATTTATTCCCGCCCTAATCAAAATATATAACCCTATCTTATTAGCTTTCTTAGTAGTTTATAAATGAAGTAAAAATTAGCGAAGAAGCTTTACATTAAAAAGTGAGCAAAAATTTTTACCATTGAACCGGCAAAATTTGCAATCTGCGGCTTTTAGCCTGAGAAAATCCACATTAACAGAATAATCATCAAGTCCAACAGAGGCATAACTTACGTCCTCGAATAAATCGGTAATAAATGAGTTGAAATTACAAAAATTAACCTCACTCAATATCCTGAACACCGCAGAAATATAACTACTATGCATTATCCTGACTTCAATAACCTTTAATAAACTAGAATGCGATTTACTTTTAAAGAGGTCAAAGAGAAAGTAAACCAGCTCATTTTTATTGTCAGAAATCCATTTTAAAATTTTATCCCTGGCACATGGCAATAAATACACTGGAGTTTTGAAAGGATTTGAAATGTCAACCACAAGGGAACAATAACCATGAGGATTTATTCCACTTATAATTAAGTCACTAAGTCCTTTCACTGCATCCAAATAGTTGTCAAAACAAACCTCATATAAACAGGTACTATGAGCTGCACATTTAGATTCAAACAACCATCTATGACGAAGATAACCAATGCCTTTAGAGTGTATATCTTCAATAATACATTTATGGCAGTAATGAATCTTTGAGATGTTTACCAATGGATATGAATTAGTTATGTGTAAATTATTTCGACAGGCATCTTCAACAGCGTTGAAATACCCGTAAACACCAGAAGATAACGACACTATATTGGAAGTTAGTATATAACCATTTCTTGTGGCAAGAATGTCATATATATCCTGCAAACTATGCAATTTGTACATATCAATCAGTTCGAGCCGAGGAAAGGCATCGTACCTTAGTTCACCATGCTTAGATATTATGTTCCTGCAATTGGATAAGTTATACATTATCTGTGAACGCAGAAGAAAACTGTGCCACAATTCATTTTCGTAAACCATATCACTCCCTCTTATTTAATTAGATTCTTTTTCCTGAGAAGTGTCATTGTCATTGGTAGTTTATCTCTGTATTTCAAAAGCCAGTTATGCCCCCCCCAGTAAAGCATCCAGGCTTGTAAGTGACATCGGGTATTGCCCCTGAGATAAAACAACATTTATTAATGATGATGAGATTATATCTCTCTCGCTCCAGTCTACTCTTTTATTTCTATAACATCGTACTGCTTTAGGAAGACAGGAATTAAGCCAGCCATTTTCATGTTTATTTAGCCAAAAGAAACTAGCATAACAACTTTCCTTGACTAACTTTCGCGTTACAGAAATGGATTGATTATGTATAAATCTTAATATTTTCTGCTTATGACGCCGTCTTAAAGAATCTTTTTTACATTTTTTACGCCATGAGCATAAACCGTAACAAGATGAAATTACAGAGGATACAGTTCCTTCCGATAATGAGTTTTTCTCAGCTATGGATGCCAGACTAAACCCCCTTACAGCCATAGACTTGATAAGCAATTCAGTGAATATATTAATTTTTGTGTTTCGCTTAAACGCCCTCAGGTATTTTTTATAAATAAGTGTTTTAATGTAACATCTGCTGCGATTAAATTCTCTCCCAAGGTTGCTAACACTAGTATTATTTTCAGCCATATGAAAGCTGTATTCCTTATGACTTTTAAAGATTTCTTTCTTTTTATTAGGACGACTTCCTGCATACGTTGGCCAGCAAGTATTTAACAAACAATAACAAAGCAAAAGGTGTTTTGTGGGATGCTGACAACATTTATCTTTGAGTATAGGCTCCCAGTAGTGATAATCAGTAAGGGATGTCGGTAGAAGCTCCGATGAACCCTCCCCAAATAACTGGCACTTAGCATAAACATGTGCGTAAAATACATTTTTCTTCAGATTCCCGTCCAATGATAATAAATTTAACTTTTTAAGTACATCCATGTAATTTGGGTGACAAATTTCTTTTCTTCTGATTATATTTATGGACTCATAACAAAATTTAGCAAAATCGAAGTCTGTCTCATTGCTGAGTTGTTCTGTATACGAAACAGGAGGCATCAGTCCAATACGTATGTGCGGTGCAGAAGGGACATTGATGCTTTCAAGCACTACCTGGTGCCGATGGCAGGTTGTAACCCCATGAAGTTGATGCGCCAGATGCCAATAAGTAACACCATAATGAAAAGTATCTTCACGAGCGCAAACCGGGCAAAACTTCAATAGTGTCCGCTGTCCTAGTGAAAAATTACTAAGGCGGCACAATCGATTAAGCCTGGCAGGGGTCGTGTTGAAATCCATAATTTCATTACGACTGATTGGTAGTGCCCAGGCAAACAGAGGGAGTAAAGTCTGTTCATGCCAGAGCTGGTCTGCACTTTCGGATGTATGAAGAGAAATAGCCTTTAATCCTGAATTGAGAATTGGATGGACGCTCATATCAGGTTTGTGGAAAATGATCGTTAACAGAGAAGATGGGGACATACCGTACACGGTAGCTGTCCGACAAAACCGACTGAACAAGGATTCATCAGGTAAAACAGACAACATTCTCATTTACCCCACCTCTCTTTGACCGTTACGAACTGATGACCTCATTACAATTTATTAAGTGGATCTGTATTTATAAGCCCGCAACGCTGAAGAGCATCGTAGGTATTTTTCTTTTCAGCTGTTCTGGTGATAACAAGATCATGGTCAAGAGACAGTATTTTCTCGTCGAAATTGCGCATAACCTCGTCTATTTTTCTTACGAATTCCTTGTGCTGTGGCCTGTCTATATCTCCAGGGATCAAAGCTTTTAAGGGCTTCTCTGACATGAACTTAGCCGAAGCATCACTTTCATTAGATGCAGAGAGCCATTTGGCTTCCTCGTCTTCAGTCGCTGCCCCCGGGAGTAAAGTATCCTTATATTCCTCCGTATGGCTTACGAGTACCGGTACAGAGGCCGACAAGACTGCACCAGTTATGATTTCATTACCGCTACCGATAACCTTTAATTGTGCCCCCCGATAAATCATCTGAGCCAATCCAATGTTGCCTTTAGATAAAATGAATAATTTTTCGTTTAACTCATCATTTAATGGTGTTTCAACATTTGTCCATTGTAATGGCCATAAATAATGAATAAACGATTGCCAGTCTTGTGAGTCGTATCTGACATTTGAAATTTTCATATAACCACCAGACTCTGCCCGCCTGGCAATTCTCATTTTCTTTGTCAGAGTCTCGTCAAAAGGATGATTTCCACAAAAAACCATAGATACCCCCATCGAATCTACAATTTCATGTAAAAAATCAATCAACTTACTCTCACCTCCAGTTCTTGAAAATTTTAGCCTCTGCATTTCATCAATAACAAGGATACCTAAAAATGATGATTTTATTCTTTGCGCAATCTGGCGAGCCAGAGCACCATTTCTAATCTCTGGTGTAGTTCGTTCAATACCAATTGCATCATCTAATTTTTGTAAAATCTCTTCACAAAGGTCTCTCACACTTGAGTTGTATGGACAATTAATCTTTACCCATACGATTTGCTTACTGAAGCCGGGAAAAACTCCTTTATAGCTGCTGTGTTCTATAATCTGAGGGAAATGATCCATGACTTGCTCGATCATGGTAGTTTTTCCAGAACCACTCATTCCAACTATCGTAATGGTTTCAGCCTGGGATTTAAAATATCCACTTTCGGGTTCAATATCAGGACGCTCAGTCCCATAGTAATGAAGATATTGAATAGTTCCGCTTTTTAAAGGATTACGGGCTGCATAGCTTTCCCTAAGTGCCCGTAAAATCATTTTATAAGCCTGGATAAGATTGGTTTGAGGGCAACGGAATTTCTTTATACGTTCGACATACTGCTCTCTAACATTCGCCGGGGCAGTCCAGCGGATTTTTTCGTCAATTTCGGGAAAATAACTCATTTCCAGAAGTACTTCATCTTCCGTAAGCGCTTCAGGAAGTGCTTCAATTAAGGGGTTGCCACGATACTCAGGTAACTCCTGTTCTTTATATATCGCTGAAACGCTCCGTATAAGGTTCATTATTCTGCGTCCTCAGTCTTCTTCTTACCTTTTAACCATCTTTGTTTCTCCTCCCGGCCAGGCAAAAGCAGAACCTTACTGGATGACGGAAGTAGGGGTTCAGGTCTTCCATTAGCAACATCAGTTCGCCCTAATGAATCAAGTTCATTTTTCCTGTTCTTTTTAATATCTTTACCATGTACCCGTCGAGATTCGTATATTTCATTTAATCTTTCGTTACCTTTCTTGTTAAAATCATCTTTATTATTGATATTGCTGAGTGAATTCAGAGTAAATAAATTAATTTCTTTTTGAGTATCTACCCAATCAGCCATTACATCTGTATCAAGATGAGCTTTACCTTTAAATATATCTCTTTTCTTAAGCAGGTAATGCTTTTTGAAAATGCTATTTTTGTCAAATCTTACATATATATAATCTACGCAATTGTCATCTATTCTTGCTTCACAAGTGGTTCTTCCAAATACTCTGGCACCTGATGCAATGTCTGGATCACATTCATAAAAAAGATTATTGTACTGAATCCCACCGGCGGTAATGTTAGCGTTCACAGGGATCAACAATCGTGCGATCACTTCGTCGGCCCCAACGGCTCTTGCGCTGAATCTCCCGTGCTTTAAGCTTATCATCCAACTATTTTTTGGTGATATTACGAGATCATTTTCAATCAGTAAGGGATTGATATAAGCCAGTTCTTCATATGTTCTCTGATTATGTGCAAGTATCTCCCGAATCAGTAAAGACGTGACCTCCTGAATCGTTAAACAAGCCCTGGATTGCGGTGTTGGCTCTCCTTTAACAATCTTACCCCTTCGTGTTGTTCCAATAAGCCTATGAATAACTTCATCATTTAGAATACCGAAACAGCGTTCAACAATGCTTTTTCTGTCGCCTCTACCGACTGGCGCAAACTCAAGTTTTGTCAGGGGGGTCATCTTTTCCTGAGGTTTAAGACCAATCATCTCCCCGTTGTCACACATCAATGTTAATGGAATATGAGAACAAGGCCAATCATCATTAGTAATAGAGATTCCAAATAATCTACAATATTCTTTTTTTGGCATAAAGCAATTTGCTAACGCTTGTCGGGCAGCTCGCCATGAAGCATGGTATAAAGAAACATGAAGGCCAACAATCATTCTTGTTGCGCGATCCACCACTGTATAAATAGTTGGGCGCCCAATGACTTTTCGTCTGTTTAAACTCGAAATAAGATGTACATCAGCGACAGTTGAGTCTATTTCGAAAACATCACCCGGTAAAACAGTTGTATTAGCCGCACTACCTAAAAGCGCCCGCATTTTGAGGTCTATTTCTTTTTTCGTGTTCTTCTTCTTTATCGAGAAATCTTTAGTGAAGAGTTTTTTATTCCAGTATGAAAATTGTTTTAAAGAAGGAACATATGGAGCTCTATTTTCTAAGTTCGCTGTTTTAATTTCATCCCTAAAATACAAATCAATATGTCTCTCTAATGTTTTCTTTATCGTATCTCCGTTAACTTTATAATGATACATAATGAGAGATTTTCTAATATTATTTATATCTCTTTCATTAAGAATGAAAACACGTGAACGTTCATTAGGTAATGCTCTGTTTTTCTTGGAATTCCCAAGTTTAATTTCATGTTTGATTCTACTTTTCCCAGCGGCACCACAGTTCGAGAATGCGGGTAGTAATGCATAAACATCCTGCCCATGTCGCCAGTATAACGCCAGAAGCGTTCTGATAGTATATTGTGATATTTTTTTATTTCTGGAGTAGTCCATTAAAAGGTGAGACTTTTTATGTAATGCATAGTCGAACAGAAACATTCTGTCATCTACAAGATCTTTAATGATATTGTAATTTTCATCTCGCCTTCCCCTGTCTTCATCTGTTATTTCTTTCTCATCTACTAACATATATGAAGGGTATATATAATCTTTACAAGTTATGCTATTTGATTCAATATAATATTTAAACAATGAAAATGAGAAAGGAATTGGCTTACCCGTTCTTTCTGATTTTATTTTAAACAAAATTAACAAATCAACCTTTTTGTCAAAATCCAAAACACGATAAAGCCCCTCTGCAAGCAAATCAGTGCCTTGAGAGAGCCAGACTGAATTTCTAATAATATCCATTTGCGTTCAGTCCTATATAGTGGCCATTGGATATTATCTTTATCAGACCGGTTTCGAGTATTGGATATGATAAATCAATTTTTATCATTTTTAATCCAATCATTGCCTGCAATAACATCATCGCTTCTTGTGCATCTACCCCAATGATTGATGAAATCATTGCACGTAGTCCCACTATGGGATAAACATCTGGTTTAAGCTTCCATAGGATTTTATCAAGAGGATATTTATCATAAAATTCAGAACCATCTCTTAATACAGAAGTAGCCCAGCAAATGTTTTTACCGACGACGTTATTGAGTTCCGAGCCAACATAAATTTGAAACTCAACATCAATCAACTGCCAAAACATCCTCTCTATTTCAAGTTTTTGGGCTTCGCGTTCAGGTATGCTCTCGTTATGTTTTACTGCTATAGCTTTGTATCGAAGTCCGCCTTCAGGAGTTCTCAAGGTCAGTAAAAAATCGGTTGTCATAACATTCAGAACTTCGACAGGTACTCCTCTTACTCCCCTCACCATAGGATGTTGAAAATGTAGATGATTTGCTATTTGTTGGGTAAGCCGGAGAGGAAAGAGTGGGAATTGTTCCCGGATATCAATCACCGAGTCATTAAACTCAGCCAGATAGAAAAAGTTACTTTCGACAGAAGAAAGGAGATGATGGTTTCGAAACGTCTTAAGGCCAAAGACTATCGAACGGTTTCCACGGGATTTAACGTCCTGAGCTCTAAGCCAGGGCTGATAACTTTGGCCATAGCCCACTCCTATGCCGTCACCTAGCGCATTTTCATAATCCAAATAGGATTTGAGACGCCTACCCCTACCCATGATCGTACCCAAAAAACGACATTGATACGTACCTATATGTGCATTTTATAGTCTCCAACCCTATAACCACACATTCAGTAAGTATACAACATTAGCGTCGTTTTTTGAGAATGGTTACAACTTTAGTGCTTTGTGTACAACTTTATTGTCTTCGGACAGT
>NZ_JADBRD010000006.1:0-101862 GCF_014930495.1 Enterobacter cloacae complex sp. S3 | reverse complement strand
TAAATTGTTAAAGAGCAGTGCAACGCGGCTTTCGCTCACCGTTGCGAGGTCCCGTATATTACGTTTTCCTCATTCAGAGTCAAGCGATTATTTTTGCTTTTCTCTGCCGGCGTTCATCTCTGAACCCCGCTAACCCGGCGGCCTGTAAGCCGTTGTTCCGTGTCAGTGGAGGCGCATTATAGGGAGTTCTCAGACGTTGACAACCCCTCTTTTAAAAAAAACTTTCAACCGTCTCTTTTTTGCTCAAAACCGTGCTACAGCGCCAGTTTTTCGAGCGTTTCAAAGCCATAACGGCGTAAAACGGGTAAAAGTTGCTCAGTCTCTTTCGTGATGGCCATACAAAACGCGATATTCGCATCGGTAGATTTCGCATCCGGCGCTTCATGCTCCAGCAGCCAGGCCGTACGACGGGCGATAGCCGCACCGGAATCCACCAGGCGCGTCCCCTCCGGCAATACCTCTAATAGCTCTTCCTGTAATAGCGGGAAGTGGGTGCAGCCCAGCACAACGGTATCCGGGGGTTCAGGCATGCGCAGCCACGGACGGAGAATACGACGCAGCTCGTCGAGTGATACCGCCTTTCCATGCAGCTTCGCTTCAGCCATCTCCACCAGCTCAGCCGAACCCAGCATCGCAATCTGGCATTCGTTGGCAAAACGGTCGATCAGCTCGCGGGTATAAGGACGCTTTACCGTGCCTCGCGTTGCCAGCAGACCCACAATGCCGTTCGCCGTCAGGCGCGCGGCTGGCTTTATTGCAGGAACGACGCCCACAACCGGGAACTGGAATTTTTCACGCAGGGCGGGAAGAGAAACGGTGCTCGCCGTATTACAGGCGATGACGGCCAGCGCAAGGGGATAGCGCTTTTGTACCGCGGTGACGATTTCAACCACACGCTCAACAATAAAATCTTCGCTCTTTTCCCCATACGGGAAAGCGACGTTATCGAAGGCGTAGATGTAATGGAGATCCGGCAGGAGATGCCGAATCTCATCATAGACCGAAAGCCCACCGACGCCGGAATCAAACACCAGCACGGTGGGACGCGGATTAGAAGGTGTAGCTGCCAGACAAGGTGTATTCCCGTCCTGCAGTTTGGTAGCCATAAACTGTCTCGTAATCTTTATCGAACAGGTTGGCTATTTTACCACGAACTGTGAGATGTGAGGTGACAGGATACGAAACTGCGACATCCCACAGGCTGACACCGCCCATTTTTACTTTCTCAGACGGATAAGCACCAAAGTCAGTGTCGTAACGCGTACCGAGATAGTGATAAGTCAGGCTCCAGTCGAAATCATAGATGTGCGTGTCGAGCTGATATTTCACCTGCTGCTTAGCACGACGGTCCAGAAGTTCGTTGGTTGCGGCATTGCGGGCATCCACATAGTCGTAGCCTACAGTATGCGTCAACGGACCCGTATCAAACGATGCTGTCGCTTCCACACCTTTAATGCGCGCTTTACCAACGTTGTAATATTGCTGAAGGTTATTATCGAAGTCGATGAGATTATCGACGTCATTACGGTAGCCGGAAACGCGCCAGCTCACGCCGGCCGTCAGGCCTTCAAACGCACCTTCCCACTGCTTGCTCTCTTCGGGATCAAGATGGTCATTGCCATAGAAACCATAGAGTTGACCCAGATTCGGTGCTTTATAGGCCGTACCATAAGAAGCAACGAAGCGGTAACCCTCCACGAACTCCCAGGCCGCACTACTTTGCCAGGTGCCATGGCGACCGAACTGAGAGTTGTCATCGCTGCGAACCGCTCCTTCCAGAGTGAAGTCACCAAACTGCTGCAACCCGGTCAGGTAAACGCCGGTGTTACGCAGGTCGTAGCCGTTGGTCACGTAGTTTGTACCCGGCTCGGTGCTCTGCTTCTGCCAGTCAACGCCCGCGCCAATGTTTCCATGGCCAACATCAACGGAGTTCAGCCACTGGACGTTGTACTGCTTGATTTCATCCAGTGTGGCTGTCGAATCGTAGCGGCCCAAATTTGGGTCGTAGTTATAGTCCTTGCTGTGACTATAGCTGGTGAGCAGCTGTGAATGGAAGATGTCATCGTTGAAGCGCAATCCTGCATCCCAGGTCTGACTATAGAGCTGGCGGGTATCGACCAGTACGTCAGGGGTAAATGAACTGTAGTAACCGTCGTAGGCAGTACGGTTGCTGTAGCCAAAGCCGCGAACAAATCCGCTCCACTGCTCCGAGAATGCGTGATCCAGTGCACCATAGAGCGTTTTATTCATAAAGCCGTCGCGATCGGTCTGGGCAAGGCCACCATTGTTGCCGTCCGCAACCACATCAAACCCTTTGGTATAGGTGTAATCACCCGCAAGCGTGACGCGCGTGCTGTCGCCCAATGTTTGCTGAGTACTGCCGCCATAATTCTGGTAACCATGCGACCCTACACCTGCATTCAGCGTGGTACCGTCCTTCGCGCGAGTGGTAATAATGTTTACGACTCCGCCAATCGCGTCCGAGCCGTATACCGCCGAACGCGGTCCACGAACATATTCGATACGCTGCACCAGGGAGATCGGGAACTGGCTGAGATCGGACGACCCCGTAACGCCCGCCTGGTTAAGGCGGATCCCATCAACAAGGATCAGGACATGGCTGGAGTTGGTGCCACGTATAAAGAGAGAAGAGAGTTGCCCCATCCCGCCATTTTGCGCCGTATCCACGCCGGGCAGGCGACGCATAACATCCAGGACTGAGGTTGATTGCCAACGGTCAATATCGGCACGCGTAACAACGGAGGTTGCAGCCAGAATAGTTTTTTCAGGTTGTTCAAAACGATTTGCCGTCACCACCAACGAGTCGGCGCTATCCTGCGCCCAGCCCGAAAATGCCGTGACGGACAACGCCGTCAACAGCGATACTTTTTTAATCATTGTTAAAGCATCCACAATATAAGAAGGATGCCGCAGGCCTCATCGATAGCACGCGATGATGAAACCAAATGCGACGTGATCCCGGCAGGTCTTCGGGCTAGGTGGCTATATAAGGATGAAGACTTCCCATTTTCACAGTGTCTACAACACTCATCCCGCCAGACTTTACCGCTGCGCGTCAGCTCCAGATTTACACTGGATTCCCTTTTCACTCTCAGGAGACCGGAAACAGAATGCTACAATTAGACACGTATGGATGTCCAGACAGCTATTGCCCATTAAATCTGGACATCCCCTGAACAATGCCTACAATCCCCGCGTAATTCTTTATCACTCAGGACGCATCATGACCCCAGAACACCTCCCGACAGAACAGTACGACGCGCAGCTGGCAGAGAAAGTCGTCCGCCTGCAAAGTATGATGACGCCTTTCAACGCGCCCGTTCCCGAGGTGTTCCGCTCTCCCGTCAGCCACTACCGCATGCGCGCCGAGTTCCGCATCTGGCACGACGGTGACGACCTGTACCACATCATTTTCGATCAGCAGACGAAATCCCGTATTCGCGTGGACAGCTTTCCGGCGGCGAGCGAGCTCATTAACCAATTGATGACGCTGATGATGGACGGCGTGCGCAACAATCTGGTACTGCGTAACAAGCTGTTCCAGATTGACTACCTGACCACGCAAAGCAATCAGGCGATTGTCTCCCTGCTGTACCACAAAGCGCTCAATGACGAGTGGCGCGAGCAGGCAGAAGCGCTGCGCGATGCGCTGCGCGCGCAGAACATCAACGTTCACCTGATTGGCCGCGCGACAAAAACCAAAATCATGCTGGATCAGGACTACATCGACGAGCGCCTGCCGGTGGCAGGTAAAGAGATGGTGTATCGTCAGGTCGAGAACAGCTTTACCCAGCCAAACGCTGCGATGAACGTGCAGATGCTGGAGTGGGCGCTGAAGGCGACGGAAGGGTCAACGGGCGATCTGCTTGAGCTCTACTGCGGTAACGGCAACTTCTCGCTGGCGCTGGCGCGTAATTTCGATCGCGTTCTGGCAACGGAAATCGCCAAGCCGTCGGTGGCTGCCGCGCAGTACAACATCGCTGCTAACCATATCGATAACGTGCAGATCATTCGTATGGCCGCGGAAGAGTTCACGCAGGCCATGAACGGCGTACGCCAGTTTAACCGCCTGGAAGGGATCGATTTGAAAAGCTACCAGTGTGAGACGATTTTTGTCGACCCGCCGCGCAGTGGCCTGGACAGCGAAACCGAGAAGATGGTGCAGGCGTACCCGCGTATTTTGTACATCTCCTGTAACCCGGAGACGCTGTGCAAGAACCTCGAAACATTAGGCCAGACGCACAAGGTTGAACGTCTGGCGCTGTTCGATCAGTTCCCGTATACGCACCATATGGAGTGCGGCGTTTTACTTACCGCACGGTGATCTGTAGGCCGGATAAGCGTAGCGCCATCCGGCGTTTTTGGCAGGTGGCGCTTCGCTTACCTGCCCTACAAATAATTCATTACTCTGGTAACTGGCTTTTACGGCTACGCATGCGCGAGCCAATCCAGAACACCAGCGCCACAGACAGTACCGCAGGGAAGAAGTTAGAGCCGATATCCGGATACTCCGCGCGAACCACCGTGCTATACAGCAATACGCCCAGAATAAAGCAGGCAGCGGCCAGCCCCGGTAACCCCACCGGCATGGTGCGGTTCAGGTAACGTTGATGCAGGCAGTAAACCGTCAGCACCAGCGCAATAAGCGGGAAAATCGAAAATGGAACAATTGAGCTAAAAATAGCGGCAAACGTACCATTAATGGATAAGCCAGCGATCAATGCCAGCAACAGCGTCCCTTTATCCTGACCTGACTGTTTCATTACTCACCTTCACTCTTCGGTTTGATGTGCCAGTTTCTCTTGTTCACGGCGATACCAGTAGTACGCGCCTTTGGAGATCATCCTGAGCTGCAATACCAGTCGCTCTTCGAGCTGTTTGCGTTGTTCAATGCTGACATCCAGCGCTTCGGCACCCGCGCTGAAAACAATCGTCACCATCGCCTCGGCCTGTGCTTCAGTAAACGCACGCGGCATATGGTTTTCGAGTTCAAGATAGTCGGCAAGTTCCGCGATGAAGTGCTGAATTTCACGCGCGACGGCGGCACGAAACGCCGCCGATGTGCCCGAACGCTCGCGCAGAAGCAGACGAAACGCGTTGGGGTTATTGCCGATAAATTCCATAAAGGTCGATACGGAGGTGCGGATCACGCTGCCCCCTTTGGCGATACGCTGACGCGCCTGGCGCATCAGCTGGCGCAGCATCAGACCGCTCTCGTCGACCATAGTCAGGCCCAGTTCATCCACATCACGGAAATGACGATAGAAGGACGTTGGCGCAATCCCGGCCTCGCGTGCGACTTCGCGCAGGCTCAAACTGGCAAAACTCCGCTCAGCACTCAGTTGACTGAATGCGGCTTCCACCAGCGAACGCCGGGTTTTCTCTTTTTGTTGTGCTCTTACGCCCATCACGATAGTTGAATCCTTCCAAAGGCCTGATGGCACTATACCAGAGAATAAAATTAATCTGTTTGCCTGGCTTTGTGAATGATTGTTTACGTGCGGTTTGTGCTCCACTGCCGGAAAAAAGCACAACGATAATTGGGTTACTCTGCCAATGATGTTATGATTCTGTTGCTTTTATGTATAAGAACAGGTAAGCCTTACCATGCCACATTCCTACGATTACGACGCAATAGTTATTGGTTCCGGCCCCGGCGGCGAAGGTGCTGCTATGGGTCTGGTGAAACAGGGAGCCAGAGTAGCGGTCATCGAGCGCTACCATAATGTCGGCGGCGGTTGCACCCACTGGGGCACCATCCCTTCGAAAGCCCTCCGCCACGCCGTTAGCCGCATTATCGAATTTAACCAGAACCCTCTTTACAGCGACCACTCCCGACTTCTTCGTTCATCCTTTGCTGACATCCTGAATCACGCGGATACCGTTATTAACCAGCAGACACGCATGCGTCAGGGATTTTATGAGCGTAACCACTGTGAAATTTTGCAGGGCAACGCGCATTTTGTGGATGAACACACCCTGGCACTCGAATGCCACGACGGTTCGGTTGAAACCATCACGGCTGAAAAATTTGTGATCGCCTGCGGCTCACGCCCTTACCATCCGGCCGACGTGGACTTCTCGCACCCGCGTGTTTACGACAGCGACTCGATTCTGAGCCTGCACCATGAGCCTCGCCACGTCATTATCTATGGCGCAGGGGTCATTGGTTGCGAATATGCGTCGATCTTCCGCGGAATGGACGTCAAAGTTGACCTGATCAACACTCGTGACCGCCTGCTGGCGTTCCTGGATCAGGAGATGTCGGACTCTCTCTCCTACCACTTCTGGAACAGCGGCGTGGTGATTCGCCACAACGAAGAGTACGAGAAGATCGAAGGCTGCGACGACGGGGTGATCATGCACCTGAAGTCCGGTAAGAAGCTGAAAGCAGACTGTCTGCTGTACGCCAACGGTCGTACCGGCAACACCGATTCACTGCAGCTGGAAAATATCGGGCTTGAAACCGACAGCCGCGGTCAGCTGAAGGTCAACAGCATGTATCAGACCGCCCTGCCGCACGTTTACGCGGTCGGCGACGTGATTGGCTACCCAAGCCTGGCCTCAGCCGCTTACGACCAGGGACGCATCGCCGCACAGGCGCTGGTAAAAGGCGAAGCGACGGCGCACCTGATCGAAGATATTCCGACGGGGATCTATACCATCCCGGAAATCAGTTCAGTCGGGAAAACCGAGCAGCAGCTGACGTCAATGAAGGTGCCTTACGAGGTGGGACGTGCCCAGTTTAAACATCTGGCGCGGGCGCAAATCGTGGGGATGAGCGTGGGAACGCTGAAGATCCTGTTCCATCGCGAAACGAAAGAGATCCTCGGCATTCACTGCTTTGGTGAACGCGCGGCGGAAATCATTCATATCGGCCAGGCGATAATGGAGCAGAAAGGCGGTGGTAACACCATTGAGTACTTCGTTAACACCACCTTTAACTACCCGACCATGGCGGAAGCCTATCGGGTAGCCGCGCTGAACGGCTTAAACCGCCTGTTTTAACGCGCTGTCAAAATGGCCATCCATCGAACCACGGATGGCCTCTGCCAGCTGCTCATAGCGGCTGCGCAGCGGTGAACCCGGACGATACACCAGGCCGATAGTGCGACGCGGCTCCGGCTTAATGCACGGCAGATAAACCACGCCATCACGTTTACGCTCGCGCGGCACGGCCAGCGCAGGCAGCAGCGTAATCCCGCTTCCCGCCGCGACCATATTACGCAGCGTTTCCAGGCTGGTTGCGCGGAAATGGGTATCCTCATCCGCACCCGCTTCGAAGCAGAAGCCCATCGCCTGATCGCGCAGGCAGTGGCCATCTTCCAGCATCAGCAGCTTTTCACCGGCCAGATCGGCCATCGGTACGCGATCGCGGTTCGCCCACGGGTGATCTTCATAGATCGCCAGCATCATCGGCTCATCGAACAGCGGCACTTCAATAAAGGCTTCACTCTCTTTCACCAGCGCCAGAATGGCGCAGTCGAGCTTGCCGCTGTCTAACTGCGCCAGCAGCTGATGGGTTTGCGCTTCATGCAGGTACATTTCGAGTTTCGGGAACGTCTGGTGCAGCATCGGAATGATGTGCGGCAACAGGTACGGGCCAACGGTTGGGATCAGGCCGATATGCAGCGGGCCGGACATCGCCTCCCCCTGCTGGCTTGCCATTTCCTTGAGCACTTTGACCTCGCGCAGCACGGTGCGCGCCTGATCCACCAGCAGCAGACCTGCCTGTGTGAACAGAACCTTACGACTGGTGCGCTCCAGCAGCATCACGCCCAGCTCGTCTTCCAGCTTGCGGATCTGACCGCTCAGCGTGGGCTGGCTGACGTGGCAGGAATCTGCCGCGCGGCGAAAGTGACGATGCTCGGCTAACGCTACCAGGTATTCAAGATCACGAATATTCATTATTCATCCTCCGTCGCCACGATAGTTCATGGCGATAGATAGCATAGCAACGAACGATTATCCCTATCAAGCATTCTGTTGAATAATACACCACATAGACGAGGCGGCACGTGTTTGACCCTTGACGTCCCCGCACCGTCAGCGAGTTTCTCTCAAAACTCGAACAACTAAAGCCAACGTGAACTTTTGCGGACCCCGTGGTCCGCTTTTTTTTGCGTAAAAGAGCCCGGGGATAAAAGCAAAATGGCAACCGAAGTTGCCATTTTTAGTGTTTGCTCCCTCTCCCCGTGGGAGAGGGCCGGGGTGAGGGCACCAGCCCGCACTGTTCAAACCAAATCAAACCAACCGGTTTTTCGCATCCGCTATCGCCTGCGCCACCTGCTTCGGCGACACGCCGCCTTTCGCGGCACGTTTATCCAGACAAGACTGCAGCGCAAGGATCGGATACACATCATCCCCGATAACCGCGCTGAACTTCTGCAGGTCTGCCAGCGCCAGATCTTCCAGTGGTTTACCCTGACGAATGGCTTCCACCACCGCTTCACCCACAATGTGGTGCGCTTCACGGAAAGGTACGCCTTTCGCCACCAGATAATCCGCCAGTTCGGTAGAGTTCGCATAGCCCTGCTGCGCCGCTTCCTGGCAGCGCGGACGTTTCACCTGAATGCCGTCCAGCACCAGGGCGCCCATATGCAGACAGTCCAGCCAGGTGTCGAGCGCGTCGAACAGCCCTTCTTTGTCTTCCTGCATGTCTTTGTTATACGCCAGCGGCAGCCCTTTCAGGGTCATCATCATGCCGGTCAGCGCGCCCTGCACGCGGCCACATTTGCCGCGGATCAGCTCCAGCGCGTCCGGGTTTTTCTTCTGCGGCATCAGGGAGGAGCCTGAGGTCACGCGGTCGGAGAGCTCGACGAAGCCCGCTTCGCCAGAGTTAAAGAAGATCAGGTCTTCGGCAAAGCGCGACAGATGCACCATTCCGATAGACGCATTGGAGAGCAGCTCCAGCACGTGGTCGCGGTCGGACACGCTGTCCAGGCTGTTACGGGTGGCGGAAGCAAAGCCCAGCCAGCCTGCCAGCTGCTCACGGTCGATTTCATACGCCGTACCGGCCAGCGCGCCGCTGCCCAGCGGGCTGACGTCCAGACGCTTCAGGGTATCCTGCAGACGGCTTTCGTCACGCGCCAGCATCTCGACGTAGGCCAGACACCAGTGCGCGAAGGTCACCGGTTGGGCGCGCTGCAGGTGGGTATAACCCGGCATCACCGCGTCCTGGTTGTTCTGCGCGGTCTCCACCAGCGCACTCTGCAGCTGGCGGTTAGCCGCCAGCAGTTCGCCAACGGTATCTTTGCACCACAGCTTCAGATCGGTGGCGACCTGGTCGTTACGACTGCGGCCGGTATGCAGCTTTTTACCCAGCTGGCCGACTTTGTCGATAAGTTTGCCTTCCACCCAGCTGTGAATATCTTCAGCATCGCTTTCGAGGATCTGCTGCGGGTTAAGACGCACCTCTTCCAGCAGATTGTTCAGCGCTTCTTCCAGCTGTAATTGTTCATCTGCGGTCAGTACGCCCACCGTCACCAGCGCCCTGGACCAGGCCACAGAGCCGACAATATCCTGTTCGGCCAGGCGGTAGTCGAAGCGCAAAGAGTCGTTGAACTGTTTGAACCGCTGATCCGCTGCCTGTGTAAAACGCCCACCCCAAAGTGCCATAACATGCTTCCTTAAGTATCTTTGAATTTCATTGCCCGGTGGCGCTGCGCTTACCGGGCCTACAAAACATTAAATCGATTACGCCAGAATACGCGTGCCAATCGGCGTGCCGTTAAACAGCGCCGGCAGTTGTTCCGCGTGACGCCAGGAGGCGATATCCACCGGACGGCCCAGCGTGCGTGCGGCATCCAGCGCGGCGTTCACTTTGACGATCATGCCGTCGGTAATAATGCCCTGGGCAATCAGCTGCTCGGCTTTCTCAGCCGTCATTTCCGCAATGCGCTGGCCTTTGCCGTCCAGAATGCCGCTCACGTCGGAGAGCAGGATCAGATCCGCGCCCAGCGTTGCCGCCAGTGCCGTCGCCGCCTGGTCAGCGTTGACGTTCATCAGCTCGCCCTCTTCGGTCACGCCGATAGAGCTCACCACCGGCAGGAACCCCCCTTCCAGCAGCGTGTTAATCAGCTTAGGTGAACCCGGCTGCGCCAGTCCAACGTGGCCGAGCTCTTCGTCGAGCTGGGTCACTTTTACGCTATCGCCATCGCCCAGACAGAGGCCAACGGATGCGATGTGGTGTTTCTTCGCCCACGCCAGCAGCGTTTTGTTCGCCGTACCCGCCAGCGCACCGGTAATGATGTCAATCTGGTCAGCAGGCGTGACGCGCAGGCCGTTCTTCTTTTTCACCGGCAGGTTGAGCCCTTTCATCAGCTCATCCACCAC
The DNA here is from genome assembly GCF_014930495.1 of Enterobacter cloacae complex sp. S3. Lineage (NCBI taxonomy): Bacteria > Pseudomonadati > Pseudomonadota > Gammaproteobacteria > Enterobacterales > Enterobacteriaceae > Enterobacter > Enterobacter cloacae complex sp. S3. The sequence goes on along the minus strand of NZ_JADBRD010000006.1, from coordinate 91,506 downwards.
GCAGCCGCCGCCGTGCACAATCACCAGCGGACGCTGGTGTGATTCGCGATAGTTCACCAGCGCGGTAAACAGACGCTCCAGTGCTTCTTCGCTGTCCAGCAGTACACCACCGAGTTTGATAATTAATGGGTTCATCATCACACCTTAAATAAGAGCCTGCGTTTCCGGGAAACAGAAACGAATATTTGCACACTGCATTGCCTGTGCGGCAGCGCCTTTGAGTAAGTTATCTTCCGCGGCGACCACAATCAGATGCTCGCCCTGCACGGCAAAGCCGATGTCGCAGAACGGCAGGCCGACCACGTTTTTCAGCGCCGGCACGCCTTTATCGTACAGGCGCACCAGCGGTTTATCCGCATACGCCTGCGTGAAGGCCTCGTTCACCTGCTCTTTGGTCACGCCCGGCTTCAGGCGGCAGGTAATGGTTTCGAGGATCCCGCGCGGGAAGCTGCCCAGATGCGGCGTGAAAATGACGTCCGCGCCCAGATGCGTCGTGATTTCAGGGTGATGACGGTGATTAAACACGCCATACGGCTGAAGGCTCACTTCGCAGAAGCTGTTGGAGATAGCGGCCTTGCGTCCTGCACCGCTCACGCCGCTGGTGGCGTTGATCACCGGCCACTGGCTCAGATCCAGCAGGCCTGCGTCGATCAGCGGCTTCAGGGAAAGCTGCGCCGCCGTCGGGTAGCAGCCCGGAACGGCAATCAGGTCCGCTTCTTTCAGTTTATCTGTGCTCCACTCCGCCAGTCCGTACACCGCTTTTTCCAGCAGTTCCGGATGCTGATGGGTGAAGCCGTAATATTTTTCGTAAAACGCACCGTCGTTCACGCGGAACGCGCCGGAAAGGTCGAAGACCACGCAGCCAGCCGCCAGGAACTGCGGCGCCAGGTCGTGGCTGACCTCGTGCGCGGTGGCTAAAAACACCACGTCGACGCCGTCGGTAAACTCGCTGATGTCAGACATGGGCTGCAGCGGCAGATCGACAAGACCCTTAAGCTGCGGATGCAAATCGGAAATTAACTTTCCTGCATCATTGCTTTGCGCTGACACGGTCAAAGCGGTTATGGTCATATGTGGATGGCGATTCACGTAGCTTACAAGCTCTGCGCCCGCATAACCGCTAGCGCCTACAATCAGCGTATTCAACATCGGGTTCCTTTATGCTCAACGTTAATGTATTTTTATTCACATTTATTGCATGAATATTGATACTATCACGACCTAAGGTGTGTCAACAATGAAAATGAACTTACCGCCATTTATCGAGATCTACCGCGCCCTGATTGCCACTCCGTCCATCAGCGCAACGGAAGAAGCGCTGGATCAGAGCAATGAGTCTTTAATCAATCTGCTGGCGGGTTGGTTTAGCGATCTTGGGTTTAACGTTGAGGTTCAGCCCGTTCCCGGAACACGCCACAAATTTAACCTGCTCGCCAGCACCGGAACCGGTGCGGGCGGCCTGCTGCTGGCCGGTCATACCGACACCGTGCCGTTTGACGATGGCCGCTGGACGCGCGATCCGTTCACCCTGACCGAGCACGACAACAAGCTCTATGGCCTGGGCACCGCCGACATGAAAGGCTTCTTCGCCTTTATCCTCGACGCGCTGCGTGACGTGGACGTGACGAAGCTGAAAAAACCGCTCTACATTCTGGCGACCGCCGACGAAGAAACCAGCATGGCGGGCGCGCGCTACTTCTCTGAAAATACGTCGATTCGCCCGGATTGCGCGATCATCGGCGAGCCGACGTCTCTGCAGCCGATCCGCGCGCACAAAGGCCATATCTCTACGGCCGTGCGCGTGCTGGGTCAGTCCGGCCACTCCAGCGACCCGGCGCGCGGCGTGAACGCCATCGAGCTGATGCATGACGCCATCGGCCGCATCATGACCCTGCGCGACGATCTGAAAGAACGCTATCACTATGAGGCGTTCACCGTGCCGTATCCGACGCTGAACCTCGGCAGCCTGCACGGCGGCGATGCCTCCAACCGCATCTGCGCCTGCTGCGAACTGCATATGGACATCCGCCCGCTGCCGGGCATGACGCTGAGCGATCTCGACGGCCTGCTGAATGAAGCGCTGGCTCCGGTGAGCGAGCGCTGGCCGGGCCGCCTGACGGTCTCCGAACTGCATCCGCCGATCCCGGGTTACGAATGCCCGCCGGATCATCAGCTGGTTGAGGTGGTGGAAAAGCTGCTCGGTGAGAAAACCGACGTGGTGAACTACTGCACCGAAGCGCCGTTTATTCAGACGCTTTGCCCTACGCTGGTCCTGGGCCCCGGCTCCATCAACCAGGCCCACCAGCCTGATGAATATCTGGAAACCCGCTTCATCAAGCCAACCCGCGAACTGATTACCCAGGTTGTGCATCACTTCTGCTGGCATTAAAACCGCACCGAAGAGTCCCCTCTCCCAGTGGGAGAGGGTCAGGGTGAGGCCAACAAATCGCATGATCTCCGTCACATTCCCATAAGCATCTCTTATCTGACGCAATGCGAATTAAATTTCGTAAATTGCCCGCATTTATTCGTTTGCTGAACCGTTTTCGCAGCAATTGACGACGGGGGTTTTACGTGGCTTTATAAAGGGAGATGACAAAATAATGTCCAGATGATTTTCGCCTGGGCATAAACAAAAATGATGGGGTGACTGGGTTTTTATGAACGAACAATATTCCGCGTTGCGTAGTAATGTCAGTATGCTCGGCAAAGTGCTTGGAGATACCATCAAAGACGCGTTGGGGGAGAACATCCTCGACCGCGTTGAAACCATCCGCAAGCTGTCTAAATCTTCCCGTGCCGGTAACGAGGCCAGTCGTCAGGAGCTGCTCACCACCTTGCAGAACCTCTCTAACGATGAGCTGCTGCCCGTTGCACGCGCATTCAGCCAGTTCCTGAACCTGGCTAACACCGCTGAGCAATACCACAGCATTTCGCCAAACGGCGAAGCGGCAAGCAACCCGGAAGTCATTGCCCGCACCCTGCGTAAACTGAAAGACCAGCCAGACCTCAACGAAGCCACCATCAAAAAAGCGGTGGAATCGCTTTCGCTGGAGCTGGTGCTGACCGCACACCCCACTGAAATTACCCGTCGCACCCTGATCCACAAAATGGTGGAAGTGAACAACTGTCTGAAGCAGTTGGATAATAAAGATATTGCCGACTACGAACGCAACCAGCTGATGCGCCGTCTGCGCCAGCTGATTGCCCAGTCCTGGCACACCGATGAAATTCGTAAGCATCGTCCAAGCCCGGTCGACGAAGCCAAATGGGGCTTTGCGGTGGTGGAAAACAGCCTGTGGGAAGGGGTGCCTAACTATCTGCGCGAGCTGAACGAACAGCTGGAAGAGAACCTCGGCTACCGCCTGCCGGTCGACTTCGTTCCGGTGCGCTTCACCTCCTGGATGGGCGGCGACCGCGACGGTAACCCGAACGTGACCGCAGAAATCACCCGTCACGTCCTGCTGCTGAGCCGCTGGAAAGCGACCGACCTGTTCCTGAAAGACATTCAGGTGCTGATCTCCGAGCTGTCGATGGTTGAAGCGACGCCTGAACTGCGCGCGCTGGCCGGAGAAGAAGGCGCCAGCGAGCCGTACCGTTTCCTGATGAAGAAACTGCGTGGTCAGCTGATGGCCACTCAGGCCTGGCTGGAAGCGCGTCTGAAAGGTCAGCGCCTGCCAAAACCAGAAGGTCTGCTCAGCCAGAACGAACAGCTCTGGGAGCCGCTGTATGCCTGTTATAAATCACTGCAGGCCTGCGGGATGGGCATCATCGCTAACGGCGAACTGCTCGACACCCTGCGCCGCGTGAAGTGTTTCGGCGTGCCGCTGGTGCGTATCGACGTACGTCAGGAAAGTACCCGTCATACCGAAGCGCTGGGCGAACTGACCCGCTATCTCGGCATCGGCGACTATGAAAGCTGGTCCGAAGCCGACAAACAGGCCTTCCTGATCCGCGAGCTGAACTCGAAGCGCCCTCTGCTGCCGCGCAACTGGGAGCCAAGCAACGAAACCCGCGAAGTGCTCAACACCTGTAAAGCGATCGTGGACGCACCGAAAGGATCGGTGGCCGCCTATGTGATCTCCATGGCGAAGACCCCGTCCGACGTGCTGGGCGTTCACCTTCTGCTGAAAGAAGCGGGAATCGACTACGCCCTGCCGGTCGCCCCGCTGTTTGAGACCCTCGACGACCTGAACAACGCCAACGACGTCATGACCCAGCTGCTGAATATCGACTGGTACCGCGGCTTTATTCAGGGCAAACAGATGGTGATGATTGGCTATTCCGACTCCGCGAAAGATGCGGGCGTGATGGCGGCATCCTGGGCGCAGTATCAGGCGCAGGACGCACTGATCAAAACCTGCGAGAAAGCCGGTATTGAGCTGACCCTGTTCCACGGACGCGGTGGCTCGATTGGCCGTGGCGGCGCACCTGCACACGCAGCGCTGCTTTCACAGCCGCCGGGAAGCCTGAAAGGCGGCCTGCGCGTCACCGAGCAGGGCGAGATGATCCGCTTCAAGTACGGTCTGCCGGAAGTGACCATCAGCAGCCTGTCGCTCTACACCAGCGCGATCCTGGAAGCAAACCTGCTGCCGCCGCCGGAGCCGATAGCATCCTGGTGCCATATCATGGACGAGCTGTCTGATATCTCCTGCGATCTGTACCGCGGCTACGTGCGTGAAAACAAAGATTTCGTTCCTTACTTCCGCTCGGCCACGCCTGAGCAGGAGCTGGGTAAACTGCCGCTGGGCTCACGTCCTGCGAAGCGTCGCCCAACCGGTGGCGTAGAGTCTCTGCGCGCGATACCGTGGATCTTCGCCTGGACGCAGAACCGTTTGATGCTGCCCGCCTGGCTGGGTGCCGGTGCCGCGCTGCAAAAAGTGGTGGAAGACGGTAAACAGAACGAACTGGAAACCATGTGCCGCGACTGGCCGTTCTTCTCTACCCGTCTGGGCATGCTGGAGATGGTCTTCTCGAAAGCTGACCTGTGGCTGGCGGAATACTACGACCAGCGTCTGGTGAAACCAGAGCTGTGGGCGCTGGGTAAAGAGCTGCGCGAACTGCTGGAAGGCGACATCAAAGTGGTACTCGACATCGCCAACGACTCACATCTGATGGCGGACCTGCCGTGGATTGCCGAGTCTATTCAGCTGCGTAACATCTACACCGACCCGCTGAACGTCCTGCAGGCAGAGCTGCTGCACCGTTCGCGTCTGGCGGAAGAAGAAGGTAAAGAGCCGGATCCGCGCGTTGAACAGGCGCTGATGGTGACGATTGCGGGCGTTGCTGCGGGTATGCGTAACACCGGCTAATACTCTATGCCCGGCGGCGCCGCGCTTGCCCGGACCTGTGACTGGTAGGCCGGGTAAGCGTTAGCGCCACCCGGCACATTTCGGTAGTCTTCTCATGCATTCCGATATCACCCGAATTTTGGCAGACCTGGTAAACCGCACGCTACCGCTGGGTCAGATTCATTTCTCAGCGCTGTCTGAACAGCATTCCCGAACATCTCCCTGCCTCGTCATTACCCTTGATGCCCCCTGTGAGGCGATATTTTCATCCTTTGGACACTTAACGCATCCATCGTCTAACGCCCTGAGCATGCATTTCGGTAAGCAGCTGCTGACTATCGAGTTACAGCATGACAATACGCTTGTGCAGCAGCTCCAGGTTGCCCGCCGCGGTCCGCGAACGGGTGCTTTTCTTCTGCAGACGCTAGCCGAATTACAGATGCAGCCGGATGAGCAAGAGACCGCGATACTGGTGGTATTAAGCTTGCTCAGCCACTGCCGGGATCTGCTTGGCAGCGACATCCACACCGCCAGCCGCAGCCGCGCCCTGTTTGAGGCCATTCGCCGCTTCATCGAAGAACATCACGCTTCGGCGTTAACCCGTGAATCCGTCGCGCAGGCGTTCTACGTCTCGCCGAACTACCTTTCCCACCTCTTTCAGAAGATTGGCAACGTGGGGTTCAACGAATACCTGACGCAAACGCGACTCGAACACGCGCGCCAGCTGCTCAAAGGCTACGATCTTAAAATCAAAGATATCGCCGCACGCTGTGGGTTTACAGACAGCAATTACTTCTGCCGTCTCTTTCGCAAGCACACCGAACGCTCTCCTTCCGAATATCGTCGCCAGTATCACAGCGAGCTGACCGCCAAAAAATAGCATTGTGATCGCTCTCGCACTTCGCTAAGGACATTACATTTGTCCAGTATTTGGCAAAATTGGCCTGTATCCGCCCTGCCTGCCCGCGTCTTATCCTTTATTCAACCTTTCTGACTTAAGGAAAAATAATGGAACTGTACCTGGATACCGCCAACGTGGCGGAAGTTGAACGCCTGGCGCGGGTCTTCCCCATTGCGGGGGTCACTACCAATCCGAGCATCGTTGCCGCCAGCCGTGAATCCATCTGGGACGTGCTGCCGCGTCTGCAAAAAGCCATCGGGCCGGAAGGCACGCTGTTTGCTCAAACCATGAGCCGCGATGCCGAAGGGATGGTGGCAGAGGCCAAACGTCTGAGTAACGCCGTCCCGGGCATCGTGGTGAAAATCCCGGTGACGGCTCAGGGGCTCATCGCGATTAAGGCGTTGAAAAAAGAAGGGATAGCCACGCTGGGGACCGCCGTTTACAGCGCGGCACAGGGCCTGCTCGCCGCGCTGGCAGGCGCGAAATATGTCGCGCCGTACGTAAACCGCGTTGACGCGCAGGGCGGTGACGGCATTCGCATGGTCCAGGAGCTGCAATCCCTGCTGGAACTGCACGCGCCGGAAAGCAAAGTGCTGGCCGCCAGCTTCAAAACGCCGCGGCAGGCGCTGGACTGCCTGCTGGCGGGATGCGAGGCAATCACGCTTCCCTTAGACGTAGCGCAACAAATGCTCGGCACGCCAGCGGTAGAGTCAGCCATAGAGAAGTTCGAGCAGGACTGGAAAAACGCGTTTGGTAACCTCAACCTCTAAGGGAGAACTGTTATGGACCGTATCATTCAATCGCCGGGAAAATATATCCAGGGCGCTGATGTGCTTACCCGTCTCGGCGACTATCTGAAACCCCTGGCCAATCGCTGGCTGGTTGTCGGCGATAAATTTGTGCTGGGTTTTGCCGAAGAGACCCTGCGCCAGAGTTTTAAAAAAGCCGAACTGCACGCCGAAATGGCGCCGTTTGGCGGCGAATGTTCGCAAAATGAAATCGATCGGCTGAAAAAGCTGGCAGACAGCGCCGACTGCCTGGCGGTGCTGGGTATCGGCGGTGGTAAAACGCTGGATACCGCTAAAGCGCTGGCCCATTTTATGGACGTGCCGGTCGCTATAGCCCCGACAATCGCCTCCACCGATGCGCCGTGCAGCGCCCTTTCGGTCATTTACACCGACAGCGGTGAGTTCGATCGCTACCTGATGCTGCCGCACAACCCGAACATGGTAATCGTCGATACCAAAGTGGTCGCGGGCGCGCCGGCACGCCTGCTGGCCGCCGGGATTGGCGATGCGCTGGCAACCTGGTTTGAAGCACGCGCCTGCTCGCGCAGCGGCGCGACCACCATGGCGGGAGGCAAATGTACGCAGGCTGCACTCGCGCTGGCCGAGCTGTGCTACAACACGCTGGTTGAAGAGGGTGAAAAAGCCATGCTGGCCGCGGAACAGCATGTGGTTACACCGGCGCTGGAACGCATTATCGAAGCCAACACCTATCTCAGCGGCGTAGGCTTTGAAAGCGGCGGGCTGGCGGCAGCACACGCTATTCATAACGGTATGACGGCGGTACCGGACGCGCACCACTTCTATCACGGCGAAAAAGTGGCGTTTGGCACGCTGACGCAGCTGGTGCTGGAAAACGCGCCGGTAGAAGAAATAGAGACCGTCGCCGCGCTTTGTCACAGCGTTGGGCTGCCGATCACGCTGGCGCAGCTAAACATCAAAGAGGATATTCCGGCCAAAATGCGTTTGATCGCGGAAGCCTCCTGTGCCGAAGGGGAAACTATCCACAACATGCCCGGCGGCGTAACGCCGGATCAGGTGTATGCGGCGCTGCTGGTGGCCGACCAGTATGGGCAGCGGTTCCTGCAGGAGTGGGAGTAAATAGCGTGAATAAAAATCCCCGCAACAGCGGGGATTTTTTTGCCCGTAGGCCGGGTAAGCGTTAACGCCACCCGGCACAACGGTTACTGCAGGTCAAACCGGTCCAGATCCATCACCTTCGCCCATGCGGCAACGAAGTCGCGGACGAACTTCTCGCTGGCATCGCTGCTGGCATAAACCTCTGCCAGCGCGCGCAGGACGGCGTTAGAACCGAAGACCAGATCGGCGCGGGTGGCGGTGTATTTCACTTCACCGCTGGCGCGATCGCTTCCGGCAAACAGTTCATTAGATTCGTCGGTTGCCTTCCACTGGGTGTTCATGTCCAGCAGATTCACGAAGAAATCGTTGCTCAGCACGCCCTCGCGGTCGGTAAACACGCCATTCTTGCTGCCATCAAAGTTTGCACCCAGCACGCGCAGGCCACCGATCAGCACCGTCAGCTCAGGCGCGGTCAGCGTCAGCTGCTGGGCTTTGTCGATCAGCAGTGACTCCGTCGTGGACACATCCACCTGCGCACGGTAGTTGCGGAAGCCGTCGGCAATCGGTTCGAGCAGGTTAAACATCTCGATATCCGTCTGATCCTGACGCGCATCGACGCGGCCCGGGGTGAACGGAACGTTGACGTAAACGCCTGCCGCTTTCGCCGCCTGCTCAACGCCCACCACGCCCGCCAGCACGATGATATCGGCCAGAGAGGCTTTGTTGGTGGTGCGCTGGATAGCTTCCAGAGCCGGCAACGCGCGAACCGCTGCGGCGTTCACATCCCAGTCGCGCTGAGGAGCCAGCGCCAGACGCGCGCCGTTGGCGCCGCCGCGCTTGTCGCCGCCGCGGAAGGTCGACGCTGATGCCCAGGCAACGGAAATCAGTTCGCTCACGGAGAGGCCAGAGGCAGCGATTTCCGCCTTCAGGCTTTCAATGTCTTCTTTCGACGGATTGAACACCGCCTGCGGCAGCGGGTCCTGCCAAATCAGATCTTCTTTCGGCACTTCCGGGCCAAGGTAACGCGATTTTGGCCCCATATCGCGGTGGGTCAGCTTGTACCACGCGCGCGCGAAGGCTTCGTTGAAGGCCTGCGGATCGTTCAGGAAGCGGCGGGAAATTTTCTCGAATTCCGGATCAAAACGCAGCGTCAGGTCGGTGACCAGCATGGTAGGTTTGCGTTTTTTCGACGGGTCGAACGGGTCAGGCATGATTTCCGGAGCATCCACGGCTTCAAACTGAATCGCCCCCGCCGGGCTGCGGGTCTGCACCCATTCGTATTTGAACAGGTTCTCGAAGAAGTAGTTGCTCCACTGGGTCGGGGTTTGCGACCAGATGACTTCCAGACCGGAGGTAATGGCATCTGCGCCAATTCCCGTGCCGTGCGTGCTGGCCCAGCCCAGGCCCTGCGCTTCAATCGGCGAGGCTTCCGGGTCGGTGCCGACGTGCGTGGCTTCACCCGCGCCGTGGGTTTTGCCGAGGGTGTGGCCGCCCGCGATCAGCGCAACGGTCTCTTCGTCGTTCATCCCCATGTTGCCGAAGGTGGCACGAATGGCCGCCGCAGCAGACAGAGGTTCACCGCTGGCGTTTGGCCCTTCCGGGTTCACATAAATCAGGCCCATTTCGGTGGCGGCGAGAGGTCGCTTCGCCAGCGCCTCCGGGTCACGGTGGGTTAGCCAGGCTTTTTCATCACCCCAGTTCACGTCCAGGTCTGGTTCCCAGACGTCTTCACGCCCGGCACCGAAACCAAAGGTACGGAAGCCGGAGTTCTCCAGCGCCACGTTACCCGCGAGGATAAACAGGTCGGCCCAGGAAATTTTTTGTCCGTATTTTTGCTTGATGGGCCACAGCAGACGGCGCGCCTTATCCAGGCTCACGTTATCCGGCCAGGAGTTCAGCGGCGCAAAGCGCTGTTGACCGCGGCCTGCGCCACCGCGCCCGTCAACGGAGCGATAGGTACCCGCGCCGTGCCAGGCCATACGGATAAACAGGCCCGCATAGCTGCCCCAGTCGGCAGGCCACCACGGTTGAGAGTCGGTTAAAAGGGCTTTGAGGTCGCCTTTAAGGGCGGAGTAATCAAGTTTGCTGAATTCTTTGCGGTAGTCGAAGTCTTCACCCAGCGGGTTCGAACGATTGGAATGTTGGTTAAGAAGATCGATGCGGAGTTGTTTTGGCCACCAGTCGCGGCTGCCTGTACCTGCCCCCGCGCTGTGATCGACGCCGCCCTGGTGGAACGGGCATTTGCCGACCGATGCCGCTTTATTGGTCTCGTCTGACGTGCTCATCGCTATGCTCCCTTTTACAGTGTTACCGTTACGATATACACCACTAGCAATAAGTTATAGTTGAATTAATCCACAGATTCGATAGCTAATACCTTTTAACTATTCGCGTAACTAAAAAGCCCTCGTAATACGAGGGCTTTGTGCTTATTACGCCGGACGAACGCCCAGCGTATGGCAAATGGCGTAGCTCATCTCCGCACGGTTCAGCGTATAGAAGTGGAAATCTTTCACCCCTTCACGGCTTAAAATTTTCACCATGTCCATCGCGATATTCGCCCCCACCAGCTTGCGGGTTTCCGGGTCGTCGTCCAGCCCTTCGTACATTTTGGACATCCACAGCGGAATGCGGACATTGGTCATATCGGCGAACTTCTTCGCCTGTTTGAAGTTAGAAACCGGCAGAATACCCGGGATAATTTCAACATCGATGCCCGCGGAGACGCAGCGGTCACGGAAACGCAGGTAGCTTTCCACATCAAAGAAGAACTGGGTAATGGCGCGGTTCGCGCCGGCGTCCACTTTACGCCTGAGGTTCAGCAGATCGGCCTGGGCGCTTTTCGCTTCCGGATGCACCTCAGGATAAGCGGCAACGGAGATATCAAAATCAGCCACCTCTTTCAGCAGCGCGACCAGATCGGCGGCATACATGTCCGGCTTACCGCTGCCCGGCGGCAGGTCACCGCGCAGAGCGACGATATGACGAATGCCGTTATTCCAGTAATCCTGAGCGATGGCCCGCAGCTCGTCGCGGGTGGCGTCGATACAGGTGAGATGCGGCGCCGCTTCCAGACCGGTACGATCTTTGATGCCTTTAATGATGCTGTGCGTACGGTCACGCTCGCCGGAGTTAGCACCGTAAGTCACGGAGACGAACTTCGGCTTCAGGCTGCTGAGACGATCGATAGAGCTCCACAGAGTTTGCTCCATTTCACTGGTGCGCGGCGGGAAAAATTCAAAAGAGACGTTAATCTGGCCGTTTACTTCGGCCAGGCTCTGATTCAGTGCTTCCCGCTGGTTGGCGTGAAAAAAGCTCATACCTTACCTCTATCAATCGCATGTCGTTATTTGTTGTGTTGTGAACTTCTATACGTTTAGACGTCCAGATGTAAAAATGACGGAAAAGCGGAGGGACGTCAACATAAATAATCAACAATAACGGTGAGGTTTGCTCAGGGAATATGAGGGAAATTCAGGATGAGGGTGAGTGCGGTCTGATGCCCTCACCCTAACCCTCTCCCACAGGGAGAGGGAAATTCAGGATTTACAGCAGCTTAGCCAGACGGTTGATGTCGGACTGAATGGCTCCAGCGGTGACATCGCGTCCCGCGCCAGGGCCGCGGATCACCAGCGGGTTATCGCGATACCAGCGGCTTTCGATGGCGAAGACGTTATCGCACGGCAGCAGCGCCGCCAGCGGATGTTCAGGACGCACCGCCTCGACGCCGACTCGCGCTTTTCCGTTGGCCTCGAAACGCGCCACATAGCGCAGTACCAGCCCCATCTCGTTCGCCGCTTCCAGACGCTGTACCATCTGCTCGTTAAGCTCTTCACCATTTTCAAAGAAATGATCCACAGAACCTTCTTCACAGCCGGCAGGCACCAGCGATTCGACGCGTACGGAATCCGGTTCGATGTCGTAACCGGCTTCACGCGCCAGGATCACCAGCTTACGCATCACGTCTTTTCCGGAAAGGTCAACGCGCGGATCGGGTTCGGTTAAGCCCTGCTGCCACGCCTGATCCACCAGGTCAGTGAACGGTACGGTGCCGTCGAACTGCAGGAAAAGCCAGGAGAGCGTGCCGGAGAAGATACCGCTCAGCGCCAGAATGCTGTCGCCGCTTTCAATCAGGTCACGCACGGTGTGGTTAACCGGCAGGCCAGCCCCAACGGTGGCGTTATAGAGCCAGTGGCGCCCCGTTTTTTCAAACGCGTCGTGGATCTGGCGGTATTTATCGGTGCTGCTCGCCCCCGCCAGCTTGTTCGCACTGATAACGTGGAAACCGTGGCTGGCGAAATCCAGATACTGATCCGCAAGCTGTTCGCTTGCGGTAACGTCCAGCACCACCAGATCGTCATACGGGTGCGCACGCATCCACAGGAACAGCGACTCTTCATCCTGCTCAACCGCTTCATCATTAAAGAAGGCAAGCGCGCGGCTGGCGTCCAGCCCTTCGTAGTTCAGCAGGCTGCGGCGGCTGTCCACCACGCCCGCAAGAATGAATTCGAATCCGGTACGCGCCGAGAGCGTCACCTGTTCGCGGGCAAACAGCTCCAGCCAGCGGGAACCGATGTTGCCTTTCCCGAACAGCACCAGACCGATGCGCTTTTCCGCGCGGAACAGGGAGGTGTGCAGGCCCTGAATCAGGCTCTCGGTTGGGCCTTTGCGCAGGACGGCGACCAGGCTGATGCCCTCCTCCGACTGCCAGGTGAACTCCACCGGCTGGCCTTTCAGCTGCTGCCAGAAGCGGTGGCAGTGCAGCGGGTTACGGGTGACGCCCGCGCCCACCATCGCCACCAGCGCCAGCCCCTGACGCAGGCGAAGCTCGCCCGGCAGGCCCGCTTCATCCAGAATTTTCAGCGCGCTGTCCGCCACTTCCGCGGTATAGCAGAACTGCAGCAGCTGACGATCGTTATGCACGCCAACGGCCAGCGGACGCACCTGGGCGCGTTTCAGGATCGTGTCGATATCTTTATGCGCCAGCTTGAAGTCCTGGCCCGCAGGCACCTGAAACTCAATCAGGCAGATGTCGTCGTGGCTGGTGACAATACGCGCCCCGGTACCGGACGCCAGCACGCGCTCAATGCGCGTGGAGCCTTGATCCGGGGTGTAACTGCAGCGCAGCTGGAGGTCGATATCGCTGCCGGAAACCGGCTGCAGCGTGCGCGCGTGCAGTACCGGCGCGGCCAGACGCGCCAGCTCGCTGGCTTCGTCGAGACGCAGCAGCGGCAGCAGGCAGGCATCTTTTACTTTGCGCGGGTCCGCGCTGTACACGCCGGCCACGTCGCTCCAGATGGTGACGCGAGACACGCCCGCCAGGGCACCAATTTGCGTTGCCGAGTAGTCCGAACCGTTACGACCCAGCAGCACGGTTTCGCCCGCGTTGCTGCGGCTGATAAAGCCGGTGACGACAATACGTTTGCCCGGGTGCTGCACCAGCAGCTGTTGCAGTAGCGGGTAGGACAACCCTTCATCCACCTGCGGCTGCGCGGCGCGTTCGGCGCGCAGGAAATCACGCGCGTCGAGCCAGGCCGCTTCCACGCCCAGGTGCTGCAGCACGGCGGCCATCAGGCGCGCGGACCACACTTCACCGTGGCCCACCACTTCGGCATACACCGCGTCGGTAATTCCGCTGTCCAGCAGGGCAGCCAGACGCTCAAGGTCATGCGTAAAGGCGCTGATCAGCCCGTCCGCCACGTCCGCAGGCAGCAGGCCGGCAATCAGCTCGCTCTGGTAACGGCGTAAGGACTGTTGCACCTGATGCGCAGAAAGGCGATCGGTCTGGCTCAGTTTCAGCCAGCTAATCAACTGGTTGGTGGTGCTGCCCGCCGCCGAGACAACCATCATGTCACCCGGCTGTGAATATTCCGTCATGATCCCTGCAACGCGCAGGTAACATTTCACATCAGCAAGACTACTACCACCAAACTTGTGCAGTTGACGACCCTTCGCCCCTGCCTGCGCTATCACACTCATGATTACCCCTTGGCTGCGATCCGGAAGGCATTTTCCAGATCGGCAATTAAATCTTCAGAATCTTCAATGCCGGTTGAGATACGCAGCAGCGTCTCAGAAATTCCGGCGGCGGCACGAGCTTCCGGTGCCATACCTGCGTGCGTCATGGTCGCGGCGTGGGAGATCAAGCTTTCAACCCCACCTAAGGATTCCGCCAGCGTAAACAATGACAGCCCGCTCAGGAAGCGACGCAGCGTTTGCTCGTCACCGTCCAGTTCAAAACTTAACATCGCGCCAAACCCTTTCTGCTGACGCGCGGCAATCTCGTGCCCCTGATTTTCCGGCAGCGACGGGTGATAAAGCTTTTTCACCAGCGGCTGGGTTTTCAGGAAATCGACAATCGCCTGGGCATTGCGCTGCGCTACGTCCATGCGCGGCGACAGCGTGCGGATGCCGCGCAACAGCAGATAGCTGTCGAAGGCCCCCGCGGTGACGCCAATATTATTGGCCCACCATGCCAGTTCGGTGACAACGTCGGGATCTTTGGCAATCACCACGCCCGCCACCACATCAGAATGGCCGTTCAGATATTTAGTGCATGAATGTAATACCAGATCGGCACCCAGTGCGAGTGGGTTCTGAAGGGCCGGACTGAGGAACGTATTATCCACTACACTTATCGCTCCCGCATCCCTTGCGAGCTGACAAATTTTCGCAATATCGACAACGCGCAACAATGGATTGCTTGGACTTTCCACCAGAACCAGCTTCGGTTTCTCTGCCAGGGCCTGTTTCAGCGCCTGTTCGTCGTTTTGATCGACAAACAGCACGCGATAGCAGCCGCGTTTCGCCAGGCTGTCAAACAGGCGATAGCTGCCGCCGTAGCAGTCGTGCGGCGCGACCAGCAGATCGCCCGGTTTCAGGAACACCGTGGTCACCAGGTGAATGGCGGACATCCCCGTATTGGTTAATACTGCACCTGCGCCACCTTCCAGCTCGGCCAGCGCGCGCTGGGTCACGTCACGCGTAGGGTTGCCACGACGCGAATAATCATGCGCGCGGGGTTCATTAAATCCGGTGAAATTATAGGTACTGGAAAGATGAATCGGCGGGACAACGCAGCCGTACTGCTCGTCATCATTTAATCCGCTACGCACTGCAATAGTGGCCTGTTTACGCGTCATGGTGAGGGCTTCCTGGCGAATGAGGTGAAAAGTCAGGCACCAGAGTAAACACTGAAAGTATGGACGTCAATACATCTGGACATCTAAACTTCTTTGCGTATAGATTGAGCAATGCGCAAATAGCCGTTAAAATTATATGCTTTAGTGCACGCTGCAGCGGCAATATCCGTGCCACGGTATCGTCTCTACGGTAAACTAGACAAGATTGCGGTTCAAAACGGGTGGTTACAGGTTTTGCACCTTTAAATAAATGACTGAGAGGATTAAAGGTATCTCATGGCTGAATGGAGCGGCGAATATATCAGCCCATACGCTGAGCACGGTAAGAAGAGTGAGCAAGTAAAGAAAATTACGGTTTCCATTCCTCTGAAGGTGTTGAAGATCCTCACCGATGAACGTACGCGTCGTCAGGTGAATAACCTGCGCCACGCGACCAACAGCGAACTGCTGTGCGAAGCGTTTCTGCATGCGTTTACCGGTCAACCGTTGCCGAACGATGAAGATCTGCGCAAAGAGCGCAGTGATGAAATCCCGGAAGAGGCGAAGGTGATCATGCGTGAACTGGGTATTGACCCGGATACGTGGGAATACTGAGAAGCGGATACAAAAAAGGCACCTTGCGGTGCCTTTTTTTCGGGAACTTATTTAGCGCCCGGGATGCTGAAACGCTTGTTGAAGCGGTCAACACGGCCACCGGTTGCAACGTCACGCTGCTTACCAGTGTAGAACGGGTGGCATTTGCCGCACACGTCCAGGTTCAGATCGTGACCCACGGTAGAGCGGATCTGGATAGAGTTACCGCAAGAACAGTTTGCAGTAATCATTTCGTATTTCGGGTGAATATCTTTTTTCATGGGAGAACCTCAGTTAAGGCCGCGTCGCTCTTCCAGCCCTAACGCCAGACACCACGCGATGTTGATTGTAAGTTCTTTGGCGTAAAGTACACCAAAGGCGGCGAATCATACAGAATTTGACCAACGTATGCAAACTGATCCGCACGCCGCTTTTACTAATGTGTATACTAACGCGCCACTTTTCAAGTCAGGAAGATTCGATGCCCGTCGCTCACGTTGCCCTGCCCGTTCCGCTTCCCCGCACCTTTGACTACCTGCTGCCCGACAGCATGAGCGCCAAAGCGGGTTGCCGCGTGACCGTGCCGTTTGGCAAACAGCAGCGCGTGGGGATTGTTGTCTCCGTCAGCGATCAAAGCGAATTACCGCTTAACGAGCTGAAGTCGGTCGTTGAGGTACTGGACAGCGAGCCCGTTTACTCTACCAGCACCTGGCGACTGCTGCTGTGGGCGGCGGATTATTATCATCACCCGATTGGCGACGTGCTGTTCCACGCCCTGCCAATCATGCTGCGCCAGGGCAAAAGCGCCAGCCATGCGCCGATGTGGTACTGGTTTGCCACCGAGCAGGGCCAGGCGGTGGATATCAACAGCCTGAAGCGATCGCAGAAACAGCAGCAGGCGCTGGCGGCGCTGCGTCAGGGAAAAATCTGGCGACATCAGGTCGACGAGCTTGAGGTCAGCGAAACGGCGCTACAGGCCTTAAGAAAGAAAGGGCTGAGCGAACTGGCCAGCGAAGCTCCCGCTCTTTACGACTGGCGGGAGAGTTTCTCCGTTTCAGGGGATCGCCTGCGTCTGAATACCGAGCAGGCCACCGCCGTGGGCGCGATTCATAGCGCCTCCGATCATTTCTCTGCCTGGCTGCTGGCGGGGGTCACCGGTTCCGGCAAGACCGAAGTCTACCTGAGCGTGCTGGAAAACGTGCTCGCGCAGGGCAAACAGGCGCTGGTGATGGTGCCGGAAATTGGCCTGACGCCGCAAACCATCGCCCGATTCCGCGAGCGCTTTAACGCGCCGGTTGAGGTGCTGCACTCCGGTCTGAACGACAGCGAACGCCTCAGCGCCTGGCTGAAAGCGAAAAACGGCGAAGCGGCGATTGTGATCGGCACCCGCTCGTCTCTGTTTACGCCGTTTAAAAATCTTGGCGTTATCGTGATCGACGAAGAACACGACAGCTCCTATAAACAGCAGGAAGGCTGGCGCTATCACGCCCGCGATCTGGCGGTCTATCGCGCGCACAGTGAGCAGATTCCTATTATTCTCGGGTCCGCAACGCCGGCGCTCGAAACCCTGCACAACGTGCGCCAGCGTAAGTACCACATGCTGCGCCTGACGCGTCGGGCGGGGAATGCCCGTCCGGCCATTCAGCACGTGCTTGATCTTAAAGGTCAGCAGGTTCAGGCCGGGCTAGCGCCTGCATTGATTACCCGCATGCGCCAGCACCTGCAGGCGGGGAACCAGGTCATTCTGTTTCTGAACCGCCGCGGATTCGCCCCCGCCCTGCTGTGCCACGACTGCGGCTGGATTGCCGAGTGTCCGCGCTGCGACCACTACTATACCTTCCACCAGGCCCAGCGGCATTTGCGCTGCCACCACTGCGACAGCCAGCGCCCGGTGCCGCGCCAGTGCCCGTCGTGTGGTTCCACGCATATTGTGCCGGTCGGTCTGGGGACGGAACAGCTGGAACAGGCGCTTGGCCCCTTCTTCCCGGACGTGCCTATCTCGCGTATCGACCGGGATACCACCAGCCGCAAGGGCGCGCTGGAACAGCAGCTGGCGGAAGTGCATCGCGGCGGCGCGCGCATCCTGATTGGCACCCAGATGCTGGCGAAAGGCCACCACTTCCCGGACGTGACGCTGGTTGCCCTGCTGGACGTGGACGGCGCGCTGTTCTCGGCAGATTTCCGCTCAGCCGAGCGCTTCGCCCAGCTTTATACCCAGGTGGCAGGGCGTGCCGGTCGCGCCGGTAAACAGGGCGAAGTGGTGCTGCAAACGCACCACCCTGAGCATCCGCTGCTGCAAACCCTGCTGCATAAAGGCTATGACGCCTTTGCCGAGCAGGCGCTGGCCGAACGCCAGACCATGCAGCTGCCGCCGTGGACCAGCCACGTCATCATCCGCGCGGAAGATCACAACAACCAGCAGGCGCCGCTTTTCCTGCAGCAGCTGAGAAACCTCCTGCAGGCCAGCCCGCTGGTGGATAATCAGCTGTGGATCCTGGGCCCGGTGCCGGCACTCGCACCAAAGCGCGGCGGACGTTTCCGCTGGCAAATCTTACTTCAGCACCCCTCACGTGTTCGCCTGCAGCATATCGTCAGCGGCACGCTGGCGCTCATCAACACGCTGCCGGAAGCGCGAAAAGTGAAGTGGGTACTGGACGTCGATCCCATCGAAGGCTGAAGACGGATCGAAAAATTTAACGCTCCTCACACTTTTTATGAAAATTCTGTAACCGATTCCATTAACTATCTGTAAAAATGGTGATGTCAGAAGTTCGGTGTTCAGGCGAGGAGAAGACGTTGAAGTCCAGGAAAGAGGTTGCACCGGCGACCATGAAAGACGTTGCCCAGAAAGCACAAGTCTCTACGGCAACGGTATCCCGCGCATTAATGAACCCGGATAAAGTCTCCCAGGCGACCCGTAACCGGGTAGAGCAGGCTGCGCTTGAAGTGGGCTATTTCCCACAGGCGATGGGGCGTAACGTCAAACGCAATGAGTCGCGCACCATTCTGGTGATTGTGCCGGATATCTGCGACCCCTTCTTCAGCGAGATTATCCGCGGTATTGAAGTCACCGCAGCGGAACAGGGTTACCTGGTGCTGATTGGCGACTGTGCTCATCAGAACCAGCAGGAAAAAACCTTCATCGATCTCATTATCACCAAGCAGATCGACGGCATGCTGCTGCTTGGCTCCCGCCTGCCGTTTGATGCCAGCATTGAAGAGCAGCGTAATTTACCGCCGATGGTGATGGCCAACGAGTTTGCGCCAGAGCTGGAGCTGCCGACGGTCCACATTGATAACCTCACCGCCGCGTTCAACGCCGTAAACTATCTCCAGGAGCGCATTGGCTGTATTGCCGGGCCTGAAGAGATGCCGCTGTGTCATTATCGCTTGCAGGGCTACGTTCAGGCGCTGCGCCGTACCGGCGTCACCGTCGATCCGCACTACATTGCGCGCGGTGACTTTACCTTCGCCGCGGGTGGACAAGCGCTTGAGAAACTTCTGGACCTGCCTGAACCGCCAACCGCCGTATTTTGTCACAGCGACGTGATGGCGCTGGGCGCATTGTCGTACGCCAAACGCCGCGGCCTTCGCATACCGAAAGATTTATCGATCATCGGATTCGACAATATTTCGCTTTCAGAATTTTGCGATCCGCCGCTCTCAACGGTCGCTCAGCCGCGCTACCAAATCGGCCGCGAAGCGATGCTGCTTCTGCTGGATCAGCTTCACGGTCAAACAGTTAGCAGCGGCTCGCGGTTGCTGGACTGTGAACTGATTGTCCGCGGCACTACCCAGGCATTGACTTAAAGTAAACGTCTTTCGGATACCCTTATCTGGTCAAAGCCCCGCCGCTTAAGTAACATGGCGGACTGACGAACGAATAAATACAGCGAAACGATAGTGGCACAACGAGATTATGTACGTCGCGGCCAGCCGGCACCTTCGCGACGCAAAAAGAGTAGCTCAAGGAAAAAGCAACGTAACCTGCCTGCTGTCTCGCCAGCAATGGTCGCTATTGCTGCGGCTGTAGTCGTCGCCTTTATTGGTGGCCTGTACTTTATCACGCACCATAAAAAAGAAGAGTCTGAGGCGCTTCAGGCCAATAAAGTTGCCGGAAATGGCCTTCCTCCGAAGCCTGAAGAGCGCTGGCGCTATATCAAAGAGCTGGAAAGCCGTCAGCCTGGGGTGCGTGCGCCAACCGAACCTTCTGCGGGTGGTGAAGTGCAGAATGCGAATCAGCTGACGGATGAACAGCGTCAGCTGCTGGCCCAAATGCAGGCCGATATGCGCCAGCAGCCTACGCAGCTGAACGAAGTACCGTGGAATGAGCAGACGCCGGCACAGCGCCAGCAAACGCTGCAGCGACGTCAGGCGCAACAGCAGATCCAGCAGCAACAACAGCAGCAGTGGGCGCAAACCCAGCCGGTGCAGCAGCCGAAAGCACAGCCGCGGGTAACGGAACAGCCATACCAGCAGCCGACGCGTACGGCGCAGTCTCAGCCTGTCCAGCAGCAGCCGAAAACGCAGCCGCAGAAACAGGCGGCTCAGCCGTATCAGGATCTGCTCCAGACGCCAGCGCATACCACCGCGCAGCAGCCGAAAACGCAGCAGGCCGCGCCGGTGACCAAAGAGACCGAAGCGCCGAAGCAGACGGCTGAGAAAAAAGACGAGCGTCGCTGGATGGTACAGTGCGGTTCGTTCAAAGGCGCGGAGCAGGCGGAAACGGTACGTGCGCAGCTGGCCTTTGAAGGGTTTGATTCGCGTATTACCACCAATAACGGCTGGAATCGCGTGGTGATTGGTCCGGTCAAAGGCAAAGAAAATGCCGATGGCACCATTTCTCGTTTGAAAATCGCCGGCCATACAAACTGCATTCGACTCGCCTCCGGGGGTTGAAACCCCCGAAATCCCCCCCATCTATCATTTAATTCAGCCCTGAGCACAGGCTCAGGGCTTCTGTTTCCCGATTCTGTAACCAGGGGGTCTGCTCGTGACAACAATAGTAAGTGTACGCCGTAACGGCCATGTGGTAATCGCCGGTGATGGCCAGGCCACGCTGGGTAATACCGTCATGAAAGGCAACGTGAAGAAAGTGCGCCGCCTCTACAACGACAAAGTGATCGCCGGTTTTGCAGGCGGCACGGCGGACGCCTTCACGCTGTTTGAACTGTTCGAACGCAAACTGGAAATGCACCAGGGTCATCTGGTGAAAGCTGCCGTTGAGCTGGCGAAAGACTGGCGTACCGACCGCATGCTGCGCAAGCTCGAAGCGCTGCTGGCCGTGGCCGATGAAACCGCCTCGCTGATCATCACCGGTAACGGTGACGTCATTCAGCCGGAAAATGACCTGATTGCCATCGGCTCTGGCGGCCCTTATGCCCAGGCTGCAGCCCGCGCGCTGTTGGAAAATACCGACATGAACGCGCGTGATATCGCGGTGAAGGCGTTGGATATTGCAGGTGATATCTGCATTTATACCAACCACAACCACACCATCGAAGAATTGACCTCCAAAGCGTAAGGATCTCCCATGTCTGAAATGACCCCACGCGAAATTGTCAGCGAACTGAACAAACACATTATCGGCCAGGATAACGCCAAGCGTTCGGTGGCTATCGCCCTGCGTAACCGCTGGCGTCGTATGCAGCTTGATGAAGAGCTGCGCCACGAAGTGACGCCAAAAAACATTCTGATGATCGGCCCGACCGGCGTCGGTAAAACCGAAATCGCCCGTCGTCTGGCGAAGCTGGCTAACGCGCCGTTCATCAAGGTTGAAGCCACCAAGTTCACCGAAGTGGGCTATGTGGGTAAAGAAGTGGACTCCATCATCCGCGATCTGACCGACTCGGCGATCAAGATGGTGCGCGTCCAGGCGATCGAGAAAAACCGCTATCGCGCGGAAGAGATGGCCGAAGAGCGCATTCTCGACGTGCTGATTCCACCGGCAAAAAACAACTGGGGCCAGGCAGAGCAGCAGGCGGAACCATCCGCGGCGCGCCAGGCATTCCGCAAAAAACTGCGTGAAGGCCAGCTGGACGACAAAGAGATTGAGATCGATCTCGCTGCCGCGCCAATGGGTGTGGAAATCATGGCGCCTCCGGGCATGGAAGAGATGACTAGCCAGCTGCAGTCCATGTTCCAGAACCTGGGCGGCCAGAAGCAGAAAGCGCGTAAGCTGAAAATCAAAGACGCGATGAAGCTGCTGATTGAAGAAGAAGCGGCGAAGCTGGTAAACCCGGAAGAGCTGAAGCAGGACGCTATCGACGCGGTTGAGCAGCACGGTATCGTGTTTATCGACGAAATCGACAAAATTTGTAAGCGCGGCGGCAACAGCTCCGGCCCGGACGTGTCCCGCGAAGGCGTTCAGCGCGACCTGCTACCGCTGGTTGAAGGCTGCACAGTCTCCACCAAGCACGGCATGGTGAAAACGGACCACATCCTGTTTATCGCTTCAGGGGCGTTCCAGGTTGCCAGCCCGTCGGATCTGATCCCCGAACTGCAGGGGCGTCTGCCTATCCGCGTTGAGCTGCAGGCGCTTACTACCGAAGATTTCGAACGTATCCTGACCGAGCCAAACGCCTCTGCTACCGTACAGTACAAAGCGCTGATGGCGACCGAAGGCGTGAACCTCGAGTTCACCGAAGACGGTATCAAGCGTATTGCCCAAGCCGCATGGCAGGTCAACGAAACCACCGAGAACATCGGTGCGCGTCGCCTGCATACCGTGCTGGAACGCCTGGTGGAAGATATCTCTTACGACGCGAGCGACCTTAACGGCCAAACCGTTACCATTGACGCAGAATATGTGAGTAAACATCTGGATGCGTTAGTGGCAGATGAAGATCTGAGCCGTTTTATCCTATAATCGCGGTTACTGGATTCTCATCACGTTTAATGGGGGCTAATGCCCCCATTTTTATTGGCTAAATACTTATGACTGACATCAGCCGTACTCAGGCGTGGCTCGAAAGTCTGCGCCCTAAAACGCTTCCTCTGGCCTTTGCCGCAATTATCGTCGGCACCGCCCTTGCCTGGTGGCAGGGTTATTTTGATCCGCTGGTCGCCGCGCTGGCACTGATTACCGCCGGCCTGCTGCAAATCCTCTCCAATCTCGCCAACGACTACGGCGACGCGGTAAAAGGCAGCGACAAGCCGGACCGCATAGGGCCACTGCGCGGAATGCAGAAAGGGGTGATTACCCAGGCGCAGATGAAACGCGCGCTGATTATCACCGTGGTGCTGATCTGCGTATCCGGCCTGGCGCTGGTGACGGTGGCGTCTAAGACCACCAGCGATTTCATTGGCTTCCTGGTGCTGGGTTTACTGGCCATTATCGCGGCCATCACCTACACCGTCGGCACGCGTCCTTACGGTTATATTGGACTCGGGGATATCTCCGTACTGGTGTTCTTCGGCTGGCTGAGCGTGATGGGAAGTTGGTACCTGCAGGCGCATACGGTGATCCCTGCCCTTTTCCTGCCCGCGACCGCCTGCGGCCTGCTGGCGACGGCGGTGCTCAACATCAACAACCTGCGCGACATCGACAGCGATCGCGAGAACGGCAAAAATACCCTGGCGGTTCGTCTGGGGCCGGTTAATGCGCGCCGCTATCATGCCTGCCTGCTCATTGGCGCGCTGGTTTGCCTGGCGCTGTTTAACCTGATTTCCTTGCAGAGCTTGTGGGGCTGGCTGTTTGTGCTTGCCGCGCCGCTGCTGATTAAGCAGGCCCGCTTTGTGATGCGTGAACTCAGCCCGTCCGCCATGCCGCCGATGCTGGAACGCACGGTAAAAGGCGCGTTACTGACTAACCTGTTGTTCGTCATCGGGATTGTTTTAAGCCAGACGCTGCGTTAGCTGACAAATATCAATTAACAATTGATGATTTTGCCAACAACGCATTTCGCACGATATACTGAACACATTCGCAGCAACTGAGCGTTAAACCTATGAAATACGATACCTCCGAGCTTTGTGACATCTACCAGGAAGATGTCAACGTCGTTGAACCGCTGTTCTCCAACTTTGGTGGGAGGTCGTCGTTTGGCGGTCAAATCGTCACGGTGAAATGTTTCGAGGACAACGGGTTGCTGTACGATCTGCTCGAACAGAATGGCCGCGGCCGCGTTCTTGTGGTCGACGGCGGCGGTTCCGTGCGCCGTGCATTAATTGATGCTGAACTGGCCGGCATTGCCGTTCAGAATGAGTGGGAAGGCCTTGTGGTGTATGGTTCCGTACGTCAGGTGGACGATCTGGAAGACCTGGATATCGGGATTCAGGCCATCGCTGCCATACCGGTAGGGGCGGCGGGTGACGGCATCGGCGAAAGCGACGTGCGCGTCAATTTCGGCGGCGTGACCTTCTTCTCCGGGGACCATCTCTACGCCGATAATACCGGCATTATCCTGTCGGAAGATGCGCTGGATATCGAGTAGTTAAAAGTCAGCGAGAACCATAAAAAAACCGCCAACAGCAATGTGGCGGTTTTTTTGTCCCCTCAGGATTCGCGGTCCGTTGGGAAGTTTTGCAGACTAACACCAGGGAGTTTCATCATACTCTCGTCCAAACCTTGGGCAACCCCTCAGAACCTTTATAAAATCCTAATTGTCTATGAATACCTTAACTCCACGGTTGATGCTCATTATGATGAAGCGTCCCTTTCCGCCATCTCGCAAATGGGCATCGGTCCAGGGAAAGGTGTATTCACTACCGTAAAGCAGGCTAATACCAGGGCTTGTGTCCACCGACTTATCACCGGTGGTGAACGGTGGAGCGGTTAGCTGCAGGGACCGCATAATGAAACGCTATTTATGTATCGCGTTCATTGTCGCCAGCGTACTCGTTGTAAAGAGTGATGAACCGAATGTGTTCGTTGCTTTTGCTATGACAGCGCAGGACAAGTAGCGTTAAGGCCGCCTTTGGCGGCCTTTTTTATGGTGAGCCCCGGCTGACATCAAATCATAAAAAAGCCGGGTGGCGGCTTCGCCTTACCCGGCCTGTTCAATTCATCCCGTAGGGAATTAGACCTCTTCCATACGTCCCAGCAGCGCCTGCAGGCGATCCTGCCAGCCGTTCTGCTGTTCGCGCAGCTGGTTGTTTTCGCGCTCCAGTTCTTCGCGGCCGTGCTGAGCGTTCTGAACTTCCTGCGCCAGGCTGTTGTTCTTTTCTTTCAGCTCTTCAATTTCCATCTGCAGCAGGGTGATGGTGTCAATCGCCTGCTGTACTTTCGATTCCAGTTTCTCAAACACTTCTAAAGACATGATGCTACCTCTCCTGAATTGCAAGGCGACGCTTTAACATAAACGCGCACGACATATACCGTCGATTGTATGGAGCGCGGCGCTCTGTGTCCAGCGACACACCGCGCAGATCGCGGTTTGCAACACTTTTAGGTCTGGTCCTGGTGTGTTCGCGTCATATACCCCTAAATTGTTAACTGATTCGTTAATGAAATGATTCAGCTCACATTTCTGTACTGATGCAAAAATGTGCTTTATGGCGCGAAAACGCTCATTTTATTGACACAGACCACACATTTTGATTTCGATATTTCTCGTTTTTGCTCGTTAACGATAAATTAACACTATGTCTACAGGGCATCGTGGCTGTCACGGGCGGCCATGCTAACAATAAACATCAATTTCTTCAGGATTCCGATTATGAGTCAGACATCAACCTTAAAAGGCCAGTGCATTGCCGAGTTCCTTGGTACCGGGTTGTTGATATTCTTCGGAGTGGGCTGTGTCGCTGCACTGAAAGTGGCGGGTGCCAGTTTTGGTCAGTGGGAAATCAGTATCATCTGGGGTCTGGGCGTGGCGATGGCCATCTACCTGACTGCAGGGGTTTCTGGTGCACATCTTAACCCGGCGGTGACAATCGCACTGTGGCTGTTCGCGTGCTTCGACGGACGCAAAGTTGTTCCTTTCATTCTTTCTCAGTTTGCCGGCGCGTTTTGCGCAGCGGCGTTAGTTTACGGGCTTTATTACAATCTTTTCATCGACTTCGAACAGACGCATCATATGGTACGCGGCAGCGTCGAAAGTCTGGATCTGGCAGGCATCTTCTCAACCTATCCAAACCCGCATATTAATTTTGTGCAGGCGTTCGCAGTTGAAATGGTGATTACCGCTATTCTGATGGGCGTTATCCTGGCGCTGACCGACGACGGAAACGGCATTCCGCGCGGCCCGCTGGCCCCCCTGCTGATTGGTTTGCTGATTGCGGTGATTGGCGCATCCATGGGCCCGCTGACCGGCTTCGCGATGAACCCGGCACGTGATATCGGACCAAAAGCCTTCGCCTTTATCGCCGGCTGGGGCGACGTGGCCTTCACCGGTGGCAAAGACATTCCTTACTTCCTGGTACCGCTGTTTGCGCCGGTTGTCGGGGCTGCGCTGGGTGCGTTTAGCTACCGCAAATTAATTGGTCGCCACTTACCGTGCGACACCTGTGTGGAAGAGGAGAAGGAAACGACTTCTACCGCACAACAAAAAGCTTCGCTGTAATCTGACTACGGGACACATACCATGACCGAAAAAAAATATATCGTTGCGCTCGACCAGGGCACTACCAGCTCCCGCGCTGTCGTAATGGATCATGACGCGAACATCGTCAGCGTGTCACAGCGCGAATTTGAGCAAATTTATCCTCGTCCAGGCTGGGTAGAACACGACCCGATGGAGATTTGGGCATCACAAAGCTCCACGCTGGTCGAAGTGCTGGCGAAAGCCGATATCAGTTCCGACGAGATTGCCGCGATTGGTATTACCAACCAGCGTGAAACGACGATTGTCTGGGAACGCGAAACCGGTAAGCCCATTTACAACGCTATCGTCTGGCAGTGCCGCCGTACATCCGAGATCTGCGAACAGCTGAAGCGCGACGGTATGGAAGAGTACGTGCGCAGCGCCACCGGTCTGGTGGTTGACCCGTATTTCTCCGGCACCAAAGTGAAATGGATCCTCGACCACGTAGAAGGTTCACGCGAGCGTGCTAAACGCGGCGAGCTGCTGTTCGGTACCGTCGATACCTGGCTTATCTGGAAGATGACCCAGGGACGCGTTCACGTGACCGACTACACCAACGCCTCGCGTACCATGCTGTTCAACATCAACACCCTTGAGTGGGATGACAAGATGCTGGACGCGCTGGACATTCCGCGCGCGATGCTGCCTGAAGTGCGTAAGTCTTCCGAAGTGTACGGCCAGACCAACATCGGCGGTAAAGGCGGCACCCGTATTCCTATCGCCGGTATCGCCGGTGACCAGCAGGCGGCGCTGTTCGGCCAGCTATGCGTCAAGGAAGGGATGGCGAAGAATACCTACGGCACCGGCTGCTTTATGCTGATGAACACCGGCGAGAAAGCGGTGAAATCAGAAAACGGCCTGTTGACCACCATCGCCTGCGGCCCGCGCGGCGAAGTGAACTATGCGCTGGAAGGTGCGGTGTTCATGGCGGGTGCATCCATTCAGTGGCTGCGCGACGAGATGAAGCTGATCAGCGATGCGTTCGACTCCGAGTACTTCGCGACCAAAGTGAAAGACACCAACGGCGTGTACGTGGTGCCTGCGTTCACCGGTCTGGGCGCGCCGTACTGGGACCCGTATGCACGCGGCGCAATTTTCGGCCTGACGCGCGGTGTGAACTCTAACCACATTATTCGCGCTACTCTCGAATCCATCGCCTACCAGACACGCGACGTGCTGGAAGCGATGCAGGCTGACTCCGGCATTCGTCTGCACGCCCTGCGCGTGGACGGCGGTGCGGTAGCGAATAACTTCCTGATGCAGTTCCAGTCCGACATTCTCGGCACCCGCGTTGAACGCCCTGAAGTGCGTGAAGTCACGGCGCTGGGCGCGGCGTACCTTGCCGGTCTGGCGGTAGGCTTCTGGCAGAACCTGGACGAGCTGCAGGAAAAAGCGGTTATCGAACGCGAGTTCCGCCCGGGCATCGAAACCACCGAGCGTAACTTCCGCTACAGCGGCTGGAAAAAAGCGGTGAAACGCGCCCTGGCGTGGGAAGAGCACGAAGAGTAATCCCCCTCACCCCGGCCCTCTCCCCAAAGGGGAGAGGGTGTTTTAAGTCCCCTCGCCCCTTTGGGGAGAGGGGCTCCAACCGCACCGGCCCCCTCACCCCTCCCCACTCTGTGATAAACTTCGTGCAATTCCTTTTGATTGCACGAGTACCTCATGAAACGTGAACTTGCTATCGAGTTTTCCCGCGTCACCGAAGCGGCCGCACTTGCAGGCTATAAATGGCTGGGCCGTGGCGACAAAAATACCGCAGACGGCGCAGCCGTCCATGCCATGCGTATTGTACTTAACCAGGTCAACATTGACGGCACCATCGTGATCGGCGAAGGCGAGATCGACGAAGCGCCGATGCTCTACATCGGTGAAAAAGTCGGTACCGGCAAAGGCGATGCCGTGGATATCGCGGTTGACCCGATCGAAGGCACCCGCATGACGGCGATGGGTCAGGCCAATGCGTTAGCGGTGCTGGCCGTGGGCGATAAGGGTTGCTTCCTCAACGCGCCGGATATGTACATGGAAAAGCTGATTGTCGGTCCTGGCGCAAAAGGCGCAATCGACCTTAGCCTGCCGCTGGAAGAGAACCTGCACAACATCGCCAAAGCCCTGGGCAAACCCCTTAGCGAACTCACCGTCACCATTCTGGCGAAACCGCGCCACGACGCCACTATCGCGCAGATGCAAAAGCTCGGCGTGCGCGTGTTTGCTATCCCTGACGGTGACGTTGCCGCCTCGATCCTGACCTGCATGCCGGACAGCGAAGTCGACGTGCTGTATGGCATCGGCGGCGCGCCGGAAGGTGTGGTCTCCGCGGCAGTGATCCGCGCGCTGGATGGCGATATGCAGGCCCGTCTGCTGCCCCGCCATGAGGTGAAAGGCGACAGCGAAGAGAACCGCCGTATCGGGGAAAACGAGCTGGCGCGCTGCGAAGCGATGGGCATCGAGGCCAATAAAGTGCTGGCTCTGGACGAGATGGCGCGTAGCGATAACGTTGTCTTCTCGGCGACCGGCATCACCAAAGGCGATCTGCTGGACGGCATCACCCGCAAGGGCAATATGGCCACCACTGAAACGCTGCTGATCCGCGGTAAATCACGCACCATTCGCCGCATCCAGTCTATCCACTATCTCGACCGCAAAGACCCGGACGTGCAGACGCACATTCTGTAAAACCGTTTGATCGATAGAGCTTTCCGGCCCTGACGGGCTGGAAATTACCACCACAAGTACGGAAGATAGAACAGAGAAACAGCACAGGAGAAGATCATGGCGGACTGGGTAACAGGTAAAGTCACAAAGGTACAGTTCTGGACCGATGCGCTATTTAGTCTCACCGTACATGCTCCCGTTCACCCGTTTAAAGCCGGGCAATTTGCGAAGCTGGGACTGGATGTCGACGGCGAGCGCGTGCAGCGCGCCTACTCTTACGTTAACGCGCCTGATAACCCGGATCTCGAGTTCTATCTGGTCACCGTTCCTGAAGGTAAGCTCAGCCCGCGCCTTGCCGCCCTTAAGCCCGGCGACGAGGTGCAAATTGTGAGTGAAGCGGCAGGCTTCTTTGTGCTCGAAGAGATCCCTGACTGCGACACGCTCTGGATGCTGGCAACCGGTACGGCCATCGGCCCTTATCTCTCTATTTTGCAGTACGGCAAAGATCTGGAGCGCTTTAAAAACATCGTGCTGGTTCACGCTGCGCGCTACGCCGCAGACCTGAGCTATTTGCCGCAAATGCAGGCGCTGGAGCAGCAGTACGGCGGAAAGCTAAAGATTCAGACGGTGGTCAGCCGCGAAACCGTAGCAGGAGCGCTTACTGGCCGCGTGCCGGCGTTAATTGAGAGTGGAGCCCTGGAAGAGGCAGTAGGTTTGCCGCTGAACGCTGAAACCAGCCACGTCATGCTGTGCGGCAACCCGCAGATGGTACGTGACACGCAGCAGCTTCTGAAGGATACCCGGCAGATGACGAAACATCTTCGCCGCCGACCGGGCCATATGACCGCCGAACACTACTGGTGATCAGCGGTATTTCACCTCAACGGTGTCTTTACCGTATTTATTTTCGCTCTGGGTGCCAATAAACGCGCCCAGATCGACAATCATCATCACGAAGATGGCCGACGGCAGCAGCCTGCCCACGACCCACGGCAGGATGGACGGAAGCATCGCCCAGTTTCCCGCCACCAGCATCCACGCCAGAATAATCAGAAATGCCCACGCGCCGGAACGTCCGCGATCGTGCAGCCGTTTTACGACAACCGCCGCCGTTGGCCATAGCAGACAGACCAGCGCGAAGGCTGCCGTTTGCGTGCTCAGCCAGGCGTTGTAAGCCACGAAAAACAGAAGCAGCATGGCGACAACCCACGTCACCATCCAGATCCAGAAATCACGGCGTCCAATACGCCCTTTGAATGAAAACAGCCACTGCTGTATGGTCATGTAAGGTTCCTTATTATCGTATAGCGCGCATTTTACCCTGGAGTTGTGACCTTTTGACAAGCCGACCAGATATCGTTTTAATCATGAGCACTTACGGCCAGGGGCAATGTTAATGAAAAGTTCGGCACGTTCTCTTTTCCTGTGTTTAACGCTGCTCAGCGCGGGTTATCCCCTGCACGCCGCCGAAACCACAGCCCCGACCACAGCACCCTATCTGCTGGCGGGCGCGCCGTCGTTCGATCAGTCTATCAGCCAGTTTCGTGAAACCTTCAATCAGACCAACCCCACGCTGCCGCTGGATGAGTTTCGCGCCATTGATGGCTCACGCGATACCCCCACACTGACCCGTGCGGCAAGCAAGATTAACGAGAATTTGTATGCTTCCACGGCGCTGGAGCGCGGTACGTTAAAAATCAAAAGCATGCAAATCACCTGGCTGCCGATACAGGGGCCAGAGCAGAAAGCCGCTAAGGCGAAAGCGCTGGAGTACATGAGCGCGGTACTGCAGGCCTTTACCCCTGCGCTGACGAAAAAGCAAAGCCAGCAAAAGCTGCAAAAACTCCTTACCGCCGGGAAAAACAAGCGTTATTACGCCGATACCGAAGGCGCGATCCGCTATGTTGTGGCGGACAACGGCGAAAAAGGACTGACCTTCGCTGTTGAACCGATTAAGCTGGCACTATCTGACACCCTCGGCGGGGCGAATTAATGACAAAAAGCAAAGCCTTTCGAGGGAAAATCTCTATACTGATTCACAGACCATGCTGCCCGACAGGGTGGCCATATTCCTTAATTCGCTTATTTAGCGTGGAGAATTGAAATGCGACATCCTTTAGTGATGGGTAACTGGAAACTGAACGGCAGCCGCCACATGGTAAACGAACTGGTTGCGAACCTGCGTAAAGAGCTGGCTGGCGTGACGGGCTGCGCGGTTGCTATCGCTCCGCCGGATATGTACCTGGATCTGGCTAAACACGCCGCTGACGGCAGCCACATCATTCTGGGCGCGCAGAACGTTGACGTTAACCTGTCTGGCGCGTTCACCGGTGAAACCTCCGCTGAAATGCTGAAAGATATCGGCGCGAAATACATCATCATCGGCCACTCCGAGCGTCGCACCTATCACAAAGAATCCGACGAGTTCATCGCGAAGAAATTCGCCGTGCTGAAAGAGCAGGGCCTGATCCCGGTTCTGTGCATCGGTGAAACCGAAGCGGAAAACGAAGCGGGCAAAACCGAAGAAGTGTGCGCACGTCAGATCGACGCAGTGCTGAAAACCCAGGGCGCGGCAGCGTTCGAAGGCGCAGTAATCGCGTACGAGCCAGTCTGGGCGATCGGTACCGGCAAATCTGCAACCCCTGCGCAGGCTCAGGCGGTTCACAAATTCATTCGTGACCACATTGCTAAAGCCGACGCGAAGATCGCTGAGCAAGTGATTATTCAGTACGGCGGTTCCGTAAATGCTTCCAACGCTGCTGAGCTGTTCACCCAGCCAGACATCGATGGCGCGCTGGTTGGCGGTGCATCCCTGAAAGCTGACGCTTTCGCGGTGATCGTTAAGGCAGCTGAAGCGGCTAAACAGGCGTAATTGCCTTTGTGGCGGGTGGCGCTTGCGCTTGCCCGCCGCTCTTCTCCTCCCTCTCCCTTTAGGAGAGGGTTGGGGTGAGGGGAAACCGCTCGCACCGAACTACACTTTCCCCAGCAAACTAAACCACAGATAATCCAGCGGCAGCAGCACCAGATAAGTCGCTATCGCCAGCGCCAGACAGAGCACCATCCCCGCCCTTGCAGGCACCTTTCCTAACCCCATCGCCACGACAATCGGCGACGCCTGATACGGCAGCAGCGGCGTGGAATAGCCCAGCACCTGAATCATGATCACCGACAGCAGCGGAAAACCGGTCGCGTCCGAAAAACTCTGCGCCAGGGTGGTGTACAGCGCCGGAACGCCGTTGGCGGTCATGATGAAGTTGAGCGCCGTGGTAATACCGGTCAGCGCCAGGAAACTGGTGAACGGCCTGTCTGCATCCAGCGGCATAATGCGAAGCAATGCCTCGCCCACGGCCGTTCCGATACCGGTTTGCGTCACGACAATCGCCAGCCCAAGAATGCCCGCGACGTAAATACAGGTGCGCATGTTCACCCCCGCAGAAAACTCTTCCCCGGTGATAAAGCCAACGCGCGGCAGCATAACGATGACCGACGCCGCCAGCCCCGTCCACGCCGGCCCTACGCCGTGCCAGCTCTCCGTGACCCACATCCCCAGCACCACCGCCAGCAGCCAGGCAAGACGCTTTTCATCCCGCCCCATAGGATCAGACGGCGCCTGTTCCTTCGGCGGTTTTGGGCAGCCGGGAAATAGCCAGCAGATGAGGCCAATCAGAATCAGGCCTTTGAGGATACCGAGCACCGGCGTGTGCAGCAGCAGATACGGGACATAGTTCAGATGGATGCCGTACGAGCCTTCCGCCGCACCGCTCATCACCAGATTGGGGACGTTTGCAGGCAGGATCGTCGCCGAAAGCTGGAAAGTCCCGAACCCCACCGCCAGCGCCAGTCCGAACCAGGCGCGGGAGCCGTCGGCGATACCGGCGCGTTTTGCCATCGCCGCGACAATCGGCATCAGCAGCGCAATACGTCCCATGTTCGACGGCATCACAAACGCCAGCGCGTAGCTCAGCAGCACCACGCTCGCCACCATCAACACCCAGGAGTCGGTGAGCTTTGCCGACAGCGCCCGGGCGGCCCTGTCCGCCAGTCCGGTTTTACGGATCGCCACGCCAAGCACAAAGCCGCTGAATACCAGCCAGAAAGCAGACGAGGCAAAACCGCCGAAGATGACCTCCGGCGGAGCGATTCTGGCGGTCATCGCCGCCGTGAAGAACAGCAGCGCGGTGATAAACTCCGGCAATAGCGACGTCGCCCACAGCACGATGGTGACGCCAACGATCAGTGAGGGCAGCAGCAGAGGATGCGTTAACCAGAGCGACATACCTGTCTCCTGTAGAATTTTTCAGCAAGTCTACGGTGACAGGCAGCCCGAGTAAACGCGATTTATGGTGGGGTTACTTCAGGATAGTGCATTGATGATCCTGCAGTTCCTCCGCTGACGCGCGGTTAAGCGTGAGCAGGTTACGCTCGGTCGCCAGCAAAACAAAAGAGCCATCCGACTGCTGCGCCATTGCCAGCGCGAAACGCCCCATATGGTCGCGCGCTTCCGGCAGCTCTTCCGCCAGCATCATAAACGGGCTGCGCTTGACCAGTTCATTCTCCGTCACGCGGCGAGCAAGATACTCATGTCCTTCCAGCCCCCCCGAAAGAGGCAGCCACTGGGTGCTGATTTCTCCCTGTGCCGCGTTGAGCTTCTCGCGCACGTCCGGGCGCAGGCAGGATATATGAATATGAAAATGGTTCTGCGTGCGGCCAGTCGGCGAGTTAATCGTCAGCGAAATGGCGCTGTCAGGCACCTCGGATCCACGCTTCAGGGTCATAAAGCTGCGCGACTGCCACGCCAGCCAGAAAAAGTTCGGCGTATGAGCGTCGGTCAGCAGCGGGCTCTCGGTGCCGTTGATGCGATATGTCGGCATCAGCAGGTATTGCAGCGGCCCGTTGCGATCTTTAAATACCACATAGCCTGCATCCGTTTTCACCTGCGCACAGGGTGCAGGGTTACGGTTCTGGATCTGATTCGGCACACACTGGTCGAGAACGATATGTCGCAACGCATTCGGATTACCCGCCTTCATCCAGTACACACCGCCAGCGGCAAGGGCGATGACAATGAGGAGCAATAAGATAATTTTTTTCACAACGCGTTCCCTGTTTTCAGTAGAGGCAAAAGAGTAACGCAAAATGATGACCAAATAAAAAACCCGGCGGATTTCTCACGCCGGGTCACCGTTTCACAGGCTAATGGTTAGCGCTGGCTAATTTGGTCGAAAGTACCGCCATTGGAGAAGTGCTCTTTCTGCGCTTTGGTCCAGCCGCCGAACACATCGTCAATAGTGAATAGCTTCAGTTTTGGGAACTCCCCTTCGTATTTCTTGGCGACCGCCGCATCGCGTGGACGATAGAAGTTTTTCGCCGCAATTTCCTGGCCTTCTGGCGAGTACAGATACTTCAGGTAGGCTTCCGCCACCGCTTTGGTATCTTTCTTCTCAACCACTTTATCGACCACGGAGACGGTCGGCTCAGCCAGAATCGATTCGCTCGGGGTCACGATCTCAAATTTGTCTTTGCCCAGCTCGTGGGTGGCCAGCAGGGCTTCGTTTTCCCATGCGATCAGCACGTCGCCAATCCCGCGCTCGACGAAGGTGTTGGTGGCGCCACGCGCGCCGGAGTCCAGCACCTCAACGTTTTTATACAGCGCCTTCACGAATTCCTGCGCTTTGGCCTGGTCGCCATTGTTGTGATGCAGTGCATAGCCCCATGCGCCCAGGTAGTTCCAGCGAGCGCCGCCGGAGCTTTTCGGGTTCGGGGTAATCACAGAAACGCCCGGTTTGATCAGGTCGTTCCAGTCTTTAATTTGTTTCGGGTTTCCTTTACGCACCAGGAAGACGATGGTCGAGGTGTAGGGTGCGGAGTTATCCGGCAGGCGTTTGATCCAGTTTTTGTCGATGCGGCCGCGCTCGGCGATCGCGTCGACATCGTAGGCCAACGCCAGGGTCACCACGTCGGCTTCAATACCGTTTATCACGGACGTCGCCTGCTTGCCGGAGCCGCCATGCGACTGACGAACCACCACGTTGTCGCCGGTTTCCTGTTTCCAGTGTGCCGCAAACGCTTTGTTGTATTGCTCGTACAGTTCACGCGTCGGGTCGTATGACACGTTCAGTAACTGGATATCCTTAGCCAGAACGCTGGTCGATGCCAGCAATAATGTTAAACCCACGCCCCATTTATTCATCGCCCAGCTCTCTTGTGTAGTGTTTTGATGAATGCAGCGTGCCAGAAAGCGAATCGAGGATTAAAGAATAAAAAAAGATTGGCTATAACGTAGTGGAATAAAAGAAGTGGATGAACGGCCTGATGCCCTCGCCCTGACCCTCTCCCACGGGAGAGGGAGCAACCATAAAAAACGGTAACCCAGGGGTTACCGTTTTGCATTTACCTTGCCGCCACCCGGCACAAAACAAACGCCGATCAGTACAGTTTTTTCGCGCAGTCCAGCCAGTCACCTTTGAACGGACGCTTCATGTTTTCAATCGCGTCGATGATGTCGTGGTGAACCAGTTTTTCGTTCTGAATACCGACGCAGCGGCCGCCGTGACCCTGCAGCAGCAGATCGATAGCGTACGCGCCCATACGGGACGCCAGAATACGGTCGTAAGGGCCTGGGGAACCGCCGCGCTGGATGTGACCCAGAACGGTCGCGCGGGTTTCGCGTTTGGTTTCGGCTTCGATGTACTTCGCCAGCTCGTCAACGTCACAGATGTGCTCGGTGATAGCCACGATCGCGTGTTTTTTACCTTTCGCGATGCCCGCTTTGATTTCAGCCACCAGATCTTCACGGCTAAATTCGACTTCCGGCACGACGATAAATTCGCAACCGCCCGCAATGGCTGCCGCCAGCGTCAGGTCGCCACAGTAACGGCCCATCACTTCAACGATAGAGATACGCTGGTGAGAAGAAGAGGTGTCACGCAGACGGTCAATCGCTTCAACAACGGTACCCAGTGCAGTAAAGAAGCCGATCGTGTAGTCAGTACCTTTGATGTCGTTGTCGATGGTGCCCGGCAGACCGATGCACGGGAAGCCCATTTCGGTCAGACGTTTTGCACCCATGTAGGAGCCGTCACCACCGATAACCACCAGGGCGTCCAGGCCGCGTTTCTTCATGTTTTCGATAGCCACTTCGCGAACGTGTTCATCACGGAATTCCGGGAAGCGTGCAGAGCCGAGGAAAGTACCGCCACGGTTGATCATGTCAGACACGCTGTAACGGTCGAGCTGAACCATACGATCTTCATACAGGCCCAGATAACCGTCATAAACGCCAAAAACTTCCAGGCCTTCCGTCAGCGCTGCACGGACAACACCACGAATTGCCGCGTTCATGCCCGGCGCATCACCGCCGCTTGTCAACACACCGATTTTCTTAATCATGACTACCTCTGAACTTAGGAATGCAAAATTGAAATCTGTTGCCGGAAGAAACTTATCGACCAACGAATACTGCAAATAGTATATCAATCCCTTCCAGCTGAATTGATTCAGGTCAGACCAAACGGCGGTAATTTATACACAAAATGCTGGCCTGGCTCACTTTTTTACAACGAATTACGAAAGCCCAACATGACCGGGTACAACCGAGCAGGGATCCTGGTGAATGATGACGTCTGAACCAGGAAAACGCTGCAAAATCGCCTGCTCGACCTGCTCAGCAATAACGTGAGCCTGAACCAGTGGCAGGTTGTCTTCCATTTCAATATGAATCTGAATAAAGCGGGTCGGCCCTGACTGCCGCGTTCGAAGATCGTGTGCACCGCTGACGCCGGGCCAGGAGGTCACGATAGAAAAAATTTCATTACGTTCTGAGTCCGGGAGGGCGCGGTCAAGCAGTGATTGCACCGCTTCATACCCCATCCGCAGGGCGCTATATAAAATATAGATACCAATCCCTAACGCAAATAACGCATCGGCGCGATGCCAGCCATACCAGGCCAGACCGAGCGCAATAAGAATAGCCCCATTCATCATAACATCAGATTGATAATGAAGCATATCCGCCCGTACAGCCTGACTTTGCGTTTTGCGAACAACCCAGCGCTGGAACGTTACCAGAACAAGTGTGCATATAAGCGCAACGATCGTCACAACTACGCCCACGCCGGGATCGTTCATCGGTGTCGGCGAAACGAGATGCTGAATGCCGGTTAAAAACAGGAACAGCGCAGAGCCGGAAATGAACATACTTTGCGCCAGCGCGGCCAGCGACTCCGCTTTGCCGTGCCCAAATGTGTGCTCTTCATCCGCTGGCTGCAGCGAGTAACGCACCACCAGCAGGTTGGTCAACGAGGCGGCAATGTCCATCAGCGAGTCCACCAGCGCCGCCAGAATACTGACCGAGCCGGTATACCACCAGGCAAAGATTTTAATCAGTAACAGGCTGGAGGCCATGACGGTCGCCGCAATGGCGGCCCGGCTTACCAGTCTTCCATAGGATTGATTCATAAACGCTCCTGTCATGTCATGCCGCTAGTATAACGGAAGCATGGGGAGTCTAAGGATGAATAAACGGTTAACAGCGCGGATGCGGGGCAAAAAAAACCCCCACATCATGTGGGGGAAGACAGGGATGGTGTCTATGGCAAGGAAAACAGGGTTTACTGGTTACTACGGGTACTGCTATTGCTACTGAAAAACGTCGTTTCTGAGCTTCGCTGCATCCGTGCAACCTCACGCAGCTGGTCCATTCGCTGCTGATGTCTGGCATTCAAAACCGCTTGCTGCTCGGGCGTTAGCAGATGGAACATCTGGTTGCGGACCTTCGCCATCTCTACCTGGCGGGCAACCTGTTCCTGTGCCATTTTTTCGGCCTGAGCGCGAACAGCGCTTTCGTCAAAATTTTCTGCGGTGACAAGGCGATGCATTGTCTCCATTTCGCTAACATTAACAGGGGGCTGGTCGTGTCGTGCCCTCTGCATCAGATCTCGCATCTGTTGACGCTGATGTTCGGTTAAACTTATGCCGTCAAACATATGGCTTTGGCTGCTGTTCTGCGTTGCGCCCTCTTGTAAGGGACTGTTATCGCTGATGATAGCTTCAGCAGCCTGGCTAAACGCACTGAACGCCAGCGTTGAGGCCATGACGGCAGCGGTAACTTTGCGCATCACTTGCTCCCAAAATCTTTCGTGTCGCGATTCAACGAGAGACAGTCTACGATTCAGGCTGCAAACATGCGTCAGGGGGTGTAAAACAACGTAAAGTCATGGATTAGACAGCCTTGATGTCGTAATTTCTGCCTCGGAGGTATTTAAACAATGAATAAAATCCTGTTAGTTGATGATGACCGAGAGCTCACATCCCTTTTAAAGGAGTTGCTCGACATGGAAGGTTTCAACGTCCTGGTTGCCCATGATGGCGAGCAGGCGCTGAGTCTCCTTGACGACAGCATCGATTTACTTTTGCTCGACGTGATGATGCCGAAGAAAAACGGTATTGATACGTTGAAAGAGCTTCGCCAGACACACCAGACTCCCGTTATTATGCTGACCGCGCGCGGCAGCGAACTTGACCGCGTACTCGGCCTTGAGCTGGGCGCGGATGACTATTTACCCAAGCCGTTTAACGACCGTGAACTGGTTGCCCGTATTCGCGCTATCCTGCGTCGTTCCCACTGGAGCGAGCAGCAGCAAAATACCGACAACAGCTCGCCTACTCTTGAAGTCGACTCCCTGAGCCTGAACCCGGGCCGTCAGGAAGCAAGCTTTGATGGCCAGACGCTGGAACTGACCGGCACGGAGTTCACCCTGCTGTATCTGCTGGCGCAGCACCTCGGCCAGGTGGTTTCGCGTGAACATCTAAGCCAGGAAGTGCTGGGCAAACGCCTCACCCCGTTTGACCGCGCCATCGACATGCACATCTCTAACCTGCGCCGTAAGCTGCCGGAGCGGAAAGATGGTCACCCATGGTTTAAAACCCTGCGTGGTCGCGGTTATCTGATGGTTTCCGCTTCATGATAGGAAGCTTAACCGCCCGCATCTTCGCCATCTTCTGGCTGACGCTGGCACTGGTTTTAATGCTCGTTTTGATGTTGCCAAAACTCGACTCACGCCAGATGACGGAGCTTCTCGACAGCGAGCAACGTCAGGGCGTGATGATCGAGCAGCACGTGGAAGCCGAGCTGGCAAACGATCCGCCAAACGATTTAATGTGGTGGCGCAGGCTGTTTCGCGCTATCGACAAGTGGGCGCCGCCCGGACAACGCCTGCTGCTGGTGACCAGCGAAGGCCGCGTGATTGGGGCCGATCGCAATGAAATGCAGATCATCCGCAACTTCATTGGCCAGGCGGATAATGCCGATCATCCCCAGAAGAAGAAATATGGCCGCGTAGAGATGGTAGGGCCTTTCTCCGTCAGGGACGGAGAGGATAATTATCAGCTCTACCTGATCCGTCCGGCGAGCAACTCCCAGTCTGATTTTATCAACCTGCTGTTTGACCGCCCTCTCCTGCTGCTGATTGTCACCATGCTGGTCAGCTCACCGCTGCTGTTATGGCTGGCGTGGAGCCTGGCAAAACCGGCGCGTAAGCTGAAGAATGCCGCCGATGAGGTGGCGCAGGGTAACCTGCGACAACACCCTGAACTGGAAGCAGGTCCGCAGGAGTTCCTTGCCGCCGGAACCAGTTTTAACCAGATGGTGAGCGCCCTCGATCGTATGATGACCGCACAGCAACGTCTGCTGTCGGATATCTCGCACGAGCTGCGTACCCCGCTTACGCGCTTGCAGCTTGGCACCGCGCTGCTGCGCCGCCGCAGCGGTGAGAGCAAAGAGCTGGAGCGTATTGAAACGGAAGCGCACCGCCTGGACAGCATGATCAACGACCTGCTGGTCATGTCGCGCAATCAGCAGAAAAACGCGCTGGTTAGCGAAACGGTGAAAGCCAATCACCTGTGGCACGAGGTGCTGGACAACGCGGCGTTCGAAGCGGAACAGATGGGTAAATCTTTCACCGTCAACTTCCCGCCGGGCCCGTGGCCGCTGTACGGAAACCCCAACACGCTGGAAAGCGCGCTGGAGAACATCGTGCGTAACGCTCTTCGCTACTCGCATACGAAGATTGAGGTGGCGTTCTCGGTGGATAAAGACGGGATCACCGTCATTGTCGATGATGACGGCCCAGGCGTGAGCCCGGAAGACCGCGAGCAGATTTTCCGTCCGTTCTATCGTACCGATGAGGCGCGCGACCGGGAATCGGGCGGCACGGGACTGGGTCTGGCGATTGTTGAAACCGCTATGCAGCAGCACCGCGGCTGGGTGAAAGCCGACGATAGCCCGCTGGGTGGACTACGGTTAACGCTGTGGCTACCGTTGTATAAGCGTTCGTAGACGTTAGTGCCGGGTGGCGGCTTCGCCTTACCCGGCCTACTTTCTGCAGAGGACTATTTCCCCCACAATCTCCGCGAATTATCCTCGATTTTGCTGCTTAAACGCCGCTTCTGCATCGTTCTTGTCCAGCTGATGGATAACCCCGCCGCCGACAGCAGGCGGTGATACTGTTCGTCGTCAAACGGCATATGCCAGGCAATGGCGCAGGCGTCATAAACAGACACATCGCTCAGGCGCGACGCCAGCTCAAGCGGCGCGTCCGCTGAAACCTGCCCAGCCAGCACCACGCGATACAGCCAGCCGGTTTTACCCGCTTTTTGCAGCTGGGCCGACATATCCTGAATACCGAAGTGGTAGTTGAGCTTGAAGCACGGCGAGCGTGGCTGCGTCACCTGAATCAGGGCATCGCCCCAGCGGTAGATATCACCGATAAACACGTTCTTTTCGGTGAGCTCTTCGGTGGAGAGATTCTCGCCAAACGCGGGGGCGACGAAGAGGTC
Organism: Enterobacter cloacae complex sp. S3; assembly: GCF_014930495.1. Taxonomy (NCBI): domain Bacteria; kingdom Pseudomonadati; phylum Pseudomonadota; class Gammaproteobacteria; order Enterobacterales; family Enterobacteriaceae; genus Enterobacter; species Enterobacter cloacae complex sp. S3. The sequence continues at coordinate 50,721 of NZ_JADBRD010000006.1, read as the reverse complement.
CGCCTGCTCGGGAAACTCGGTTTTCCAGTGCTGATAGTGTTCACGCGGGTAGTGGCACAGCGCGCGATCGGGCCCGCCGTGGATTTTCTTTTCGGCCTGCTCGTCACCCGCAAGCCCGAGGTCGGTTAACGTCAACTCACCGTCGACCTGAATTTTGGCGATGGCACTCGGGCGGCTGCCGTCGTACTCCCTTACCTTGCCTGTAAACACGTTCACCGGGTAATGCATTGCTGCTCCTTTATATGCCCTAAATAATTCGAGTTGCAGGAAGGCGGCAAGAGAGTGAATCCCCAGGAGCTTACTCAAGTAAGTGACTGGGGTGAGCGAACGCAGCCAACGCACCTGCAACTTGAAGTATGACGGGTATACAGATACAAAAAAAGCGAGTCATAAGACTCGCTTCTCACAGGCGTCAATGCAACCTTATTTTTTAGCGGCGAAACGCGCTGCTGCTTCGTCCCAGTTCACCACGTCCCAGAAGGCTTTGATGTAGTCCGGACGACGGTTCTGGAATTTCAGGTAGTAAGCGTGTTCCCACACGTCCAGACCCAGGATTGGGAAGCCGGATGCGCCAGAAATCGCTTCACCCATCAGCGGGGAGTCCTGGTTAGCAGTAGAAACCACCGCCAGCTTGTCGCCTTTCAGAACCAGCCACGCCCAGCCAGAGCCGAAACGGGTTGCAGCGGCTTTTTCGAATTCCGCTTTGAAGTTGTCAACGGAACCGAAGTCGCGCTCGATAGCCGCTTTCAGGTCGCCCTGCAGGGTGGTACCGGTTTTCAGGCCTTTCCAGAACAGGCTGTGGTTAGCGTGGCCGCCAGCGTTGTTACGCAGAACGGTTTTCTTGTCCGCTGGCAGCTGGTCCAGCTTGGTGATCAGCTCTTCAGCAGACAGGTTAGCGAACTCTGGCAGGCTTTCCAGCGCGGCGTTCGCGTTGTTCACATAGGTCTGGTGGTGTTTAGTGTGATGGATTTCCATCGTCTGCTTGTCGAAATGCGGTTCCAGTGCGTCGTAGGCATACGGCAGGGATGGCAGTGTATAACTCATAATCCTCTCCATTATTGTCGGGCGGCACAGCTGTTAATGCCGCGTAAGCAGTTGGTTCATTATAGTTAATTAAATGATATTGAAAATGATTATCAATGCCGTAGTTTTTATAAGGTTATTCGTTTTTCGATTAATCGCGAAATTGTGAGTCTGCTCACGCGGTTAACGTGCTGATTGCCATCCAGAACACATCTGCGGCAACCTTCTGAAGGTCTCCAAACCGCCTAATTTTTACACTCCTCAAGTCGGTGGGAAGCCACTGACGATAAAAACGATGAGGGTGTAAAAATGAATCATGCGATTACGATGGGTATCTTCTGGCATTTGATAGGCGCTGCCAGTGCAGCCTGTTTCTATGCTCCGTTTAAAAAAGTGAGAGGCTGGTCATGGGAAACCATGTGGTCCGTTGGCGGTATCGTGTCCTGGCTGATTTTGCCCTGGACCATTAGCGCCATGCTGCTGCCCGATTTCTGGGGCTACTTCTCCTCCTTCAGCGCCGCCACCCTGCTGCCGGTGTTCCTGTTCGGCGCGATGTGGGGCGTCGGCAACATCAACTATGGCCTCACCATGCGTTATCTCGGCATGTCGATGGGGATTGGTATCGCGATTGGCATCACGCTGATCGTCGGTACCCTGATGACGCCAATTCTCAACGGCAACTTCGACGTGCTTATTAATACTCAGGGTGGGCGGATGACGCTCCTGGGCGTGCTGGTGGCGGTCATTGGCGTAGGAATTGTGACGCGTGCGGGGCAGTTGAAAGAGCGCAAGATGGGCATTAAAGCTGAAGATTTTAACCTGAAGAAAGGTCTGCTGCTGGCGGTGATGTGCGGCATTTTCTCGGCCGGCATGTCGTTCGCCATGAACGCCGCCAAACCGATGCACGAAGCGGCGGCCGCGCTGGGCGTCGACCCACTGTACGCTGCGCTACCAAGCTATGTCGTGATTATGGGTGGCGGCGCGATGGTTAACCTGGGCTTCTGCTTCATTCGTCTGGCAAAAGTAAAAAAACTGTCGGTAAAAACCGATTTCTCGCTGGCAACATCGCTCATCATTACCAACGTGCTGCTCTCCGCTCTGGGCGGCCTGATGTGGTATTTGCAGTTCTTCTTCTACGCCTGGGGCCACGCCAGCATTCCGGCGCAATACGACTATATAAGCTGGATGCTGCACATGAGTTTCTACGTACTTTGCGGCGGGCTGGTTGGGCTGGTGCTGAAAGAGTGGACGAACGCCGGACGTCGTCCGGTTGGCGTACTGAGCCTCGGCTGCGTGGTGATTATTATCGCTGCCAATATCGTCGGCCTCGGCATGGCAAACTGATTACGCCCCCTTTCGACTGCGATGACGCCACTGTACCGGCGTCATCCCCACCTCGCGGTTAAACACCACTGAAAAGTAGTTACTGTCCTCAAAGCCGCAGCGCATCGCCACATCACTGACCATCCACTCCGTATGCTGGAGGAGATATTGTGCATGGCAGATGCGCAGCTGGCGCAGATAGTGGTTCACCGTCATCCCGGTCAGGGTGCGGAAATGCTGGCGCAACGCGCGCTCGCTGCACTGTTCCTGCTCGCAGAATTTCTCCAGTACAAAGTTTTTATTCAGGCTGCCCGCAAGCCGGGTGATGAGCTTATCCAGCAGCGCTTCCTGCGTTGTGGCGGAGGGGTTATCAGTGGCGTAACGATGGCGCTTCAACGTCATCACCAGCTGGGCGAAAAGCAACTCCGCCAGCTGGTTAGCAACGGGGTCGTTCTTCTGGCTCTCCTGCTCCAGTTGAGAAATAACCTGCCGTACCTGAGCCATGCCGCTACTGCTTAAGCGCCAGTGCGGAGAACCCTTAGCATCAAGAAAGCCCGGGATGCTCGCGGCCCAGTCCACGTTAAGCTTGAGCCTGTCCGGACAGTAAATAACGTTTTGCAGCACCAGGTCGTTAACCGAGGCGTAGGAGTGTTTATCATCCGCGCGAATGTAGAACAGGTCTCCGCGCGTGATGCGGTAGGGACGGTCGTTGAGGATGTGCAGGCCGTTACCGCGCCAAACCAGCACCAGCTCGCAAAACTCGTGGGTATGTTCGGCAAAGACGTCCTGCGGGTAGCGATCGGCCACCGTGACGGCCTGACTCGCGGAGGCAAAAAAATCATCTTTGCGAAGAATTAACTGAGCAGCCACACCACGACCTCTACGCCGAATAACCTGACACTATTAGCTTTTTTGCGGAAATAAAACGGTGACTGCCCTCGCGTTACTGAAGCATCGCGTCTTTTCCCTGGCGAATATCGCGCGGAGACCAGTTAAATTCCCGGCGAAATAGCGTTGAAAAGTGATTGCTGTCGCCAAAACCGCAGCAATAGGCAATATCAGTGACGCTATCGTCGGTATGACGTAAAAGATGACGCGCTTTGATCAGGCGCAGACGGTTAAGGTAGCGTTGCGGCGTCAGTCCGGTGTGCTGTTTAAGCTGGCGATGCAGGGTACGCAACGACAGGGAAAAATCATCCGCAAGCGTTTCCCAGCAGACATCCTCGGCAAAATGATCTTCCAGCCAGGCCATCAGATGGTTCAGGCGCGCGTTGTTATCTTCCAGCCCTTCCACCAGGCTGCTGCGGCGCAGCAGCACCAGAAGCTGCATAAACAGCAGTTCGCGCGTGGCAATGGCGTGCGTCTCCTGCCCGTCCTCGCTTCTCTCCATCTGGCTCACCAGCTGACGCACCTGCTGCAGGATGGACTGATTCACCCGCCAGTGCGACGGATAGTGTCCGTCTTGCTCCTGGGGCAACAGCTGGCTCAGCCCCGAAAGAAACTGGAACGCGTCCGGGGAACGGTAAAGCACATTCGTCAGACACAGGTTGTCGGTATGTTCATACAGGTGCCGGTCGTGGTCGCGCACGAAGCACACCGTACCGCCGCTGATGGTATAGGGCTGGCCATTGAAAACATGAATACCCGTCCCGCGCTCAACAATCACAATTTCGTGAAAATCATGATGATGCTCCGGGAACGCAGCCTGAGGAAGCCGTGGCTCAATCGCGACAGGCGAACCTCCTGAAGGAAAAAAATCCACGCAGTGCAGTACGGTCATAACGGCCCCCACCAATGAAAAATGTTCTCAAAATAGTAATTAAGGCCTCCCACACTCACCTTCAATTTTTGGCAGTAAACCTCGCAAAAGCTGTCCATTTTTCAAGAAACAGGGGGAAAGATCGGGAAATGCGCTCAGCGTCACACTGCCTGAGCATCCCGTCACTGCTGGAAACTGTGAGCGTCCTCACATTCACCTTTGCTTTCTTGCCAGCGCGAGATTTGGCCTGTCAGTGGTGAGAAGGTGACTTTTTCTTCCCTTTTTTACACTCACCGCTAATGACTTAAGAAAGGACCCGACCATGACTTTTCGCCATTGTGTGGCTGTCGATTTAGGCGCATCCAGCGGCCGCGTAATGCTCGCGAGCTGGGACCGTGAGCAGCACGCGCTTTCGCTTCGCGAAATGCACCGTTTCGCCAACTGCCTGCAAAAGCAGGACGGTTTTGATACCTGGGATATCGATGCCCTGGAGGCAGAGATCCGTACCGGACTGAACAACGTCTGCAACGATGGCATTCGCATCGACAGCATCGGCATTGATACCTGGGGCGTGGACTACGTTCTGCTTGATAGCCATGGCGAGCGCGTCGGCTTGCCGGTGTCTTATCGCGACAGCCGCACCGACGGCCTGATGGCGAACGCTATCGCCCAGCTTGGCAAGGACAACATCTACGGGCGCAGCGGCATTCAGTTTCTGCCGTTTAACACGCTTTATCAGCTGCGTGCTTTGGTCGAGCAACAGCCGGAGCTGGTCGCGGACGTGGCCCATGCGCTGCTGATCCCGGACTACCTGAGCTATCGCCTGACCGGCAACATGAACTGGGAATATACCAACGCCACCACCACGCAGCTGGTCAACATCAACTCGGATAGCTGGGATGAACATCTGCTGGCCTGGACGGGGGCGTCGCCTTCCTGGTTCGGCACACCCACCCACCCGGGTAACGTGATCGGTCACTGGATTTGCCCCCAGGGGAACGCAATCCCCGTCGTTGCCGTCGCCAGCCACGATACCGCCAGCGCGGTAATAGCGTCCCCACTTGCAAGCAAAGACGCGGCTTACCTCTCGTCCGGCACCTGGTCGCTGATGGGCTTTGAGAGCAAAACCCCGTACGCCAGCGATGCCGCGATGGCCGCAAACATTACCAACGAAGGCGGTGCCGAAGGCCGCTACCGCGTACTGAAAAACATCATGGGGCTGTGGCTGCTCCAGCGGGTGCTGAAAGAGCAGAACGTTACCGACCTGCCCGCGCTTATCGCCGAAACCGAGAAGCTGAAGGCCTGCACGTTCCTGATCAACCCGAACGATGACCGCTTTATCAACCCGGCGCACATGAGCGCCGAAATTCAGGCCGCCTGCGTCGAGGGCGGGCAGCCGGTGCCGTCGAGCCCTTCCGAACTGGCGCGCTGCATTTTTGACAGCCTCGCCCTGCTGTATGCCGACATCCTCAGCGAGCTGGCGAGCCTTCGCGGAAAACCGTTCAGCCAGCTGCATATCGTGGGCGGCGGCTGCCAGAACCAGCTGCTGAACCAGCTCTGCGCCGATGCCTGCGGCATCACCGTGGTGGCGGGTCCCGTGGAGGCCTCCACGCTCGGGAATATCGGCATTCAGCTGATGACCCTGGACGAACTTTCCAGCGTTGACGACTTCCGTTCGGTGGTGGCGGCTAACGCCAGCCTGACCACCTTCACCCCCAATCCCTGCCGTGAAATTGCTCGCTTTCGGGCGCAGTTTCAGCAAAACCGACTGACTAAGGAGCTTTGCGCATGACAACTCAATTAGAACAAGCCTGGGGCCTGGCTAAACAGCGTTTCGCCGCCGTCGGCGTGGATGTCGAAGAGGCGCTGCGCCAGCTCGACCGTCTGCCCGTCTCCATGCACTGCTGGCAGGGCGATGACGTCGCCGGTTTCGAGAACCCAGGCGGTTCCCTGACGGGTGGTATTCAGGCCACCGGTAACTACCCGGGCAAAGCGCGTAACGCGACCGAACTGCGCGCCGACCTGGAGCTGGCGCTGAGCCTGATCCCGGGGCCAAAACGCCTGAACCTGCATGCGATTTACCTCGAATCCGACGAGCCAGTGGCGCGCAATGAAATCAAACCGGAACACTTTAAGAACTGGGTGGAGTGGGCCAAAGCCAACCGGCTGGGCCTGGACTTTAATCCGTCCTGTTTCTCACATCCGCTGAGCGCGGACGGTTTTACCCTCGCCCACGCGGACGACGACATCCGCCAGTTCTGGATCGACCACGTGAAGGCCAGCCGCCGCGTTTCGGCGTATTTCGGCGAGCAGCTCGGCACGCCGTCGGTGATGAACATCTGGATCCCGGACGGCATGAAGGATATCACCGTCGACCGTCTGGCCCCGCGCCAGCGCCTGCTGGCCGCGCTGGATGAGGCCATCAGCGAGAAGCTGGACCCGGCGCACCACATCGACGCCGTAGAGAGCAAGCTGTTCGGCATTGGCGCCGAGAGCTACACCGTGGGCTCGAACGAGTTCTACATGGGTTACGCCACCAGCCGCCAGACCGCGCTGTGTCTGGATGCCGGCCACTTCCACCCGACCGAGGTGATCTCCGACAAAATCTCCGCCGCCATGCTCTACGTGCCGCGCCTGCTGCTGCACGTCAGCCGTCCGGTACGCTGGGACAGCGATCACGTGGTGCTGCTGGATGATGAAACCCAGGCGATTGCCAGCGAAATCATCCGTCACGACCTCTTTGACCGCGTACACATCGGCCTCGACTTCTTCGATGCTTCCATCAACCGCATCGCAGCGTGGGTTATCGGCACCCGCAACATGAAGAAAGCCCTGCTGCGCGCGCTGCTGGAGCCTGTCGCCGCGCTGAAACAGCTGGAGGCTAACGGCGACTACACCGCCCGTCTGGCGCTGCTGGAAGAGCAGAAATCCCTGCCGTGGCAGGCGGTGTGGGAGATGTACTGTCAGCGTAACGACGCCCCGGCGGGCAGCCAGTGGCTGGACAACGTGCGGGCATACGAGAAAGACGTGTTGAGTCAGCGCGGGTAATTTTGCCCTCACCCTAACCCTCTCCCACAGGGAGAGGGAACTTTTACCCCCTCTCCCTGTGGGAGAGGGCCGGGGTGAGGGTTCAACCTCACCGCGATAACTGGAAAATGAAGACTATGCAGACCATCACCACTTCCTGGTTCGTCCAGGGCATGATCAAAGCCACCTCCGACGCCTGGCTGAAAGGCTGGGACGAGCGCAACGGCGGCAACCTGACGCTGCGCCTGGACGACGCGGATATTGAACCGTTCGCGGCCGATTTCCACCAGAAGCCGCGCTATATCGCGCTGAGCCAGCCGATGCCGCTGCTCGCCAACACGCCGTTTATCGTCACCGGTTCCGGCAAGTTCTTCCGTAACGTCCAGCTCGACCCGGAGGCCAACCTCGGCGTGGTGAAAGTGGACAGCGACGGCGCGGGCTACCACATACTGTGGGGCCTGACCGACGAGGCGGTGCCCACCTCCGAACTGCCGGCTCACTTCCTCTCCCACTGCGAGCGCATCAGGGCAACGAACGGCAAAGACCGCGTGATCATGCACTGCCACGCCACCAACCTGATCGCCCTGACCTACGTGCTGGAAAACAGCGCCGACTTCATCACCCGCAAGCTGTGGGAAGGCAGTACCGAGTGTCTGGTGGTGTTCCCGGACGGCGTGGGCATTCTGCCGTGGATGGTGCCGGGTACCGACGAAATCGGCCAGGCAACCGCCGTTGATATGCAAAAACATACTCTGGTGCTGTGGCCGTTCCACGGCGTGTTCGGCAGCGGCCCAACGCTGGATGAAACCTTTGGCCTGATCGACACCGCTGAGAAATCAGCGGAAGTGCTGGTGAAGGTGTACTCCATGGGCGGCATGAAGCAGACCATTTCCCAGGAAGAACTCATCGCCCTCGGCAAGCGCTTTGGCGTGAGCCCGCTGCAATCCGCGCTGGATTTGTACGCATAACGCCTTCGCAGGACAAACGTTGATCGTTAAGGAGAATTATCATGAGCTTTATGTTGGCACTTCCAAAAATCAGCCTTCACGGCGCGGGCGCAATCGGCGATATGGTTAACCTGGTTGCGAACAAGCAGTGGGGAAAAGCGCTGATTGTCACCGACGGCCAGCTGGTGAAGCTGGGCCTGCTCGACAGCCTGTTTACCGCGCTGGACGCCCATCAGATGTCGTATCACCTGTTCGATGAGGTGTTCCCGAATCCGACGGAAGCGCTTGTGCAAAAAGGAATTTCGGCTTACCGGGACGCGGAGTGTGATTACGTGATTGCCTTTGGCGGCGGCAGCCCGATTGACACCGCCAAGGCGATTAAAATCCTCACCGCCAACCCCGGCCCGTCAACCGATTATTCCGGCGTCGGCAAGGTGAAAAATGCGGGCGTGCCGCTGGTGGCAATTAACACCACCGCAGGCACGGCGGCGGAGATGACCAGCAATGCGGTGATCGTCGACTCCGCGCGTCAGGTGAAAGAGGTGATTATTGACCCAAACATCATCCCGGACATCGCCGTGGACGATGCCAGCGTGATGCTCGATATTCCCGCCTCCGTGACTGCCGCAACCGGTATGGATGCGCTAACCCACGCCATTGAAGCCTACGTGTCCGTTGGCGCGCACCCGCTCACCGACGCCAACGCGCTGGAAGCCATTCGCCTGATCAACCTGTGGCTGCCGGAAGCGGTCGAAGACGGTCATAACCTTAAGGCGCGCGAGCAGATGGCGTTTGGTCAGTATCTGGCGGGCATGGCGTTTAACAGTGCGGGTCTCGGCCTTGTGCATGCCCTGGCGCACCAGCCGGGCGCGACGCACAACCTGCCGCACGGCGTATGCAACGCCATCCTGCTGCCGATCGTCGAAAGCTTTAACCGCCCGAACGCGGTCGCGCGTTTTGCCTGCGTGGCGCAGGCGATGGGCGTCGATACCCGCGGCATGAGCGATGAAGCCGCCAGCATGTCCGCCATTCAGGCGATCCGCAACCTGAGCGCTCGCGTCGGCATCCCTACGGGCTTTAGCCAGCTCGGCGTGACCAAAGCCGATATTGAAGGCTGGCTGGATAAAGCGCTCGCCGATCCGTGTGCGCCGTGCAATCCGCGCGCCGCCAGTCGTGAGGAAGTTCGCGAGCTGTACCTGGAGGCCCTATGATCCGCAAAGCCTTTGTGATGCAGGTCAACCCGGACGCGCACGAGGAGTACGCGCGCCGCCACAATCCGATTTGGCCGGAGCTGGAAAAGGTGTTGAAAGACCACGGCGCACACCAGTACGCCATTTATCTCGACAAAGCCCGCAGCCTGCTGTTTGCGACCGTAGAGATTGAATCGGAGGAGCGCTGGAGCGCGGTAGCCAATACCGACGTCTGCCAGCGCTGGTGGAAACATATGGGCGACGTCATGCCGTCGAACCCGGATAACAGCCCGGTGAGTACCGAGCTGAAAGAGGTCTTTTACCTGGACTGATGTGTTAACGCTGCTGCCCCCGCGGCGGCGATCTCCTGCCTGCTGCTCAGCGTAAACGCCGACACCACCGTAATCGCCAGCACGAAACAGCCCAGCATCAGATACGTCTCCTGGAAGCCGATCCGGTCATACATATTCCCGGCAAAAGCGGAGAGGAAAATGGCCGCCGACTGCTTGGCGAACTGGAAGCCGATCAGATAGATAGTCGCTGACAGTCGGGTATCAAACACCCCGGTGATGTACTTAAATGCGCCCACCAGCAGGAACGGGACTTCCAGCGCGTGCAGCATCTTGAGGGCAATCACCTCCACGGCGGTGGTGGCGAACGATGAACCGATAATGCGCGTCGCCATAATCACCCCGGCGATCAGCAGCGTGTTCTTCGCGCCGATGCGGTTAATGATCCACGGCGAACAGAACATAATGATGGCGTTACAGATTTCCCCCGCAGTCGTTGCGAAACCAAAGGCGCGGGTTCCTTCCTGCGGCGTGGCGAAGAAGGTTTTAAAGAAGGTGGCAAACTGCTGGTCGAAAACGTCATACACGCAGGCCACGCCAATTACGTAGAGGATAAACATCCACATTCTGCGCTGGCGGAACAGGTTGAACACGGTTTTGGCGGTGATTTGCGGCTGGTTCGCGCCCAGGGCATCCATGACCTGCGCCGTCTGGTTGGGCTTTGGCTTCGCCACCACCAGCAGCAGCATCAGCAGCAAAGCCGCTCCCGATCCCATCCAGAAAACGTACGACGGATCGATGCCGAACAGGATGCCGCCCGTTGAGGCGCACAAGCCCCAGCCGAGGCAGCCAAACATCCGCGCCTTGCCGTACTCAAAGAAGCTGTTGCGGCTCACGCGCTCAATGTAGGCCTCAATCGCCCCCGATCCGGCCGAGAAGACAAAACCGATATACAGCCCGCCGCTCAGCGCGCCCAGCCAGATATTGGCTTTCAGCAGCGGCGCGAAGATGTACAGGAAGAACGGCGCGAACAGAAACAGCAGCACCGCGATGATCCACAGAAGGTGTTTTTTCAGCCCCAGCTTGTCCGAAATTACGCCCAGCACTGGCTGGAAGGCGATAGCCGACAGTGAGATGCAGGAGAAGACAATCCCGGTGTGGGTTTTATTCAGGCCGATGATGTCCGACAGCCAAATCGGCAGGAACGGAAAGCAGGTGGCCATAATGAAGAAGTAGAGAAAGAAGAACAGCCCAAAGATCCAGAAGTTAGGGTTGTCTTTGTGGGTACAGGTTGTTGTGTTCATTATTTTTATCCTCAACGGAGGGCCGGTTCCCCGGCCCGTCACCCTTACACGCGTTCGACGCCAATCAGAATGGCGGTTTCCGGATCCAGAATCGGCAGCGCAATGCCCGCCTGCATCAGCCACTCGCCGCTCACCGTTTGCGGCGTTTCCATCCACGCCGGCAGCTTGCGCATGGTGTGCCCTCCTTCACCCGTAATCTGAATATTCGGGTGATCGAGCAGCGTGACGCGATACCGCGCGCTGGCCTCCAGCCCCGCCATGCGCAGCGGCATCATCAGGCTGTAGTCCGGCATCGCGAGCTGGCTGACCATAAACAGCCCCTGCGCCTTATCTTCGCTAACAATACCCTGCGCCAGCGTGGTGGCGTCCGGCATATCAATTCGCCACTGGGTGCCGTGGTGAATGACCTCCCGCCACTGCTTGTGCAGCGCGGCGTAATGGCGATAGCCTTCGCGCTCCCGTGCGTCCACGGTGAGCGGATCCAGCTCCAGCCCCATATGGCCAAACAGAGCCGTCAGCCCGCGAAACTGGATGCTATGCTGGCGGAAGGTGGCGTGGCATTGATGATGACCGATATGCGCGCCCATCACCTCCGGCGGGAAGAAGTAGCTCATGCCGCGCTGGATGGTGCTGCGCTCCAGCGCGTCGTTGTTGTCGGACGCCCAGAAGCGGTGGCTGCGGGTCAGTACCTCATAATCAATGCGCCCGCCGCCGGAGGAGCAGGATTCAAACTCAATATGCGGGAAGCGTTCGCCCAGCACGTCCAGCAGGCGGTAAAACTGACGGGTCTGAGCGTCGGCGGCGGCTTTACCGTTGTGTCCAGGCTGCACCAGCTCGCGGTTCATGTCCCACTTCACGTAGTCGACCGCATGCTCGCCCAGCAGCCAGCTCATGCGCTCCACCAGGTAATCAAAGGCCTCCGGGATGTTGAGATTGAGCACCAGCTGGTGTCGTCCGGTCGCCCGGGGATAGCCCGGCAGCGCCAGTACCCAGTCAGGATGCGCACGGTACAAATCTGAATCCGGGTTGATCATCTCCGGCTCAACCCAGATGCCAAACTCCATGCCGAGCCGTTTGACGTGGTCGATCACCGGCGTCAGGCCGTTCGGGTATTTTTTCTCGTCCAGATACCAGTCGCCCAGCGCGGCATGGTCGTCGTTACGGCCTTTGAACCAGCCGTCATCAATGATGAAACGCTCCACGCCCAGCGCGGCAGCCTCGTCGGCCATGCGCTTAATGTAGTCCGGATCGTGGTTGAAGTAGATCCCTTCCCAGGTATTGAGGTGCACCGGGCGCGGTTTGTTTTCCGGGAAGCGGATGACGTTGTTGCGCAGGTAGCGATGAAACGGCTGGCTCATGCCGTTCAGGCCCTGCGTGGAGTAGCTGGCGTACAGGCGCGGCGTCCAGAGCGTATCGCCCTCCTCAACCGCCATTTCACCCGGCAGGTAGAGCGCTTCGGCCTGAAGATAGCGACGACCGTCGGTTTTCGCTTCCGCGCGCAGGCGGTGATTACCGCTCCAGCCCAGATGCACGCCCCAGACGTCGCCCTGCATTTCGCTGAACGACGGCGTACCGGCAATCAGCGCCGGGAAGTGCTCGTGGGAGGTTTTACCCCGACGATTTTCAATCACGAAGCTGTCGTGTTCAAGCTTAACGCGGTGCGGCTGAAACTCTCTGATCCAGCGTCCGTGGAAGGCCATCACCTCCTGCGCGCGCTCGGCCACCGGCAGCGTGACGGCGAAACGGTCAACCTGCCAGGGGATCGCTTTCAGGTTCGTTAAACCGTGACGAACCACCAGCACGCCGCTGACATCCAGCGCCAGCTCGCTGGTCAGGCGCAGGCCCGCATGCTCATCTTCGGCGGTAATCGTCAGGGTGTTTACGTCCTGCTGCACCTGCGTGGTTTTGAACACCGGGGAACCGTCCAGCCCCTGGCGATGACCCTCAATGCCAGGCGAACCAAACAGACCATGCCCCAGCTCGGCCATCAGCGTGACCGGGGAGTCGACGTCAAGCCTGCCGTTGGCAACGGGACGTGCGAGCGTAGCAACATCCTGCGGCGAAAAGTGCTGAAGGTGAGGCCCCCAGTAGAGAATTTCGGCGAACGGATGGGTTTTGATCACCACGTCTACCGTCGTGGTTTCGAGTCGTAAAACGGGATCTTGCATCAGACATCTCCTGTCATCGGGATGATCTGAGTGTTGATCCGAAACGTTTCGGATACAAACCAAAACGTTTCGGTTCTGTGATCGGGTTTGGAATTTTAGTGGTTTAGGCCGTCTGGCCCGGAGAGAATTCAGGCTGCCAGAGCACCTGAAGCTGTTCAATATCGTCGCCGTTAATCAGCTGACGCACCATATTGGCAATCTGTTTCCCGACGCCCTGGCGGGTGGACTGGATCACCGACGCCACCTCAATATCAACGATGCTGTCCTGCGGCAGGCCATCATAGACCACCAGCGAGACGGCGTTGTCGCCGGATAAACGCCCCAGCTGCGCCAGCGCCATCGCCGCGCCGTCGCCGTGGGTGTTGCAGTCGGTGATGATGGCCGTTGGCGGCTGCGGCAGGGCAAGCAGTTCTTTGGTGGTGGCATACCCGACGCGGCGCGAAGGCGGCATGGCGCGCAGCCATTCGCTGGAAAGCCCGGCTTCCCGCAGGGCGTCGAGATAACCCTGACGGCGCTGGGTGATAAATGCCTGATTGTTGCTTTCGCCAAGTAGCGCGATACGCTGATGGCCTTTCTCGATCAGCCAGCGGGTAGCCTGATGCGTACCGGCGTAGTTGTCGAAGTCAAACCACGCGTACGGCTGCGGAAGGTGGCTGCGCCCGAGCGCCAGGAAAGGAAAACCGGCGGCCTGCAGCTGCTCAAGACGGGGATCGTGATCCAGCGTGTGCGCCACGATCAGCGCGTCGACGCGTCGGCTTTGCACCATGCGCATATAGCTGTGCTTATCCGCCAGATCGTCGTCGGCGATGAGCAATAAGTCGATCTCATGTCGCGCCAGTTCATGGCTAATTTCGCCGACCATGTCCATAAATACGCTGTTATTGAGCGGAACAGGATGTACGGGAAACACCAGCCCGACGGCGTCAATTTTGCCCATCTTCAGGCGGCGGGCAAAGGTGTTTGGTCGGTAACCACGGCGCTGAGCCTCCGCTTCCACGCGTGCGCGCGTCTCGGCGGAGACGTCATCATATCCGTTGAGGGCGCGGCTGACGGTGGTGACTGACAGCCCCAGTTCTTTAGCAATGGCTTTAAGCGACATGAGTTTCCGTATCTCTGTTAGTTTTGTTCCGCCACCAGCAGCGCGTGCGTATCCGGCTCCAGCGCCTTAAAGATATGTGGCAGATCGGCGGGATAACAGATGTAATCTCCCGGGCCGAGTTCTTCGGCCGCGTCGATCAGGCCCACTAACGCGCGCCCCTGCGTCACAATAATGTGTTCAACGGACCCCGGCGGATGCGGCTGGGAAATGCGGTCTGCGCCCGGCTGGGTAAGCAGGAGGTATACGTCGCGTCGCGCGCCAGGCGGACATGCCGCCAGCAGTATCGCCTCGTAGTTGGCCTGTCCGGCAACGACCTTCGTACCTTCACCACGACGGATCACCTGAGTGGTAGGCTGCTGTGGTTCAAGCAGGCGGGCAAAAGGAATATCCAGCGCCACGCAAAGCGACCACAGCGTTTCGAGGCTAGGGTTACCGTTGCCTGACTCTAGCTGAGAAAGCGTGGATTTTGCGATCCCGGCACGGCGAGCGATTTCCGCCAGTGAAAGCCCGGTTCGCAGGCGTTCTCGCACCAGGCTTTTGGCGATTACGCTGATTGGCTGCGTCATAAAACGACCTCTTTGTTCTTTAAATCGAACGAATCGTTCATCTTGAAAAACACTTCTGTTGCGTTCATTATAATGGATACCCGTTCGATATGGCTAAAAATGTATGAAGCATCATCTCTCTTGCCTGAAAGGCGACACCATAAAAGCAATCATCCTGGTCTGCCTCGCGGTCGGCGTGGTCGGGATGTCATACGGCTCCCTGGCGATGGCCTACGGTTTTCCGGTCTGGGTACCGTTTGTACTCTCCATCACCGTACTCGCGGGCGCGTCAGAGTTTATGTTTATTGGCATCGTGGCAAGCGGCGGTAACCCGCTGGCGGCCGCAGCCGCGGGGTTACTGGTCAACGCGCGGCACGTGCCGTTTGGCGTGACGGTGCGTGAGCTGGTCGGCAAACGCGGCCTGAGCCTGTTGGGCTGCCACATCATGAATGACGAAAGCGTGGTGTTTGGCCTGTCGCAAAAAACGCCCGAACAGCGCAAAGCGGCGTACTGGCTATGTGGTTTAGGCGTGGCGATTGTCTGGCCGCTGGGGGCCCTGCTGGGTGCCATGGTCGGCAAGCTGCTACCGGACCCGGAAACCATTGGCCTGGATGCGGTATTCCCGGCCATATTGCTGGCGCTGGTGGTTCCCGCGTTTAAAAACCGTACCACGCTGATCCGCGCCTGCAGTGGCGCCGCGCTGTCACTGGCCGCCGTGCCGTTTGCCCCGGTGGGATTACCGGTGCTGCTCTCCTTACTGGGTCTCGCTGCGAGGAAAAAATAATGGGAAATATGACGTTTTTTATTCTCGGTATCGCCATTTTGTCTGCGGGAACGTATCTGATGCGTCTTGGCGGGGCGAAACTGGGCAGCAGGCTGGCATTGTCAGAGCGTTCACAGGCGCTGCTGTCAGATGCGGCAACGGTATTGCTGTTTTCCGTGGCGCTGGCGACCACGTTTTATGAAGGTGACCACTTTGCCGGAATGGCGCGCGTGCTGGGCGTGGCGTTTGCGGTATTTCTGGCCTGGCGGAAAATGCCGTTAATTGTGGTGATCGTGGCGGCGGCAGTGGTAACCGCGCTGCTGCGCGTGGCGGGCATAAACTAAAAAAGCGCCCCGGGGGCGCTCTTTCGACGGTGTGACAGCTTATTTAGTCAGTTCAGCAGTCATGTGTACGCGGTTACCTGAGAACGCCTGGGTAATTTTGTAAGATGATGCGCCAGCATCCTGAGCCTGAGCCGCGATTTTAGCTTCTGCGCCATCAATGGTAGAGGCGGTTGCAGTCACGGTCTGTGCAGCGAAAGAACCGAAAGAAGTAGCCAGAGCGATTACAGCGACAAAAGTTTTGATGCTTTTCATTATATAAACCCTTTCATTAAGTTGTTTAGGTAAGGCACCGTGCCTTGATGAGATAAATACTAGACCTCATCACGAACAACTAAAAGCGGAAGGATTTGCTATTATCATTCAAAATTATTGATTAACTATTAATCGCTGCGGATGGGTATAAACGGTCGCCCTTCCCGGCTTGCAGAAGCCCACCAGCGTCAGGTTGCAGCGCTCCGCCACCTCCACCGCCAGCGTGGTCGCCGCCGACACCGCGAAGAGAATTTCCACACCGCACATCGCCGATTTTTGCACCATCTCATAGCTGGCGCGGCTGGAAACGAGTACCGCCCCCTGCCTCCAGACATCACTTTCACGCGCACGGCGACCGAGCAGCTTGTCCAGCGCCACGTGGCGGCCCACGTCCTCGTGGCCCCCGGCAATATCGCCCGACGGCAACACCCATGCCGCCGCGTGCGTGCAGCCGCTCAGCTGGCCAATGGGCTGTACATCGTTCAGGTGCTCGAGCGCATGGTCGAGGTGAGCCAGATTAAAGGTCTGAGTAAACGGCAGTGGCGCAACGGGTTTGCCAATATCATTAAGTTGCTCAACGCCACACACGCCGCAGCCGGTACGCCCGGCCAGCGCGCGGCGGCGCTCTTTCAGCCCCATAAAGCGGCGGCTGGAGAGTTCGATTTGCACTTCAAGGCCGTTGCAAGCCTGCACCATGTCCATGCCGTAGATCTCCTGCGGATGGTCAATGATGCCTTCCGAGAGGGAAAAACCGATGGCGAACAGCTCGAGATCTTTCGGCGAAGCCATCATCACCACATGGGAGATACCGTTGTAAACGAGCGCAACGGGCACCTCTTCCGCCAGAAAATCCGGCGTGGCATTGGTAATGTGGGGCGGTCTGTGTACCGACAGTTCCACAATGCCCGCAGGCAGGGGTGACGAGTGGGGAGCACGGTTTTGTTTAGACACAGCGGTATTCCTGAACAACCACGGAGGTGAGCCTGCTATTGCATCACAAACAACAGGGCTTACGCATAGTATGGATCAACTTTTCAGCATCAAGTTTACCTACTCACTTGTGAGAGGTACAACAAAACGCATGCTACACCCCTTTAACATGTGGGGTTAATAATGTGATTAATATCACACTTTATAGTCAACAGGGTGATAATACGTTCACTTTGTATTAACGCCATTAGAACAGCTGTACCGACATTGTGGTATTCTGATGATATCCCTCGTGGAATTGAGGGATTAACGCAAATTTTTCTCCTTTGCGGTCAATTCTCAACCGCGAAGTTAAAACTACATATGTAAGCAATGTCGAAACAAGGAGTGACCCATGCAGGTCAGCAGAAGGCAGTTCTTTAAGATCTGCGCTGGCGGTATGGCAGGCACCACGGCAGCGGCACTGGGCTTTGCGCCCGGCGTAGCGCTGGCGGAAACGCGGCAGTATAAACTGCTGCGCACCCGTGAAACCCGTAATACCTGTACGTACTGCTCTGTCGGTTGCGGGCTGTTGATGTATAGCCTCGGCGACGGTGCTAAAAACGCCAAAGCGTCTATTTTCCATATCGAAGGCGACCCGGATCATCCGGTCAACCGCGGCGCATTGTGCCCGAAAGGGGCCGGTCTGGTGGACTTTATCCACTCCGAAAGCCGCCTCAAGTTCCCTGAATATCGCGCGCCTGGCTCCGATAAATGGCAGCAAATCAGCTGGGAAGAGGCGTTTGACCGCATCGCAAAACACATTAAAGAAGACCGCGATGCCAACTTTGTTGAGAAGAACGCCGACGGCGTCACGGTCAACCGCTGGCTCTCCACCGGGATGCTGTGTGCCTCTGCTTCCAGCAACGAAACCGGTTATTTAACCCAGAAATTTACGCGCGCACTCGGTATGCTCGCGGTCGACAACCAGGCGCGTGTCTGACACGGACCAACGGTAGCAAGTCTTGCTCCAACATTTGGTCGCGGTGCGATGACCAACCACTGGGTCGACATCAAGAACGCCAACCTCATTGTGGTGATGGGCGGTAACGCCGCTGAAGCGCACCCTGTCGGGTTCCGCTGGGCGATGGAAGCCAAAATCCACAACGGTGCGAAACTGATTGTGATCGATCCCCGCTTTACGCGTACTGCGTCAGTGGCGGATTTCTACACCCCAATTCGTTCAGGTACTGACATCACTTTCCTGTCAGGCGTATTGCTGTACCTGATGACCAACGAAAAATATAACCGCGAATACACCGAAGCTTATACCAACGCCAGCCTGATCGTGCGTGAGGATTACCACTTCGAAGATGGCCTGTTCAGCGGTTACGACGCCGAAAAACGCAAATACGACAAAACCAGCTGGAACTACGAGCTGGATGAAAAAGGCTTTGCGAAGCGCGACACCACCCTGCAACATCCGCGCTGCGTGTGGAACCTGCTGAAAGAGCACGTTTCCCGCTACACGCCGGAGGTGGTTGAGAATATCTGCGGTACGCCGAAGGCAGACTTCCTTAAGGTATGCGAGCTGATCGCCGAGACCAGCGCGAAAGATAAAACCGCGTCGTTCCTGTACGCCCTCGGCTGGACGCAGCACTCCATCGGCGCGCAGAACATCCGTACCATGGCGATGGTTCAGCTCCTGCTCGGCAACATGGGGATGGCAGGCGGCGGCGTGAACGCCCTGCGCGGTCACTCCAATATTCAGGGTCTGACCGACCTCGGCCTGCTGTCTCAAAGCCT
Source organism: Enterobacter cloacae complex sp. S3 (assembly GCF_014930495.1). NCBI lineage: Bacteria > Pseudomonadati > Pseudomonadota > Gammaproteobacteria > Enterobacterales > Enterobacteriaceae > Enterobacter > Enterobacter cloacae complex sp. S3. Next base: position 31,972 of record NZ_JADBRD010000006.1, on the reverse strand, counting down.
GCCGGGTTACATGAACCTGCCAAGCGAGAAACAGACCGACCTGCAAACCTACCTGACGGCCAGCACGCCTAAACCGCTGCTCGAAGGCCAGGTAAACTACTGGGGCAACTATCCGAAGTTCTTCGTCTCAATGATGAAAGCCTTCTTCGGCGACAAAGCGACGGCTGAAAACAGCTGGGGCTTTGACTGGCTGCCGAAGTGGGACAAAGGTTACGACGTTCTGCAGTATTTCGAGATGATGCACCAGGGCAAAGTGAACGGCTATCTGTGCCAGGGCTTTAACCCGGTTGCCTCGTTCCCGAACAAGAACAAGGTTGTTGAGTCTCTGTCGAAGCTGAAGTTCCTGGTGACGATTGACCCGCTCAATACCGAGACCTCAACCTTCTGGCAGAACCACGGTGAATCGAACGACGTCGATCCGTCGAAGATTCAGACCGAAGTGTTCCGTCTGCCGTCGACCTGCTTCGCGGAAGAGAACGGTTCTATCGTCAACTCCGGACGCTGGCTGCAGTGGCACTGGAAAGGCGCGGACGCCCCGGGCATCGCCATGAACGACGGCGAGATCCTGGCCGGCATCTTCTTACGCCTGCGTAAGATGTATGCGGAAGAAGGCGGCGCGAACCCGGAACCGGTGCTGAACATGACCTGGAACTACTCGACGCCGGAAAACCCTGCGCCGGAAGAAGTGGCGATGGAGAGCAACGGTAAGGCGCTGGCGGACGTTATCGACCCGGCCACCGGTACCGTGCTGGCGAAGAAAGGCGATCAGCTCAGCACCTTCGCACACCTGCGCGATGACGGTACCACGTCAAGCGGCTGCTGGATCTTCGCCGGTAGCTGGACGCCGAAGGGCAACCAGATGGCCAACCGCGATAACGCCGACCCGTCAGGCCTGGGCAATACGCTGGGCTGGGCATGGGCATGGCCGCTCAACCGCCGTATCCTCTATAACCGCGCATCCGCTGACCCGCAGGGCAACCCGTGGGATCCGAAGCGTCAGCTTCTGAAGTGGGACGGCGCGAAATGGGGCGGCGTGGATATTCCGGACTACAGCACTGCCGCACCGGGCAGCGACGTTGGGCCGTTTATCATGCAGCCTGAAGGGATGGGACGTCTGTTTGCTATCGATAAGATGGCGGAAGGTCCGTTCCCGGAACACTACGAGCCGTTTGAGACGCCGCTGGGTACCAACCCGCTGCACCCGAACGTGGTCTCTAACCCGGCAGCCCGTATCTTTAAGGGCGATTTCGAAGCGCTGGGTAAAAAGGACAAGTTCCCGTACGTGGGTACCACCTACCGTCTGACCGAGCACTTCCACTACTGGACCAAGCACGCGCTGCTTAACGCCATCGCGCAGCCGGAACAGTTCGTGGAGATCGGCGAGAAGCTGGCGGGCAAGCTCGGCATTGCCCATGGCGATACCGTGAAGGTCTCCTCTAACCGCGGCTATATCAAGGCCAAGGCGGTGGTGACCAAGCGTATTCGCACGCTGAACGTTCACGGTCAGCAGGTGGATACCATCGGTATTCCGATCCACTGGGGCTATGAGGGCGTGGCGAAAAAAGGGTTCATTGCGAATACCCTGACGCCGTTCGTCGGCGATGCGAACACGCAGACGCCGGAGTTTAAGGCCTTCCTCGTGAATGTGGAAAAGGTGTAACGGAGACGACTTATGGCTTATCAATCTCAAGACATTATCCGTCGTTCCGCGACAAACAGTTTCACGCCCGCGCCTCAGGCGCGGGACCACCAGCAGGAAGTGGCGAAGCTTATCGACGTGACCACCTGTATTGGCTGTAAAGCCTGTCAGGTGGCGTGCTCGGAGTGGAACGATCTGCGTGACGAAGTGGGTCACAACGTCGGGGTGTACGACAACCCGGCGGACCTGACCGCCAAGTCCTGGACGGTGATGCGTTTCTCGGAAGTTGAGCAGAACGACAAACTGGAATGGCTTATCCGCAAAGACGGCTGTATGCACTGTGCGGATCCGGGCTGCCTGAAGGCATGTCCGTCAGAAGGGGCTATCATTCAGTATGCCAACGGTATCGTCGACTTCCAGTCCGAACAGTGCATCGGCTGCGGCTACTGCATCGCGGGCTGCCCGTTCGACGTACCGCGCCTGAACCCGGAAGACAACCGCGTCTACAAATGCACGCTGTGCGTTGACCGCGTCACCGTCGGCCAGGAGCCAGCGTGCGTGAAGACCTGCCCAACCGGCGCAATCCACTTTGGCTCCAAAGAGGATATGAAAACGCTGGCGGCAGAGCGCGTGGGCGAGCTGAAAACCCGCGGTTACGACAACGCGGGCCTGTACGATCCGGCCGGAGTTGGCGGTACGCACGTGATGTACGTGTTGCACCACGCCGACAAGCCGAACCTGTATCACGGCCTGCCGGAGAACCCGGAAATCAGCGCCACCGTGAAGTTCTGGAAAGGCATCTGGAAACCGCTGGCAGCGGTCGGTTTTGCTGCCACCTTCGCAGCGAGCATCTTCCACTACGTCGGCGTTGGTCCGAACCGCGCGGAAGAGGAAGACGACAACCTGCATGAAGAGAAAGACGAGGTGCGCAAATGAGAAAACGTGACACCATCGTGCGCTACACCGCGCCGGAACGCATCAACCACTGGGTCACCGCCTTCTGCTTCATGCTGGCGGCGATAAGCGGGCTGGGGTTCTTCTTCCCGTCCTTCAACTGGCTGATGCAGGTACTGGGTACGCCACAGCTGGCGCGCATCCTTCACCCGTTCGTGGGTGTGGTGATGTTTGCCTCGTTTATCATCATGTTTTTCCGCTACTGGCACCATAACCTAATCAATCGGGATGATATCTTTTGGGCGAAGAATATTCGTAAGATCGTCGTCAACGAGGAAGTGGGTGATACCGGGCGTTATAACTTCGGCCAGAAATGCGTATTCTGGGCGGCGATTATCTTCCTGGTCCTGTTGCTGGTGAGCGGCGTGATCATCTGGCGTCCGTACTTTGCGCCTGCTTTCTCAATCCCGGTGATCCGATTCGCGCTGATGCTGCATTCATTTGCCGCAGTGGCGTTAATTGTGGTTATCATGGTGCATATCTACGCCGCCCTCTGGGTGAAAGGCACCATTACCGCGATGGTGGAAGGATGGGTAACCAGTACGTGGGCGAAGAAACATCACCCGCGCTGGTACCGTGAAGTCCGCCAGAAACAGGAAAAGTCATCTGAATGAGTATTCGCATAATCCCGCAAGATGAGCTGGGGTCGAGCGAGAAACGCACGGCGGATTATATTCCGCCGTTGTTATTCCCCAGACTCAAGAACCTCTACAACCGCCGCGCAGAGCGTCTGCGCGAGCTGGCAGAGAACAACCCGCTGGGTGATTTTCTGCGCTTTGCCGCGCTGGTTGCCCACGCGCAGGAAGTGGTGCTGTACGACCACCCGCTGCAAATGGATCTGACCGCGCGCATCAAAGAAGCCAACGCGCAGGGCAAGCCGCCGCTGGACATTCACGTCCTGCCGCGCGACAAGCACTGGCAAAAGCTGCTGCATTCGCTGATTGCCGAGCTGAAGCCGGAGATGAGCGGCACCGCGCTGGCGGTCATTGAGAATCTGGAAAAAGCCTCTGACCTGGAGCTGGAAGAGATGGCGAGCGCGCTGTTTGCCTCCGACTTCGCTCTGGTGAGCAGCGATAAAGCGCCGTTTATCTGGGCTGCGCTGTCGCTCTACTGGGCGCAAATGGCAAGCCTGATCCCCGGTAAAGCCCGCGCCGAATACGGCGAGGCGCGCCAGTTCTGCCCAGTCTGCGGCTCCATGCCGGTATCGAGCATGGTGCAAATCGGCACCACTCAGGGGCTGCGCTACCTGCACTGCAACCTGTGTGAAACCGAGTGGCACGTGGTGCGCATCAAGTGCAGCAACTGCGAGCAGACCCGCGATCTGAACTACTGGTCGCTGGAAAATGAAGAAGCGGCAGTGAAAGCCGAAAGCTGCGGCGACTGCGGCACTTACCTGAAGATTCTGTATCAGGAAAAAGACCCGAAAGTCGAAGCCGTGGCCGACGATCTCGCCTCGCTGATTCTGGACGCGAAGATGGAGCAGGAGGGCTTTGCCCGCAGCTCGATCAACCCGTTCCTGTTCCCGGGTGAAGGGGAGTAATTCCCTCTGACAGTGCCGGGCGGTGCGAGCTTGCCCGGCCTACAGCTGGTAAGGTGAAACGACCCCGGTGATGCCCAAAAAGTCTTTCGTATTGCGTGAGATTAACGGGCAACTTCTGCTCTGAGCTGTGGCCAGAATGATAGCATCAGGCAGTTTCATTCCATGCTTCTCGCGCAAAATTACACTTCTTTCAGCGATATCTCGGGTGATATCAATAATCTCAAATACGCCCATCACTGTCGCAGTTTTCGCTTCGTGACCATGTTTGCGGGCCCCCACCATGACTTCCATCCATGTGATCAGACTAATGGCTCGATGAGAAGCTGTGCGATCAATTGCATCCGCAGCCTCAACGCGATTATTAAAAAGATCGATGAGTATATTGGTATCGAACACCGCCATGTGCTCCATGATTACCACTCCTCACGCAGCTTGCGTTCATACTCAAGCCCATCTTCCTGCTGGTTTCCCCACAAGCCAAGCGCATCGCGGATAACCGATGAACTCTGCTGGTCGAGATATTGCTCAATGGCTTCCCGAAGCAATTCGGCACGAGGCCGGTTACGCAGCTGCTTCAGATTATCCAGTCGTTGAATTACGTCTTCAGACAAATCGATCAGAATTCTGCCCATATCAAGATCCGCGGAAAGAATCATATATCACCTTAGTATATCACTATTGTCTATTTTCAAGGCAACATACGCTTTCATTCAGAAGGGTTAAAGCCCGTAGCTATAGTTTTCCTGCTATTTGCGAAGCGCTTTCCAGATTTATAGTCCTCGACAATTTTCTTATTTTCTTTTGAATCAAACCAGGTTATAAAACTGTATATCCATACAGTTAAAGGGAGTTTTCATGGCACTGGAACAGGGTATTGCGCAGCTGGTTAAGGGATTTATCGCTGCAGGCCGGCCTTCGTCACATCGACAGACCATTGAGGTACGACGAGCAGGGTACATTGCCAGCACGGGGCTTGCCGGGAAGACAGAAACGCGCGTTCAGGTAGAGACGCTAGTGCTTGAGGGCCTTACCATTCGGGTATTTTCACCTCTTAATGCCCCTGAAATATTGCCTGCTGCCATCTACTATCACGGCGGATGCTTTATCAGCGGCGGCTTTGATACCCATGACAACCAACTCCGTCAGTTAGCCTGCTACGGCAATTGCCGGGTGATCGCGGTTCAGTACAGGTTGGCGCCGGAGCATACCTTCCCCGCCGCACATGACGATGCTGAAAGAGGTGCAGATCTGGTCTGGCAATATGCGGACAAATTAGGCGTGGATAAGAACCGGCTCACCCTCTGTGGAGACAGCGCGGGAGGGCATCTGGCGCTGGTGACGTCATTGCGGCTCAACACTAGAGGACAATGGAAACCCGTACAGCTCATTCTTATCTATCCTATGCTCGACGCCACCGCCAGTTTTGAAAGCTATGCCCTCAATGGCACGGATTATATTATCACCCGCGATACCCTGCTCAGCGGGTATGAAATGTATCTTGCAGAGACTGACCGCCAGCATCCGGAAGCCAGCCCGCTGTGGCGCGATGATTTTTACGGGCTTCCGCCAGCGCACATCATTACCGCAGAGTACGATCCGCTTTGCGATGAGGGAGAAATGTTGTATCAGCATCTGACTGAGCAGGGTGTGAAGTGTACCGCTCAGCGCTGGCTGGGCGTCATCCATGGCTTCTTTCAGCTTGGCGGCGTCAGCCAGTCAGCGCGAGACGTTATGCGGGATATCGCCGGGCGGATTAACCACGCCCGAGGAGAGTGAACGGAAGATTACTCCTCCTCGTTCCCACCCTCTTCATACGCGCCGAAGGGCTTCGCTGGAAGAACAATGTAGGTGCCTTCAAACACCGCACCCGGTGTTTTATCGCCAAACAGTTCAACCTGCATTTGTACGCGGGCTTTGCGGCCGCGCGCCAGGCGGTCCAGATCGCCGCCCAGTGACCCCAGATCGGCCACGGCGCTCGGCTTGCCGCTTATCGGTGCGCTATAGCGAATGTGAGCATCAGCAAGAATGATGGTGCCGCCCAGATGGCGCTCGCGAAGCATCAGCCAGATGAGCCCCCAGCCGGTGAGCGTCGCGAGGGAAAACAGACTTCCGGCAAACAGAGTGTGGTGCGGGTTTTGATTGCCGGTTTCCGGCATGGTGGTAATAAATTTTTGTCCGGTGTACTGCTGAATGCGCACACCCATTTTTTCGCTGAGCGGAATGTACTGATACCAGGCCTGCTGCAGCTGTCCACACCAGTCGGCGCGATGAAGAATATCATCCAGCGTGGCGATGGGTTTGATCATCAAAAAATGACGAATCGGCGTGGTTTGAGGGGTCGTGATTTCCCCCTGATTCACAAAGCCGAGCTTGGCGAAAAAATCTACGGCATCTTCGCGGGCGCTACAGGTGACGCGCTTAACGCCTTCCTGACGGGCGACGGACTCAAGGGTCATCGCCATTAGCGTTCCCAGACCTTTGTCCTGAACGGAGGGATGAACCGCCATAAAGCGAATCGACGCTTCGTTATCGGCGTTGATATACAAGCGCCCGACGGCGACGAGGTTACCCTCTTCGTCCATCACCATCTGATGGTGGGCCATCGCATCCCAGGCGTCGCGTTCCGAGCCTTTTGGCTGATGCAGTGGCTTGCGCAGCATTTCCCAGCGGAACTGGTAATAAGCGTCTAACTCTTCTTCCGTTTGCGGTACTCGAAGGTGATACATAGCTGTACTCTCTCTTGTTACCCGCGGCCACGCCGCCAGTTGGCTCATACCTGGAGCCAGAATGTGACGGGGCCATCGTTCACCAGCGAAACCTGCATATCTGCAGCGAATCGTCCGGTTTGCGTATTCATTTCCTGCTGGCGACAACGCTCAACAAAGTACTCGTAAAGTGTTTCTGCACGATCCGGCGCGGCGCCTTTGGAGAAGCTCGGACGCATGCCGCGCTCGGTATCCGCAGCCAGCGTAAACTGGGAAACCACCAGCACGCTGCCGCCCGCCTGCTGGACGTTCAGGTTCATCTTGCCTTCCGCATCGCTGAAAATACGGTAGCCCAGCACGCGCTCACACAAGCGGTTGGCTTTTTGTTCGTCGTCATCCTTTTCGACACCTAACAACACCAAAAGTCCTGGGCCAATTTCACCCGTCACCTCTCCCTCCACGGTGACGCTGGCACGGGTTACGCGCTGTATCAATGCAATCATGGTTGGTCTGCTTCTAATTGTTTTTCAGCTTCTGCTGCTTTTTTAAGTTCGCGGTACACACCGAGAGTGACAGTTATTTCGGCACCAAGCAAGACGATACACCAGGTCCAGTAGACCCATACAAACAAAATGGGGATCACCGCCAGCACGCCGTAAATCAGCTGATAGGACGGAAACATGGTGATGTAGAGGGCAAACCCTTTTTTACCGAGCTCAAAAAGCAACGCCGCCACCAGCGCTCCCACAACCGCATCGCGGTTAGGCACGCGCGTGGTCGGCACGACGCTATAGAGCAGCCAGAAAGAAAGCCACGACAGGATCAGCGGAAAGATACGAAGCGCATTATCAATTACGCCGTTTAAATCACTCGCCCAGCGCAAGGAGAGAAGATACGAACTGATCGCCAGGCTCGCCCCGGCCAGCAGCGGCCCCAGCGTAAGAATCATCCAGTACACGGCAAAGGAATAGACCTTTGGCCGCGCTTTTTTACTCCGCCAGATCGTGTTCAGCGCATTATCAATGGCGTACATCAACAGCAGCGCGGTAACGATAAGACCGCACGCCCCCACTGCCGTCATCTTGCTGGAATTGGCAACAAACTGCTCAATGTAGTTCTGGATGACATCCCCGGTTGCAGGGATGAAATTCGCGAAGACAAAATGACGAAGCTGCAGGCTGACGTCCGCAAACATCGGAAAGGCGGAAAACAGGGCAAAGATGACCGCCACAAGCGGCACTAATGAGAGCAACGACACGTAGGCGAGGTTACCCGCCAGCGTGGTCATGTTGTCCTCATCAATACGGTGCCAGAGCAGTTTCAGCCAGGCCCTCAGGGGGCGAGTATGATGCGTGGCTTTTTGATGAACGGTTTTTAGCATAGCTGCTTCGCAAAGTAGTTTGGTATCGTCTCTTTTCCGGTCACCAGAATTGACGTAATACCCAACTGGTTAGCTCCCTCTATATTATCGGCGTTGTCGTCAAAAAAGACCGCATCGGCCGCGGTGAATCCTTCCGACTGGAGAACAGCCTGATAAATTCGCGCTTCAGGCTTACGCATCCCCATCTCTTGCGAAAGATAAATCTTGTCGGCCGCAGCCTTAACTTCAGGGTATTCCTCAGGCCAGAACGTCGTGTGCAGACGGTTGGTATTGGATAACACAACGACCCGATGGCCCTGCTCACGGAGCTTATGCATGATGTCGATCACTTCAGGTCGGATGGCGACAAATACCGCCTGCCAGCCGTGAGAAAACTGCTCGTAGCTTAAGGGTAGATCCATCTCATGGCAGAAACGTTCAGCGAATTCTTCATCGTCGATCTCTCCGCGTTCATGCTGATGGAAGGTCTCGCCCATCGCGAAATTCTGCTTCAGTGTCGCCAGCGGAACGCGGCTAAAGTCGCTCCATGCACCCAGCACGCGATTAAAATCGATATCGACGATTACGTTTCCTAAATCAAAGATATAAAGCATGTTTATCTCCTGCTCGCCGTGGAGAGATAACTGTAGCGGGAATAAAGAGATTTGACTATGCGTGCTGTCTAAGGTGTGCGATCGATTTCTACGGCGCGCTTTTACGACAGTAAAGTGAAGGGACGTTTGACGCGGCAAAAAGCCAGGCTCCCCGATACTCATCGATCATCAGGCTCAGCTCTCTTCCCGGCGTGCGATAAAAACCCGGCAGCGTGGCGTTGATATCAGCCTCATCCGCATTATCGGCGAAGGTTTTAACAATACGATCGTTATTTAATACGCGCGCGTTCTGATGATAGCTGTAGTGAAAATAGATGGTCCGGTTAACCTCAGAAACCGTCTGACCAAATAATTTACCGTTAATGACGGTGGATCCCTCCCGATGCTGCATCCGCCAGGAGACCGTACCCACAAATCGGTTTTTACCAATCGTCCATTCCACATCCCCCGTACAGCGTATCGGCGAACTCGAGAAATGCGAATACGCTAACCAGCCGCTGGTGATAGCGGCCCCCAGAAACGCCGCCAGAAAAATAATACGGTTCCGGAATGTCTTCATTGCTCATGCGCCCAAAAATAATGCGTGGTACATAATGCTGCCGCATCCCGTCGCGCATCGTTATTACAGACAAACGCCGCGATTCGCTCCGTTTTACTATAGCCGATCAGAAAAACGTATCGTTTTTCGGCGCACAGACCGGGATGATTTTTTAACAGGCGCAAGTAATGATCCTGAACAGGTTCATTAGGTGCATAAAAAAGCTGGCAGGCGTTGTTCGTACTGCCCGTTGAAAGTGGCATGTAGTGGCTAAACGGCATGTTCTGGTAATGCTTATATAATATCCCCCCGTTGATAAGCGCGATCAGCAAAAGCACAGCGGTGGTTATTATCAACCAGACCGGCATCTGCATCTGCATCGCGGTATCATCAGCTATTTCCGCCTCGTTATTAACCATCACGGGCTCAGCGGTTGGGGTAAATACTTCAACCTGGGTGGCTTCGGAAAGCGTAAGCCCGCGGCGAGAAATCGTTTTTACCGTATCGCGCGGCAACCCCACCTCAGCAAGCGCATTGCGTAATGTCAAAATGGCCTGGTAAAAGGTATTCGGTGTTGTGACGTCATTGCGCTCCCCCCATCCCACCACCATTAACTTATTTTGCGAAATTATTTTCCCTGGATGGGTGATGAGATAAAGAAAACAGAGATTGGCAGGAAGCTGCAATTGTATCGTTCGCCCGGTAATATGATTTACCAGGGTTTTGTTTTCTGGGTCATACTCGACCAACTTGTTAATGAGATACAATTTTCCTTTCCTCAGAAATAACAATACATAACTCTATACACCAAAAACATATACGTATATTTAACAACAGTATAGGTCAGATGGATTAGGACGCGATACCGCCCCATCTAAGATTAAAAACAACATATTATTTTTCAATTAGTTACAAGGCACTTTTCTTAGGTTTACCTCATCTAAAACGACATAATGAGATTTCATTACACTTCGCCAGCCCAAATAATTATATTGAGCCGCAACCAGAGAAAAGACTGACGTTGCGGCAGACTGAGGAAACGAATCTTTAGCTATTAGTGCTATTTCGTGTACCTCCTTCCTGGATTTTTTTTGCCGAATAATCTTAAAGGAGTGACAAATATTCCTGGAGCACTTCTGTCAGGTGATATTTTTTCGCTATGACGACGGACTGACTGAATAGATAAGCCCAGGAATTTATTTCCCTGATACTCTTTTTCATAAACAAGACAGGATAACTGGATATGTTTCAAGATTGACACATTTGAACGGCAATGAAATATTGACAATGAAAAAAGACAGGAGTGGACTGGATGATAACATCGTCGAAAACAGTTGCCCGCTGTATAAGCTGTGAATTGTCCTGTCAGTTATTTCCAGATAACGCAGTACGATCACAATATTGTGGTAATGCCTCGTTCGCAGTTTGGCCGGTTGGTAATCATTTCCTGCAGATTGCAGTTGTAAATAAAATATTACGCAGGAACAAGAATCACCTGTCACGAGGGTTTATTTTTGTAGACTTTTCGATGTACAACCTGCGCGTACTGGCCGATCCGCAATGGATTGAACGCCTGGCGATAACTAACATGAACATCGTTATAATCTCGGACCGTAAACTAGAGGCATTGGCGAATTACTTACTCACTCACCACAGTGAAATAAAGGGAGTTATTTATTCAGACGATAATGACGTTATATTGCAGGATAAAATCAACCACCTTTTCTCCGGAAGACGGGTAAATAGTAGACGTGGAAGTAAGTTGAATGCTGTCGAATTTACTTTGCTTAACAGGTTTTTATCAGGAGCATGCCTCCAGGAGATTATAAAAACAGACAGCATTGATGTTAAAAAAATTTATGTTCATAAAATACGACTTGAGAGGAAGTTAGGTACCAGCATTCATAAAATTCTCGTTTCTATTTTGTAGTTTCAACCTCTTAGCATACCCACAATTAATCGCGTGGAGGATGTTCTACGCCTGAAAGAAAGGGGGCAGACATGCCATATTTAATGAAACACTCACCTGTCGCAGTTGCGATTTCACTGGCGTTATCGTCAGCGTTATTTACCGCCCATGCAGCGGTAATAGATTTTGCTAATTTACCCGCCTCCGGAGCAGTAACGGATTTGCCTGCAGAAATACAGGCGCTGATTCCTGCAACGGCAAACGCGAACTTTAGCAAAAATACCAGCGATCCTAACTATGTCTACCAGTACAGCCCGGGTAATATCCCGATCTACGGAGATGGGATCACCCTCGAAGGACCGGGGGCGGAAGCCTTTGAGCATTCAGTCACCGTTATTCAGAACTCCACGTCCGGCAGCCCGGGGGTAATATTTGGTGACGATCTGACTATTCGCACCCAGTCAAAAGTGGCTGCCAATAATGGTAAAGACGTCGACGGCATTCGTACCCATGGTATGAACACGCCGGACAACCCGGTGTTTATTATTACCGGAGACCGCACCCACATTTACGTTAATGGCCAAAGCGGTGACGGCATCAATGCCGGGTACAGCTCCTTCAGCCAGGGCTCTCTTGGCTCCGCCAATATTTATGTGGGTGACGATCTCTATATCGAAACCACCGGCAGTACCGGTCGCGGCATTAGCGCCTATGCATTGAATGATGCTTCAAAAGCCAAAAATAACATTATCGTCGGCGATCGTGCGCATATTGTGACGCGTGGTACCTACGCAGAGGGGATTCGTACCAACCAGAGCGGCTCTTATGTTCGTCTGGGGAGTGAGGCCACCATCGAAACGTACGGCACATCGGCCTACGGCCTGTATGCAGGCTCTGCATCCAAAATTGAGCTGGGAAAAAACGCGACGATTACCACCGACGCGGCCAGCGCCTCCGGGGTGTATTCTACCGGCTCGTCAACCATCACCCTTGATGAAGGCGCGACCATCACCACCAACGGTGCCAGCGCGCATGGCGTCTATGCGTACACAGGCGCGGTGAATCTTGGTGATAACGTCACCATTGCGGTCAACAGCAGCGAGAAAACCAGCAGCTCCGCGCAAGCGCCGCACGGGATGTATGCCTGGTCACGCGGCGTGATAACGCTCGGGGGTGGCGCAACCATTACCACCGCAGGCCAGCGCGACAGCGGTAGCTACGCCCTGAACGCCAGCAACGGTGGCGTGATTGATGCCTCCGCGGGCGGAAAATTCACCCTCAACGGTGACATCCTCTCCGCTGGCGGCGTCGCGGCCACCAGCACTGCCGCAGCGCAAAACAGCGCGATCGCGCTCACCATGCAGGACAACTCTCTCTGGAACGGGGCGTCTTACATTGAGAGCAACGCCAACGGTACCGGGACTATCGCGCTTACGATGAATGATGCCGTGTGGAATATGCGCGACAGCTCCACGCTGACCAGCCTGACGCTGAATGCGGGCGGTACGATTAATTTCCAGCATGCTGAGGATGCGGCGTGGCAAACCCTGACCATCAGTGACGATTTTATCGGCAACGGCGGCAAGCTGGTTTTCAATACCGTGCTGTTTGACGACACATCGGAAACGGACAAACTGATCGTTGAAGGCAACACCTCCGGTCATACCGGGGTGGAAGTGAACAACATTGGCGGTACTGGCGCACAAACCATTGAAGGGATAGAAATCGTCAGCGTTGGCGGCAACTCTGACGGGACGTTTGAGAAGGCCAGCCGTATCGTGGCGGGGGGTTATGACTATAACGTTGTGCAAAAAGGTAAAAACTGGTTTCTGACCAGCCTGGTTGAGCCCGTTGACCCGCCGGTCGACCCGGTAGACCCACCTGTTGACCCTGTGGACCCGCCCGTCGACCCGGTGATTCCGCCGCAGGAACCGGCCCCCCCTGCTGCACCACCGCAAAGCGAGCATCAGTATCGCCCTGAATTTGGTAGCTATCAGGCGAACAGCTATGCGGCAAATACGCTGTTTATGACCCGCCTGCACGACCGTCTGGGTGAAACGCAGTACACCGACCTGCTCACCGGCGAGCAAAAAGTAACGAGCCTGTGGATGCGTAACGTCGGCGGCCATACGCGTTTCAGAGACGGCAGCGGCCAGTTAAAAACGACCGCCAACCGCTACGTGCTGCAGCTGGGTGGTGATGTCGCCCAGTGGAGCACCGACGGCCTGGATCGCTGGCATCTTGGCCTGATGGCGGGCTACGGCAACAGCCAGAGCCGGAGTGCTTCCAGCCTGACCGGATACCACTCGCGTGGCGAAGTGAATGGCTATAGCGTCGGTCTGTACGGTACCTGGTACGCAAACGACGCGGATAAAAGTGGAACCTACGTTGATAGCTGGATGCTGTATAACTGGTTCGACAATAAGGTGATGGGGCAGGATCAGGCGACTGAGCGTTATCACTCCAGCGGCGTAACCGCCTCTGTAGAAGCTGGCTATAGCATTAAGGGGGGCGAAAGCGGCCGCAACAGCTACTGGATCCAGCCGAAAGCGCAGGCCGTTTGGATGGACGTGCAGGCTCACGACCATCGCGAACGCAACGGCACGCGGGTGAAAGACGAGACTCAGGGGAATCTGATGACACGTCTCGGCGTGAAGGCCTATATCAGCGGACATAACGCGATTGACGACGGTAAATCCCGTACCTTCCAGCCGTTTATCGAGGCGAACTGGATCCACAATACCCAGACCACGCGCATCCGCATGGATGACGTCAGCAATGAAATGCGCGGTGCTCGCAATATCGGCGAGTTAAAGACGGGCGTAGAGGGGCAGATTACGCCGCAGCTTAGCGTTTGGGGCAATGTGGCTCAGCAGATAGGCGACAAAGGCTACAGCGATACCCAGGGGATGCTGGGGGTGAAATACAGCTTCAAATAACAATAAAAAAGCCGCTGAGAGATCAGCGGCTTTTTAGTTGCCAGGTGGCGCTCACGCTTACCCGGCCTACGGATTGACCGTATTACTCTTCTTTCGCACCGCGCATAGCACGTTTACGATCGTTCTCGGTCAGGTGACGTTTACGGATACGAATTGACTGTGGAGTCACTTCTACCAGTTCGTCATCATCGATGAATTCCAGAGCCTGCTCCAGAGTCATCTTGATCGGTGGAACCAGAACTGTTGCTTCGTCAGTACCGGACGCACGCATGTTGGTCAGTTTCTTACCGGTCAGGCAGTTTACGGTCAGGTCGTTAGAACGACTGTGAATACCGATGATCTGGCCTTCGTAAACTTCAGCACCGTGACCCAGGAACAGCTTGCCGCGATCCTGCAGACCGAACAGCGCAAACGCAACCGCTTTACCCTGACCGTTGGAGATCAGCACGCCGTTATTACGCTGGCCCACTTCGCCCGGACGCACGTCGTCGTAGTGGCTGAAGGTGGAGTACAGCAGACCGGTACCGGAAGTCATGGTCATGAACTCTGAACGGAAGCCGATCAGACCACGGCTTGGGATCACGTAGTCGAGACGTACGCGGCCTTTGCCATCTGGATTCATGTTTTTCAGGTCGCCTTTACGCTCACCCAGAGCCTGCATCACAGAACCCTGGTGCTGCTCTTCAACGTCCAGCGTTACGTTTTCGAACGGCTCTTGTTTACGGCCGTCGATTTCGCGGAAGATTACTTTCGGACGGGAAACCGCCATTTCGAAACCTTCACGACGCATGTTTTCGATCAGAACAGACAGGTGCAGCTCACCACGACCAGAAACGCGGAATGCATCGGCATCCTGGGTTTCTTCAACGCGCAGCGCAACGTTGTGCACCAGCTCTTTGTTCAGGCGGTCAAGGATCTGACGAGAGGTAACGAATTTACCTTCTTTACCACAGAACGGAGAGGTGTTGACGTTGAAGAACATGGATACGGTTGGTTCATCAACGGACAGGGCTGGCAGCGCTTCGACGTTCTGCGGATCGCAGATGGTGTCGGAGATGTTCAGTTCACCCAGACCGGTGATAGCGATGATGTCGCCCGCTTCCGCAACGTCACTCTCGATACGCTCAAGACCCAGGTGAGTCAGTACTTTACCGACTTTACCGTTACGGGTTTTGCCTTCGCTATCGATGATAGTAACCTGCTGGTTAGGCTTCACTTTACCGCGCTTGATACGACCAATGCCGATTACGCCAACGTAGTTGTTGTAGTCGAGCTGAGAGATCTGCATCTGCAGGGTGCCGTCGAGATCGACGTTTGGTGCAGGAACACGGTCAACAATCGCCTGATACAGCGGGGTCATGTCTTCAGCCATGTCTTCGTGGTCCAGACCTGCGATACCGTTCAGCGCAGAGGCGTAAACGATAGGGAAGTCCAGCTGCTCGTCGGTCGCGTCGAGGTTAACGAACAGGTCGAAGACCTGGTCAACAACCCAGTCAGGACGCGCGCCAGGGCGGTCAACTTTGTTGATAACAACGATTGGCTTCAGACCATGGGCAAAAGCTTTTTTGGTCACGAAGCGCGTCTGTGGCATTGGGCCATCCATTGCGTCAACGACCAGCAGAACGGAGTCTACCATGGACATTACACGTTCAACTTCACCACCGAAGTCGGCGTGCCCTGGGGTATCAACGATGTTGATACGGTAGTCATTCCATTTAATCGCGGTGTTTTTCGCGAGGATGGTAATCCCACGCTCTTTCTCCAAATCGTTGGAGTCCATCACGCGTTCTTGGGTTTCGGCACGCGCATCAAACGTACCGGATTGCTGCAGCAGCTTGTCGACCAGGGTAGTTTTACCATGGTCAACGTGCGCGATGATGGCGATGTTACGCAAATTTTCGATCACAACTTTGCCTCAGGCATTTAGAAATAGCGCGTTATTGTACACGGATTAATCGCACTACAAAACAGGATCACAAACATCCCCCGCAAACAAGTATTGCAGAGATGCTTTGTGATCGCTTTCACGGAGCGGTAAAAGGGCACTTTAACGTAAATTGCACCAATATGGTGCTCAATGTTCACATTGAAGCACTATACTGGTGCAACAAATCCATTGTGGTGCAGCCCTTTTGCACTATGGTGCGCATGATAACGCCTTTTTGGGGTGATTTAAAAGTTGGCACAGATTTCGCTTTATAAAAAATACATGGCACCAGCCAGTACAAACAGAAATTGAAGACCTCGTTACCACGACGACAATGACCAATCTGGAGAGTTAAGTATGTCCGCTGAACACGTTTTGACGATGCTGAACGAACATGAAGTGAAGTTTGTTGATCTGCGCTTCACCGATACCAAAGGTAAAGAACAGCACGTCACAATCCCTGCTCATCAGGTGAACGCCGAATTCTTTGAAGAAGGCAAAATGTTTGACGGCTCCTCCATTGGTGGCTGGAAAGGCATTAACGAATCCGACATGGTTCTGATGCCAGACGCGACCACTGCGGTCATTGATCCGTTCTTCGAAGAACCAACCCTGATCATTCGTTGCGACATCCTCGAGCCAGGCACGCTGCAGGGCTACGACCGCGACCCACGTTCTATCGCGAAACGCGCTGAAGAGTACCTGCGTTCTACCGGCATCGCAGACACCGTTCTGTTCGGGCCAGAGCCAGAATTCTTCCTGTTCGATGACATCCGCTTCGGTGCCTCTATTTCTGGCTCCCACGTGGCTATCGACGACATCGAAGGTGCATGGAACTCCTCCACTAAATACGAAGGCGGTAACAAAGGTCACCGTCCTGGCGTGAAAGGCGGTTACTTCCCGGTTCCTCCGGTCGACTCTGCACAGGACATCCGTTCCACCATGTGTCTGGTGATGGAAGAGATGGGCCTGGTTGTTGAAGCTCACCACCACGAAGTGGCGACTGCTGGTCAGAACGAAGTGGCTACCCGCTTCAACACCATGACCAAAAAAGCGGACGAAATTCAGATCTACAAATACGTTGTGCACAACGTTGCGCACCGTTTCGGTAAAACCGCGACCTTCATGCCAAAACCAATGTTTGGCGATAACGGTTCCGGTATGCACTGCCACATGTCTCTGTCCAAGAACGGTACCAACTTGTTCTCTGGCGACAAATATGCCGGTCTGTCCGAGCAGGCGCTGTATTACATCGGTGGTGTTATCAAACACGCTAAAGCGATCAACGCCCTGGCGAACCCAACCACGAACTCCTACAAGCGTCTGGTCCCGGGCTACGAAGCGCCAGTGATGCTGGCCTACTCTGCACGTAACCGTTCTGCTTCTATCCGTATTCCGGTGGTGGCTTCTCCTAAAGCACGTCGTATCGAAGTTCGCTTCCCGGACCCAGCGGCTAACCCATACCTGTGCTTCGCAGCACTGCTGATGGCCGGTCTGGACGGTATCAAGAACAAGATCCACCCGGGCGAAGCGATGGACAAAAACCTGTACGACCTGCCGCCAGAAGAAGCGAAAGAGATCCCACAGGTTGCTGGCTCTCTGGAAGAAGCCCTGCAGGCGCTGGACGCAGACCGCGAGTTCCTGACTGCAGGTGGCGTATTCACTGACGACGCTATCGATGCTTACATCGCCCTGCGTATGGAAGAGAACGACCGCGTGCGTATGACGCCACACCCGGTAGAGTTCGAGCTGTACTACAGCGTTTAATTAAAGTTGTTTTACCCGGCGTGATAAGCGCCGGGGGTAGTTGCCGTGGAAACTTTTAGCCCATCTCCGGATGGGCTTTTTTCTCCACCAACAACCTGATCTCACGCGCTTTTTACGCCGAAAACGCTATACTGCACTAAATTAGTGCAAACGACTCCAGGAGACTGCTGAATGGCAACTGGCACGCTGCCCGATGCTGGGCAGATCCTCAATTCTTTGATTAACAGCATATTGCTGGTCGATGACGAGCTGGCCGTTCATTACGCCAACCCGGCGGCGCAGCAGCTGCTCGCCCAAAGCGCACGTAAACTGTTCGGCACCCCGCTTCCTGAACTCCTGAGCTATTTTTCACTGAATATTGGCCTGATGCAGGAAAGTTTGCAGGCCGGCCAGGGGTTTACCGATAACGAAGTGACGCTGGTGATCGACGGGCGCTCGCACATTCTGTCGCTAACCGCGCAACGTCTTCCCGAAGGCCTGATCCTGCTGGAAATGGCGCCGATGGATAATCAGCGTCGACTGAGCCAGGAGCAGCTTCAGCATGCGCAGCAGATTGCCGCCCGTGACCTGGTGCGCGGTCTGGCGCATGAAATCAAAAACCCGCTGGGTGGATTACGCGGCGCGGCGCAGCTTCTGACCAAGGCGCTGCCCGATCCCGCGCTGGCGGAATATACCAACGTCATCATTGAGCAGGCGGATCGTCTGCGGAATCTGGTAGACCGTCTTCTCGGTCCGCAGCAGCCGGGAATGCACGTTACTGAAAGCATCCATAAAGTGGCTGAGCGGGTGGTGAAGCTCGTCTCAATGGAGCTGCCGGAGAACGTCACGCTGGTACGTGATTACGACCCAAGCCTGCCGGAACTGGCCCACGACCCGGACCAGATTGAGCAGGTCCTGTTGAATATTGTGCGTAATGCCCTGCAGGCGCTGGGGCCTGAAGGCGGTGAGATTATTTTACGCACCCGCACCGCCTTCCAGCTCACGTTACACGGCGTGCGCTACCGGCTGGCCGCCCGAATCGACGTTGAGGATAACGGGCCCGGCATTCCATCGCATTTGCAGGACACCCTGTTCTACCCGATGGTAAGCGGTCGCGAAGGCGGAACCGGCCTGGGCTTATCCATTGCCCGCAGTTTGATCGATCAACACTCCGGGAAAATTGAATTTACCAGTTGGCCGGGACATACCGAGTTTTCGGTTTTCCTGCCGATTAAAAAATAAAGGTGACGTTTATGCAACGAGGGATAGTCTGGGTAGTCGATGACGATAGCTCCATCCGTTGGGTGCTTGAACGCGCGCTCACTGGGGCAGGATTAAGCTGCACGACGTTTGAGAGCGGCAGCGAAGTGCTCGACGCACTCACCACCAAAACGCCAGATGTTTTGCTTTCGGATATCCGTATGCCGGGCATGGACGGGCTGGCGCTGTTAAAGCAGATCAAACAACGCCACCCTATGCTTCCGGTCATCATAATGACCGCGCACTCCGATCTGGATGCCGCAGTGAGCGCCTATCAGCAAGGGGCGTTTGATTACCTGCCCAAACCCTTTGATATCGACGAAGCGGTGGCGCTGGTTGAGCGCGCGATTAGCCATTATCAGGAGCAGCAACAGCCGCGCCACGCGCCCGATTTTGGGCCAACGACAGATATCATCGGTGAAGCGCCGGCGATGCAGGACGTGTTTCGCATTATCGGTCGTTTGTCCCGCTCGTCCATCAGCGTATTGATTAACGGTGAGTCGGGAACCGGTAAAGAGCTTGTGGCGCATGCATTGCACCGCCACAGCCCGCGGGCAAAAGCGCCGTTCATCGCCCTGAATATGGCGGCGATCCCGAAGGATTTGATTGAGTCCGAACTGTTCGGCCATGAAAAAGGGGCATTTACCGGCGCCAATACCATTCGCCAGGGGCGGTTCGAACAGGCTGACGGCGGTACGCTGTTCCTGGATGAAATTGGCGATATGCCGCTGGATGTCCAGACCCGCCTGCTGCGCGTGCTGGCCGACGGGCAGTTTTATCGCGTGGGCGGCTATGCGCCGGTGAAGGTGGACGTGCGCATTATCGCCGCGACCCACCAGAACCTGGAGCAACGCGTGCAGGAAGGAAAATTCCGTGAGGATTTATTCCACCGTCTGAACGTTATTCGCGTTCATCTGCCGCCGCTGCGTGAACGTCGGGAAGATATTCCCCGCCTGGCGCGTCATTTCCTGCAGGTAGCCGCCCGCGAGCTGGGCGTGGAAGCCAAGCAGCTTCACCCGGAAACCGACGCCGCTCTGACGCGTCTGGCGTGGCCGGGCAACGTGCGTCAGCTGGAAAACACCTGCCGCTGGTTAACCGTGATGGCCGCCGGGCAGGAAGTGCTGATTCAGGATTTACCGGCCGAGCTGTTTGAAGCGACCGCGCCTGAAAGCAGTACCGGGCACGCGCTGCCGGACAGCTGGGCGACGCTGCTGGCGCAGTGGGCCGACCGCGCGCTGCGTTCCGGTCATCAAAACCTGCTGTCTGAAGCTCAGCCGGAGATGGAGCGTACGCTGTTAACTACCGCGCTTCGTCATACGCAGGGCCATAAGCAGGAAGCCGCTCGCCTGCTGGGATGGGGACGTAATACCCTGACGCGCAAGCTTAAAGAGCTGGGAATGGAGTGATCGTACGCCGCTGTGTAAAGGTTATTCATTGAGCGCAAATTGCCGTTATTTTGCGCTTTACTGTTCCGATGAGTTTTGTATGATCGTGCCCGGAAATTGGGGGTGAACATCATGCTGGAAACAATCGTGAATATGCTCTCTAGCGGAGCCGCTGAAAGCCACACGCCACAGACAGCCGTTGCGGCTATGTTGTGTGCGGCGCTGGTGGGGCTGTTTAGCTAGCGAGTTGAACGTAAAAGCCGGGTGGCGGCTTCGCCTTACCCGGCCTACGTTTTGTGCATTTTGCAATGCGCCTTAAATCACCCGCGAGAACTGCTGTAGTCGCGCTTTCTGACGTAGATACGCGTCAAAGCACATGCAGATATTACGGATCAAAAGACGCCCTTTCGGCGTGACCTCAATTGCGTTCTCCGACACATCCACCAGCCCGTCTTTCGCCAGCGGCGCAATCAGCTTCAGGTCTTCCGCAAAATAATCGCTGAAGTGCAGATCCCACTGCGACTCAACGTCGCTGAAATCGAGACGGAAGTTGCAGATTAGCGCCTTAATCACATCGCGTCGGATGCAGTCGTCGCGCGTTAACGCGATGCCTCGCCACAGCGCGTTGCCCGTTTCATCAACCTGCTGGTAGTAAAGCTTCAGCTCTTTCTGGTTCTGCGCGTAACAGTCGCCAATCATGCTGATAGCGGAGACGCCCATCCCCAGCAAATCGGTATCGCCCTGGGTTGTGTAGCCCTGGAAGTTGCGGTGCAGAACGCCTTCACGCTGCGCAATCGCCAGCTCGTCATCCGGACGGGCAAAGTGATCCATCCCGATAAACTGATAGCCGGTTTCGGTCAGCGAGGTAATGGTTTCCTGCAGGATATCCAGCTTCTGCTGGGCAGAAGGAAGATCGGCATCTTTGATTTTTCGCTGAGCGGCAAAGAGCGTCGGCAGATGCGCATAGTTAAAGACGCTCAGGCGGTCCGGGTTGAGTTCGGCCACGCGCTTCAGGGTGAAGGCGAAGCTTTCCGGCGTTTGCTTTGGCAGGCCGTAAATCAGGTCAATATTGGTCGAGGTGAAACCAATCTCGCGCGCGTGATTGAGTAAGGCAAAGATAAATTCTTCGTCCTGCTCGCGGTTCACCAGACGCTGAACCTCTTTATTGAAATCCTGCACGCCCATACTCAGACGATTGAAGCCTTCGGCGCGTAAGTGATCCAGTACATCCAGCTCAATTTCACGCGGATCGACTTCGATCGAGATTTCAGCGTCGGCGTTAAAACTGAAATTGCCGCGCAGCAGGGTCATCAGGCGGCTGATTTGCGCTTTATTCAGATAGGTTGGCGTACCGCCGCCCCAGTGCAGCTGGCTAACGTGACGGCCAGCAAACAGCGGCGCGCGATGCACAATTTCTTGTTCGAGCGCATCAAGATATTGGTCGGCTTTGTGCTGCTGACGGGTAACGATTTTATTGCAGCCGCAGAAGTAGCAGAGCTTGTGGCAGAACGGAATATGGACGTAGAGCGACAGCGGACGCTCAGGATAGCGCGCGACAGCCTGCTGGAAATCAGCCTCGCCGAAGGCATCGGAGAACTCCAGCGCGGTGGGGTATGACGTATAACGCGGCCCGGAATAGTTATATTTCTGGATTAGGGCCAAATCCCAGTCGATAGTTGGTGCTGACATGCTCACTCCTTCCGTTGGTGTCGCGTTCGTATACGGCGGCCCGTTCTGGCCCCGTTGCGGGCCATCATTCGGGTGCGCAGCCACTTCTGTCGCCGCGACAACCGCCGTAGTTTAACGAATAACCACACCAGATAACATATAACCGGAAGGGTTATAAGCAGGACTATCGTGCCTGCCGGGTGCAAATGTTAGTTTCCACCCTTCAGAAGACGCATCATATCTTCCTGCTTCTCGTCTTCTTCTTCATCTTCGTCATCGTCGTATGACAGGCCCAGCTTCTGCATCAGTTCATCGATACGATCCAGTTTGGCATCCACCCATGACTGCTCTTCAGCGGTCAGGGTTTCACCCTCTTCAAGACGTTCCAGCAGCGCGTCCAGGCGCTCATCGTTCTCCAGCAAATCCAGCTCAGCCTGCGGTGAAAGCATAGGTTTCTCGCTCTTTGGTTTGTGCTGCTTAGTGACCGGGGTGTCTGTCACGCCCAGTGGAATGGGAGTTTTACTGCCGATACGAGGGTCTTTCTGCTGTTTGCCTTTTGCAGAAGCACCCGCTGCACCACCACCGTTGGCACGGCTACCCGCAGTATGACCGCGATGTTTTTTGTCGCGTTTGCGATCGCGCGCTTCCTGGTTCAGTTCTTCGCGCGTTTTGCGGCGTGCTTTTGCAGGGCGTTTCGCGCCCGCAGCGGAGGTTGGTTTTTTCATGATGTTTTATCTTTAAGTCGTTTTCTTCAGTATAGAATTGCGGCGAAATCTAGCAGAAAGCAAGCAAAGAAAAAAGGCGACAGAGCAATCTGTCGCCTTTTTTCCTGACTCACAACCCTTAGCGGGTCAGACTTTCCGTGTTTGCCAACAACAAACCCTGTTTATCCCTTGGCTAATACCGTCCGTGATACGGTTCCATTTCCTTTTAAAACGCCTCCAGGCGCTGGTCATCCTGACAATCCTGCGTCTTCGCCTCCTGGCGCTCCTGACCCTAATCCTTAAGTCGATTTCCTGTTGGCTTCCTCGCCCTGACGCACACTTTACCTTGTTCCGTTAAACTAACAAGCAACGAAACGGTACAAAAAGGATTTTTCAGACAATTACCCGGAAATAAGCTTATGATTTAAAACAGTTTGGCTTTTTTGACGCCTGCGAATTCTCTGAAATCTCCCATAGCATCACTGGCCGATCTCTCACACCGGTTGGGGCATTCGCCTACAGCTCATAGCAATCAGAAAAGCCTTTTGGCTGCATTCGGGTATAATCCCCTTCAGATTACGATTTTGGAGACGACCACGTGACTACCTGGAACTACCAACAGACGCATTTTGTCACCAGTGCGCCCGATATTCGCCACCTTCCTTCTGATACCGGTATTGAAGTGGCATTTGCTGGCCGCTCCAATGCGGGGAAATCCAGCGCCCTGAATACGCTGACCAATCAGAAGAGCCTGGCGCGTACCTCAAAAACACCTGGCCGTACCCAGCTGATCAACCTGTTTGAAGTCGCAGAGGGCAAACGCCTGGTCGACTTACCGGGCTACGGTTACGCGCAGGTACCGGAAGAGATGAAAATCAAGTGGCAGCGTGCGCTGGGTGAATACCTGGAAAAACGCCTGTGCCTGAAAGGTCTGGTGGTGCTGATGGATATTCGCCATCCCCTGAAAGATCTGGATCAGCAGATGATCGACTGGGCTGTAGCAAGCGATATCGCCGTGCTGGTGCTGCTGACGAAAGCCGATAAGCTGGCGAGCGGCGCGCGTAAAGCGCAGGTGAATATGGTTCGCGAAGCGGTGCTGGCGTTCAACGGTGATGTGCAGGTTGAGCCGTTCTCCTCGCTGAAAAAGCTGGGCGTGGACAAGCTGCGTCAGAAGCTCGATACCTGGTTTAGCGAGCTGGAACCCGCGACGGAAGCGGAAGAAGAGTAATACCGAGCGCGGCGATAGCCGCGTTTTTTTTGCCTGAATTTTTCTTTGACGCAATAAAAAACGCCCCAGTCATTACTGACTGGGGCGGCTAAAATATTCAGCCAAATCCGATTACGTGAAGTAAAAGGTCTGAAAGATAGAACATCTTACCTCTGTACCCTACGCCGACAACTCTACCCCTTTTTGTGCTGCAGAAAAAGCATTTTTTGTAGTTTTTTTTCATTCTTTACATAGGGAATTCTAATGATTGTCACAAAACGCGCGTTGTTATGTTGCAAACTTACATAAAAAGCGCGTTATGCGAAGAACCCTTAGTGAGCCTGATCCCAGTTTTCGCCACTTCCCACTTCCACCAGCAACGGCACGTCAAGCGTCATGCTGCTTTCCATCAGTTCGTGGATCTTCTTCGACACGGCGTCGAGGTCGTCTTTGTGCACTTCAAATACCAGTTCATCGTGTACCTGCATGATCATTTTCACGCGAGGCTTCTCTTTTTCCAGCCAGGCATCAACGGCGATCATTGCACGCTTAATAATGTCCGCCGCGGTACCCTGCATCGGGGCGTTGATCGCCGCACGCTCTGCGCCAGCGCGACGCGCCGCGTTGCTGGATTTGATGTCCGGTAAGTAGAGACGACGGCCATCCAGGGTTTCGACGTAACCTTTTTCCTTCGCCTGCGCGCGGGTGCGTTCCATGTATTCCAGCACGCCCGGATAACGCTCGAAGTAGAGATCCATATACTTCTGCGACTCTTTGCGCGGAATATTGAGCTGGCGCGAAAGACCAAATGCACTCATGCCGTAAATCAGACCGAAGTTGATCGCCTTAGCACTGCGGCGCTGCTCGTTGGTCACGCTGTCCAGCGGCAAGCCGAAGACTTCCGCCGCAGTTGCCCGGTGGATATCCTTCCCTTCAGCAAACGCGGTCAGCAGGCCTTTGTCGCGGGACAGATGCGCCATAATGCGCAGCTCAATTTGCGAGTAGTCAGCAGAGACAATCAGATAATCCTCTGGTGCGATGAAAGCCTGTCGAATACGGCGGCCTTCTTCGTTACGTACCGGGATGTTCTGCAGGTTGGGATCGGTTGATGAGAGACGACCGGTCGCCGCGACAGCCTGGTGGTACGACGTGTGCACGCGACCCGTTTTCGGGTTGATCATCAGCGGAAGCTTGTCGGTGTAGGTAGACTTCAGCTTCGCGAGGCCACGGTACTGCAGAATCACTTTTGGCAGCGGATAATCCAGCGCCAGCTCTTCCAGCACCTCTTCAGAGGTTGACGGCGCGCCGCCAGGAGTTTTCTTCAGCGGCTTGATGCCCTGCTTTTCAAACAGAATGGTTTGCAGCTGCTTCGGCGAAGAGAGGTTAAACGGCTCGCCTGCAAGCTCATGCGCTTTTTGCTCGAGCTCGGTCAGACGCTGCGCCAGCTCCCCGGAGTGGTTATGCAGCACCGTTGGGTCAATCTTCACGCCGTTGCGTTCAATGCGGGACAGAACGGGTACCAGCGGCATCTCGATATGCTGGAACACGTTCAGCGGACCTTCATGCTTCTGCAGTTTTGGCCACATCTTCAGGTGCAGCTGTAGCGTGACATCTGCGTCTTCCGCCGCGTAGCGCCCCGCTTCTTCCAGAGCAATCTGGTTAAAGGTGAGCTGATTTTTCCCTTTACCGGCAATCTCTTCAAAGGTGATCGTTTTGTGCTTGAGCCAGCGGTCAGATAAGGAATCCATATCATGGCGGCCCGCGACGCTGTCCAGAATGTAGGATTCAAGCATGGTGTCGAAGGCAATCCCGCGCAGTTCAATGCCGTAGTTTTGCAAAATACCGCGGTCGTACTTGAGGTTTTGTCCAACCTTGAGCGCCTTTTCGTCTTCCAGGATCGGCTTTAGCAGCTCAAGCACGCGTTCACGGGAGATCTGCTCCGGCGCATCCAGGTAATCGTGCGCCACAGGGACGTAGGCGGCAATACCCGGCTCTGTCGCAAATGACAGGCCGACCATATTGGCAGAGATGTTATCGAGGCTGTCGGTTTCGGTATCAAAGGCGAAGACCGGCGCCTTTTTCAGCTTATCGATCCAGGCGATCAGCTGTGACTCTTCAAGAATGGTTTCGTAGTTGTCGAAGGAAAGCGCCACGGCTTCTTCTTCCGCCTGCTCTTCTGCGTCAACGACGATCGTCTCCTTCGGCTTTGCAGCAGGTTTGGCCCCTTTCGCCTGCAGCCATTTACCGGCTTCCACGTCAGCGGTCCAGCGCTTGAATTCGTATTTCTTAAACAGGCTCAGCAGATCGTCAGCGGAAGGCTGTTGCACTTCAAGCTGCTCACAGCCCAGCTCCAGTTCGACATCGGTTTTGATTGTGGCCAGCTTATAGGAGAGATAAGCCACCTCTTTGTTCTCTTCCAGTTTTCCGGCCATGGTTTTTGCACCACGGAAGGAGAGCCCGGCGATTTTGTCTGACTCCGCGTAGAGCGTGTCCAGACCGCCCAGCCCCTGGAGCAGCGCCTGCGCGGTTTTTTCACCGACGCCAGGGACACCCGGGATGTTATCCGAGGAGTCGCCCATTAACGCGAGGAAGTCGATAATCAGCTCAGGCGGCACGCCGTACTTTGCGACCACTTCTTCAGGCCCGAGAATGGTGTTAGTCATGGTGTTAATCAGGGTAATACCTGGCGTCACCAGCTGCGCCATATCTTTATCACCGGTGCTGATCAGCACAGGACGCCCCATCTTTTCTGCTTCACGCGCCAGCGTGCCGATGACGTCATCGGCTTCAACGCCAGAGACGGCCAGCAGCGGCAGCCCCATCGCTTTTACCATGGTGTGCAGCGGCTCAATCTGCGCGCGCAGATCGTCAGGCATTGGCGGACGGTGAGATTTGTAATGTTCAAACAGCTCGTCGCGGAAAGTTTTACCTTTCGCATCAAAGACCACAGCCGCATGGGTTGGCTGATACTGAAGGATCAGGCTGCGCAGCATGTTCAGCACGCCGTACATTGCGCCGGTGGGTTCCCCTGCGCTATTGGTCAGAGGAGGAAACGCATGATATGCCCGATACAGGTAAGAAGAGCCATCGACGAGAATAAGAGGGTTTTCTGGGATCTGAACCATAATGTCCGTGCCTTTAATCAATTTATGGGTAAAGGATGCCACAGAAGGATGAAAACATCAGGTATTAGCGCCAGATACAGGAAAAGATTTTGCGATCGTGAGGATCGCTCGCAAAAATCAAACTGTGGATAAGTTTGTGCATATTTTCACTTCATATGAATAACAGACGTAAAAAATACATATGCGTTAATTTTTAAATCTTAATTATCATGCTGTTATATCATTAGATCTTATCTATATGGTCAACTGATGGCAATTTAGTCTATGTGGATATAAGCCTTGTTAAGCGCGCAATCACAGAGAAATCGTCTGCGACAGAGTAAAAGCGGCCAAATCATCACGTCAAAGCGCCATTAATTTGTCTGTTTTCTGGTAAAATCAGCGCCCGGCGTTGCATAGCCGACCGCTCACTTACAGCTAACTACCTGAAAAAGCTCATCATGCCGAGATTGCTCGCAGCAATAACATTACTGTTAAGCATCATTTTAACTATCCTTGTGACTGTCGCCTGCTCTGTGCCGATCATTATCGCCGGGATCGTTAAACTGCTGCTGCCTGTTCCCATGGTGTGGCGAGCCGTGTCTGCATTTTGTAACTTCATGATGTACTGCTGGTGCGAAGGACTGGCGATCCTGCTGTGCCTGAACCCACATCTAAAGTGGGATATCAAAGGGCTGGAGAGTCTTAACAAGAAGAACTGGTATCTGCTGATCTGCAATCACCACAGCTGGGCGGACATCGTGGTGTTATGCGTACTTTTTCGCAAACACATCCCGATGAACAAATATTTTCTGAAACAGCAGCTCGCCTGGGTGCCTTTTATCGGGCTGGCCTGCTGGGCACTTGATATGCCGTTTATGAAACGCTATTCGCGCAGCTATTTGATTCGTCATCCCGAGCGTCGCGGCAAAGATGTGGATACCACGCGCCGTTCCTGCGAAAAGTTTCGCGCGCATCCTACGACCATCGTGAACTTTGTTGAAGGCTCCCGGTTTACGGAAGAGAAGCATCAACAAACTCGCTCCCCTTACCAGCACTTGCTGCCGCCAAAGGCTGCGGGTATTGCGATGGCGCTTAACGTGCTGGGATCACAGTTCGATAAACTCCTGAACGTCACACTCTGCTATCCGGAAAACAATAAGACGCCGTTCTACGATATGCTCAGCGGCAAACTGACGCGCATTGTTGTGCGTGTCGATCTGGTTCCGATAGATGCCGGGCTGCACGGTGATTACGTTAACGATAAGAATTTCAAGCGTCGTTTCCAGCAGTGGCTTAATACGCTCTGGAAAGACAAAGACGAACAGATAGACAATATTAAATCTTCATACAAAAACGCCGGTCAGTGACCGGCGTTTTTACATCCGCGAAATTACTTCTTCTCAACCAGGTATTTCACGGTATCAGCATACTGCTGTACGAAGATATCCATGCTGCTGGTGTCCATGCCCTGCATGTTCAGCTGGTATTTGCCGTTAACAAACATCGCCGGAACGCCCTGAAGCTGGAGGTCAGCAGCCGCTTTTTCCTGCTGAGCAACCAGAGATTTCACCACAAAGCTGTTCCATGCTGCGTCATACTCTTCACCTTTCACGCCGGCATCAACGAACACTTTACGGATATCCGCAGTGGTCTGAACGGTCTGGGTTTTCTGTACGGCTTCAAACATTGGCGCAGTGATCTTATCTTCCACGCCCAGTGCCATCGCAACCGCCCACGCCTGGGTCAGGTCTTTACCCAATGGACCCAGGAACTCGACGTGGTACTTGGTCATTTTGGTGCCTTCTGGCAGCTTTTTCTTCACGTTGTCAGAAACATGCAGAACCTGCTCGAACTGATAGCAGTGTGGGCAATAGAACGAGAAGAACTCCAGAACCTGTGGCTCGCCAGCGACCGGTTTGTCCAGCGTGATGAACTGTTTGCCGTCGGTAAACTGCGCAGCAGAAGCGCTAAATGCCAGAATCATACCTGCCAGCGCCAGCCAAATTTTTTTCATGATTAACTCTCTCCTGGGTGTGTCCAATTAATACATCGGCGTTAATTGCAGAGGGGGTTCCTGAAGAACCTTGACCTGCTCAGTAAATGTAGATATCTGGCTACGCCAGTAATCCTCTCCGGTAAGCCACGGGAAATTCCGGGGAAATGCGGGATCGTCCCAACGCCTGATTAACCATGCGAGATAATAAACAAAACGCATCGCACGTAAAGGCTCAATCAGGGCAATTTCGTCTGAATTAAACGGGCTAAATTCTTCATATGCTTCAATAATGGTTTCAAGCTGCATACGTTGCTCGGCTTTGTCGCCATTGAGCAGCATCCACAGGTCCTGAACCGCTGGCCCCATACGCGCATCATCGAGATCGATAAACAGCGGGCCATCACGCCAGAGGATATTTCCGGCATGACAATCGCCATGCAGGCGCAGGACAGAAATATCGTCGCGCCAGCAGGTTTTAACAGCAGCAATGAGCTTATCGGTGGCGTTGAGGAAATCATCCTTTAACGCAGTGGGGATCATGGCAGACGTTTCGAATATTCCGCGTGGCTCAAGAAGGTATTCCTGAATTCCGATAGTCGGGCGGGCAATAAAGGCTTTTTTGCGTCCCGTCTGGTGTATGCGCCCAAGATAGCGGGCAACCCACTCCATCTGATCGATATTATCCGCTTCAAACTGGCGGCCACCCAGGCTCGGGAATACAGCGTAGTAAAACCCTTCGTGCGTGAGGAGCGTTTGGTTATTGAATTTTAGCGGTGCGGCAACGGGAACATCGTCATCCAGCAGATCGTGAGCAAACTGATGCTCTTCCTGAATTTGTTCTGCGGACCAGCGTTCAGGACGATAGAATTTTACGACGAAGCGATGACGATCCTCATCCTGAAACTGATAGACGCGGTTTTCGTAGCTGTTTAACGGTGTTAGCCCGGAATCCACCCGAATACCCTGTTCAAACAGGGCATCCATAATGGTGTCCGGGTGTAATGTCTGGAAAGTAAAAGCCTGGTCGTTCATCCGATCATCCGGAAATTATACGAATGATTCAGGATATCATCTTGTGGCGATTTCGGTGCCGCCGCTTACAAGCTTTTACTCTTTAATTACGCCTCGGGCGCGCAGTAATGCGGTCTTAAAATCTTCCTCATAATCTTTCTGAATACCAGGAATAACAGCATCTTTGGCAGAGTCACGCATTTTAAGGTGATAGATCAGGATGTCGTCAGAAAGGTCTGCCAGATCGCCGTCAAAACCTGACTCTTTCGCCAGTTTCTGTAAAAATTGCATCAGATTTAGCTCTGGCTCTTTTTGCCAGGCGGGCTGGAGGAGTTCAATGACTTCATTCAGACGTTTACATTTCATGGTGGTGCTCCTTTCATTTAGAGTGACACGTTAGCAGGGTCAATCCCACAATAAAAGAGGCGATATTCGTGAATCTTAGCCAGGAAATCATTGGGGTCGTTCTGGCAGGTGGCAGAGCGACACGAATGGGGGGAAAAGATAAGGGGCTTCAATGCCTGAACGGCAAACCCTTATGGCAATGTGTCGCTGATACGCTCGCAGGCCAGGTGTCGACAATGGTCATCAGTGCTAACCGGCATATCGACACTTACCAGCTCAGCGGGTATGCCGTTTATCAGGATATCCTTGAGGATTACCCGGGACCGCTGGCCGGCATGCTTTCGGTCATGCAACAGTCTCACGGAGAGTGGTTCATCTTCTGTCCCTGCGATACCCCGTTTATTCCGTCCTGTCTTGTCGAACGTTTGTTGCTGCTTCGGGGTACGGCTCCTGTGGTTTGGGTACATGACGGCGAGCGTGATCATCCTGCTATCGCATTGATGCACCGATCCCTGGCGCCAGCCCTGCAGTACTATCTGGCTGCGGGAGAGCGCAGGGTGATGGCTTTTATGCGCGAGTCTGGCGGTCATCCCGTTGATTTTAGCGATTTAAAATCAGCATTTGTGAATGTGAATACGCCTGACGATTTGCAGATGATGCAGGAGAAAAGATGATACCTGTTGTCGCCATTTCTGCCTGGAGTGGGACCGGAAAAACCACTCTGCTGAAAAAGCTCATTCCTGCGCTTTGTGCCAGAGGTATCCGTCCAGGATTGATTAAACATACCCACCATAATATGGATGTCGATAAACCGGGCAAAGATAGCTATGCGTTGCGTAAAGCGGGTGCAGCGCAAACGATGGTGGCAAGTACTCAACGCTGGGCGCTGATGACAGAAACGCCGGATGAGGCACCGCTGGATCTCGCTTATCTGGTCAGCCGGATGGATCACGCCACGCTGGATCTGGTGCTGGTTGAGGGATTTAAGCATGAGGCCGTGCCTAAGATCCTGCTGTTCAGAAGCGATGCCGGGCATGATTTCAGCGAGTTAACGCTGGATGAGCATGTGATTGCGGTGGCCAGTGATGTTGTATTGCCGCTTGAAGTTCCGATGCTGGATTTAAATGATGTGGATGGGATTGCGGAGTTTATTGTGGAGTGGAGTGCGATCTGACTTGCCGGGTGGCAGCTTTGCCTTATCCGGCCTACAAATTTCTGAATGCTTAAACGCAAAAAGGCCATCCTTGCGGATGGCCTCTTCACTTATTTGATGCCTGGCAGTTCCCTACTCTCACATGGGGAGACCCCACACTACCATCGGCGCTACGGCGTTTCACTTCTGAGTTCGGCATGGGGTCAGGTGGGACCACCGCGCTAAAGCCGCCAGGCAAATTCTGTTAATCTGTATCAGGCTGAAA